>DEIJ01000091.1 GCA_002352365.1 Dehalococcoidia bacterium UBA2777 | reverse complement strand
TGTCGAGCAGTATAGCTTCTGTTGTCTCAATTGCCTTAAAGGGTGGGTAGACGCCCAGGTTCCCGGGATTCCCGAGACATTCCTCAAATCATTTGGAGAGGAGAATGGTAAAGTATAAATGAATAAGGGGGTGAATCATGCGACAGCAGGTGGAAGCAGCCCTGGACCGCATAAGGCCCGCTTTGTTAGCCGACGGAGGCGATGTGGAACTGGTAGATGTTAGCGAAAATGTGGTCAGGGTAAGGCTAACTGGTGCTTGTAGTGGCTGCCCCATGTCAACTATGACCTTGCGACGTGGGATCGAGCAGGTGATTAAAGAGCATGTGCCTGAGGTCAAGGAGGTGGTTGCCGTCTAACGAGGATGACTGAGGGATAGAAAGACAGGGAGTGAAAAGCGCCAAGGAGAACCCACCCAAGTTAGGCATAGCGAGCAACGATGGCTGAGCTGGGGGGCAGCTTCTCGGTATGGTGTTAGGCTGGGCAAGATAAGACCGGAGGCCGGTGCGACCTGATAGTCGAGTTCAAAAAAATAAGGCCGTTCGCGCACCATGGGCGTGATGGCTAAAGTTGAGTTTACAATTTGGCAGTAACCGGGGGTGAGTTATGAGTCAAGAAATAGTCAGGGGAAATTGCAAATATATCCTCAACCAGGATAGCCTCGAGGTCTATGTAAAGAGGGATGGTGGATGGCGTCTGCGGGATACCGTGACCGGCCCTAAAGCTCACGAAGTGTTCAAATCACTATCAACGCCTGAACCCCCCTCCGCATGTGGAGAATGGGTGAGGTAAGATTTGGAATCTCTCGAATAGTTGTCGCTGTTTTGTGTATTGAATATATCAAAAAAATTTGATACAACTTCGATTATGAGCGAAGCTGAAAGGAAGGAACTTAACACCCATGTCGCTCTGTTTAAGGCACTGGCCAGTCCAAGCAGGTTAAAGACTATCAGCTTGCTAGCTCAGCATGAGGAGCTTTGTGCCTGTGAACTGGAGGCTGCCCTGGACCAGGGGCAGTCACTAACTTCTTACCACCTGGCAATTTTGGAAAGGTGCGGGCTTGTCGAGCGCAGGGAAGTTGGTACCTGGTCTCACTACAGATTAAACTCAGATAGGTTCAGTGAGTTTCTCTCCGCCCAGTGCTGTATGTCTCTACTAAATCAGGAGGGAATGATTTGCACTGAGAAAAGAGGTCGTTGCCCTAGGTAAAGAGAACCAAGTGTAATTTTCAAAGATTTCTTATCTCCCGAGATTGCACAGGAGTACAGGGCAGGGATGATCCTCCTCGGGGTTGCCCCGTGCACTGCTATGGTTTTGATGTAGAGCTATCTAGCAGAGGGTAATATGGGGCTTACCCTGGTGGTATTATTCAGCCTACAAGGGGGTATAATCACCGAACTTCCAGCGGCAGTGGGCATGACTGCCATCAGGATATTCTGCAATATCCTTTTGGTATTTGCTCTCACCTACCTCATCTCTAGGCCTATCCACCTTTCCTATGAAGATGCAGCACCGATGGCGATAATCGCCGGAAGCAATGGAGCAGGGATGACGCTACTACTGGTGGGGCCAATTACCAGCTATGGAACTATTCTAGTATTGAGAAAAGAATTCGGCAGCAAGACCTTACTCGCCTACTTAGGAGCAGTTTCAGTAATGGCCTTGGTTTTCGGCTACTGCTTTTCAATGATATAATAGTACCCCGTGACAGCTTCCCCTACATTATCATGCTCCGTTTGGGGGTGACTTTCCGGAAAAATACGGGAACCCAGATGTCCTTGAAGTACAGTGCATGGATCGGGTTAATCTACTGAAGATGGAACTACGGAGGATAGAGTGAGGGGGCAAGGAGATGGAACCATGCCGACATTTTAGCGCTGAGTCTTCGCCTTAGCTCTGAGCCTGTAGCCTCAGGGATTTTAGATACCTGGTCTGGAACGGAGTGGAGGAGGGGATGCAGAGAATGTAGCTGAACTTATGAGCATTGAAAAAGTGAAAAGGCAAATTCGCATTATAACGGGTTCGGTAACAGCGCTGGCAGAGCTCAATACTACAAAGACCGCCGATGCCATTTGGCAAGCCTTACCCCTGAGCGGCAGGGCCAATATTTGGGGGGAGGAAATATACTTTGCCATCCCAGTAAAGATGGAGTTAGAGGAGGGGCATGAAATAGTAGAGCCTGGCGATTTAGGCTATTGGCCTCGGGGAAGTGCCCTTTGCATCTTCTTTGGCCCTACTCCTATAACCCGGGGGGAGGAGATCCGAGCAGCAAGTCCAGTGAATATCTTCGGAAAGCTAACTTTCGACTCGAAGGTGTTTAAGGAGGTTAAAGAAGGGGAAAAGATCATAGTAGAGATGATTTAAGAAGGAGGTAGCTATAGCAAAGGTGTTAGTGGTCTACGATTCAAAAACCGGAAATACTGAGGAGATGGCGAAAGCGGTTGGTGAAGGTATTAGAGAAGCAGAGACAGAAGCGGAGGTCAAAAAAGCCTCGGATACTAGCCTGGAGGATTTAGAGAAGGCGGATGGCATAATCCTGGGCTCTCCAACCCATTTTGGGACGATGTCGGAGAACATGAAGAAGCTAATAAGTGAGTCGGTGGGGATAAGGGGTAGACTGGAAGGCAAAGTAGGGGCTGCCTTCACCTCATCCGGTGCTATATCTGGAGGAAATGAGACAACTCTTATCTCCCTACTTCAAGCGATGCTCATTCATGGAATGATGGTGATGGGGGATCCTATAAAAGTTGGAGGGCATTATGGAGTGGTAGCAATAGAAAAGCCTGACAAAGAAGCACTTGAAGCATGCCGGGCTTTGGGTAGCAGGGTGGGGAGACTGGCAGCCAAGATTGCTGCCCGATAGTAGTGAGAAAGGAGAGAAAAATGTTGATGATAGACAAAAAGGAGGTTAGAGAAACTATTGCTGCCATTAAAGAGAAGTTGGCCTCACCTTCAAAGAAGGCGGATTGTATTGCTGATATAGAAAAGATGATAGGTATAAAGCAATCACATGTATGGCGAGCTGATCTGGGCTCTTGCTATGGCAATGTCTGCAACATATCTTCACAGATAGAAATCGAAATTGGAATTCTCAACGAGGCTCTAGATACGGTGAGGGAAGGTGATAATAGCAAGGCAGCTTCCTTGCTAGAAAGTTTCCTTGCCTTTGTAGAGGAACACTATGATAATGAGCACCCCAATTATTGGTAACTTGAGATTTCGACCATGGGCGAATGTCGGGGAGAGAGGCCTGAATATCGTGCCAGCACGGCTCCTGGACAGTCTGGGACAAAATTAAACAAAGAAGGAGGTGATTTAGATGGCTAAAGATCTCGTCTGTGGGATGGGGGTAGATGAGAACAAGGCGAAAGCCAAGTCGGATTACAAAGGGAAGACTTATTACTTCTGTGCCCCAGGTTGTAAGAAATTTTTTGATGAGAATCCCGAGAAGTATCTAAAAGGTGAAGCTGGAGCAGAGGATTGCTATCGAGGAAGCTGAGCAGTGAGGCGGTGGTTCCGCAGGTTGTGGGATCGATAGGGATACTATATGGAGCCCGCAGGTTTGCAATTGTCACCGTGGAAAATCTTTATCAGCTCGAGAGCTGGAAAAGGTGTGCATTGCCATTGAGAGGATTCCCCGCTGAAATAAGATTCACCCTTGTGCCTCCTGACGGCCCAGGGAAGATCTCCCGGGAGGATTTAAAACTAATCGAAGACCTCGAGTTGGAGATAGATAGGGGTGTAAATTAAGAAGGATGGTGAAGGTAGTGATAGCCATGAGCGGTGGGGTGGATTCATCTGTGGCTGCTGCTCTGCTCAAGGAACAAGGCTATGAGGTCATTGGGGTAACCATGAACATTTGGCAAGGTTCAAAAATTTCCCCGTTAAGATACCGTCATCGCTGCTACGGCCCGGAGGAGGAAGAGGACACCCAGGATGCCAAAGAAGTGGCTCAAATTTTGGGGATGCCATTTTATATCTTTGACTTGAGGAAGGAATACCAAGATGGAGTTTTAGATTATTTTCATCAGGAGTATTCTCAGGGGAGAACCCCCAACCCATGCGTTGTATGTAATGAGAGGATAAAGTTGGGAGCTCTATTAGATAAGATCGAAGCCGCGGGCATCAAAGCAGATTATATGGCTACCGGGCATTATGCTCAGGTTGAATATGATAAAGAGAAGGAGAGATACCTACTAAAAAAGGCCAAGGACTTCTCCAAAGACCAATCTTATTTTCTCTTCTCCTTATCTCAAGCCAAGCTTTCGAGGTTGATTTTCCCCTTGGGGGGCTATGCCAAGGAAGAGATTAAGAGAAAAGCTAGGGATTTGGGCTTGAGGAAGGTTTGTGGCAAGAAAGAAAGCCAAGATTTTGGTGATTTCTCTCCTGTAGTAAAAGGTGGCCCCGGGCCGATAGTGGATTTGAGAGGAAGAATCCTTGGTGAGCATAAGGGAATTCACCTTTATACCATTGGACAGAGGAAAGGGTTAGGGGTGGCTACGGGATTCCCCCTCTATGTGATAGCCATCAACAGGGGCGAAAACGCCATCACAGTGGGAAAGGAGGAGGACCTATATCGAGATGGGCTTTTGGCCAGGGATTTAAATTGGATTGCATTTGATGACCCAACGAAACCCATAGAACTTAGGGCAAAGATAAGATATCGCCACCAGGAGGCGGAAGCTTGGGTTTATCCCTTATCCGACGGCAAGGCTGAGGTTAAATTTGCTCGGCCCCAAAAAGCGATCACCCCAGGGCAGGCGGTGGTCTTCTATCATGGCGACATCGTGGTTGGCGGTGGTTGGATAGAGGCAAGCGAGTGAGGCAAGATATCGCCCTGTGGCGCCATCCTCATGGCTAGAAAGGGCACGGTGATCAATCTCAGCGAACAGAATTGCCCTGCCGAGGAGGCATTAGGCATTTGGGGTTAGGGCTGGGGATAGGATAAAAGTAGAGGGAGGAATAAAGGAAGGGATGGAGAGATTTCCCATATTGCGGATTAGCGAAGGAAACAGGGATAATGTCGAGGATATGATAGCTAAAGAATTCCCCCTCACCATCATACTCAACGAAAAGGAAATAGCAACTTTGTTTTGCACCCCTAAACACCTAAAGTATTTAGCAGTGGGTTTCCTATCCTCCAAGGGATTTATTCAAGACAAAGATGACATCAAGAAAATGGCTATCGATGCGGAAGGAGGAATAGCTAGGGTAGAAACTAAGCAGGATATTCCCCCGAGGATCAATCTTCTTCACCCCCATGCGGTAAGCCCAATAAACTCAAAGTTAAAGATACCTGAGAGTCAAATCTTCTCCCTGATGGATGAGTTCCAATGTCTCTCTCCCCTTTTTAGGATAACAGGTGGGGTTCATAGTGCTGCCCTATGTGACCCGGGGAGAGCATTGATCCACGACGAGGATATAGGAAGGCATAATGCCTTAGACAAGATCTTCGGGAGGTGCATTCTGGAGGATATACCCACGGATAATAGGATAGTGATCAGCAGTGGAAGAGTGTCTTCAGAGATATTGCTCAAGGTAGTTAAAATAAATATTCCTATAATCCTCTCTATATCCGCTCCCACCGACCTGGCGGTGAGACTAGCTGATAGTTTGGGAGTGACCCTCGTTGGCTTCATCAGGGTGAGGAGGATGAATGTCTACACCAACGGGTGGAGAGTGGAGACAGGATGAGGGTCCATGCCGAAAGTCAATTTTCTCGATTCTAAAACCTGCACCTTGGTGGGGCTTGTCACCAATGTAGCCTTAGCCATTTTCAAGCTGCTCGCCGGCATATTTGGCTTTAGCTACGCTATGATCGCCGACGGCATTCACTCCGTATCCGATTGTCTTGCCACAAGTACGGTTTATGTAGGGCTACGAATTGGAGAAAGGCCAGCCGATGAGAGCCATCCCTATGGTCATGGTAATGCAGAGACCATCGCTGCCTTTCTAGTTGCTCTTATAATACTCGCAACTGGAGCATTTGTCGGTATTTCCGCCGTCCGTCTCATTGTGCATCAACACTTCGAGACCCCGGCCACGATCGCCCTGGCAGCGGCCGCTGCCTCCATAGTCATAAAAGAGGGGATGTTTCGCTATACGTTCAAGGTTGGAGAGAGGAATAATAGCCCTGCCGTTATCGCCAATGCTTGGGACCACCGCTCCGATGCCTACTCTTCAGTAGCTGCTCTAGTGGGCATACTTGGGGCTAGGCTGGCTTTCTGGTATTTAGATCCCATAGCTGGACTTGCCGTCTCAGTTTTGATTGTCAAGATGTCCATCGCTCTTCTCCGCCCAAATATTGGAATTCTAATGGATGAAAGGCCAGACACAGCAATTCTGGCTGAGATTACGGCCACAGCGCGGAAGGTTTCTGGGGTTAGGGCCATCGATAACCTTAGGGCGCATCGCCGCGGTTCTACCTTTACCATCGATATAGAAGTAGCTGTAGATGGCGGACTTACTGTGGAACAAGGTCATCAAGTGGCCTCCGAAGTAAAAAGTAGACTCCTGGGCGAGGTTGAGCATGTGCAGGATGTTATGGTCCATGTTAACCCTTATCGGCCAAGTTAGGCTTCAGGAAAGAGGTTTGTCCTGCCTCTGAGCAGGCAATCTGCCCCAGAATGAAGCTAATCACCCTGGAAAAAGTTTTGTGGTCTCTGGGGGAGATGGCACCTGAGGTAAAAGCCCCCAGGAGGTTCGCCTCAAGGCAAAAGCATCTATAGATAAGATACTCAAGATAAGTAGTTGATAATGAAAGAGCGAAGCGAGATAGTCATCCTTATCACCACTGGTAGTAACGAGGAAGCCCATAGAGTAGCTGAGCTATTGATTAGTCAGAGAAAGGCTGCCTGCGTAAATATCGTGTCCAGGGTAGACTAGCTCTTCTGGTGGCAAGGCAAGCTTGAGAAAGCCCGGGAAAGCCTTCTCATTGTCAAAACCAAAGCCTCGCTACTTCCTGAGATCATCGATCTGGTCAAAGGGGTTCACAGCTACGAAGTCCCTGAGATAATCGCCTTGCCCATTGTTGGTGGCAACCCCGACTACCTAGAATGGGTAGGTAAGGAAGTCCGAGAATAGACTGAACTGGGCTCGTGAGAAAAGCCCCCAGAAACTATGTCGTTGATGCCACACAAGCTTTGCTCTTCCTGGCACAAGCTATTTCTGGATTTGTACTATGGTTCACTTTGCCTACAGGCCATAATAGATTGGGTAGAGGAGCTGACGAGTCTACTTTCATATTTGCAAGGCACACTTGGCTCGACATCCACGAGTATCTGGCATTTACTCTACTGGCTACAGTTATCATGCACCTAATTTTGCATTGGCATTAGGTTATTTACCTGACGAAATCATATTTCAGGGGAGGCAACAAAACCTAGGGCGAAGCATTATCGCTTTGGGTATAGTTTTATCAAATCTCACAAATCCTCATGATCTCTACTCCACCCTCCTCTAGGGCTTTCCTAACTCGAGTCTCCTCAGAGTCATCGAAGCGAAGGCAGATCCCACAGTCTGAGCCGAGATGCCGAGGAATAGGGATGAGTTTAACACCAATACCCTCGCCTTTAAGCAGTTTTTCAGCCCGAAGCGCCCCACTGGCTGAGTAAAAGAGCACCACACTATGTGGCATAAATTGCCCCCAGGGGCTTTCCTAAAAGCTGATGATTTTACCTGCTTGCAACAACTCCTCAACAATAGTATACATATTTGAGACCTGGCCTGCCTCGACAAATTCCTTCAGTTCATAATACCCTAAGCAAGTGCCACAGGCGAGGATCTCAATCCCTTGCCTTTCTAAGTGGCGCAGGTCAGTTACCACTTCAGATCCCTTAACCACCAGCTTGACACCACTATTGATAAAGATGATCTTGTTTGGTTTGGGGCCGACTTCACTTAGGGTATGGATGAAGCTGCGCATAAGAATGCTCTTTCCTAACTCCTCGTCGCCCCACCCCAAGCTATCCGAGGCAACGAGTAAAACCGTTGGCCCTGAGATAGGGGTAAAACTAGCTTTCCGCGGTTCTGCCACTGCTCGGGTCAGGTGCAGATATATTGCTCCTTCCCTTTCCTCTGCAGATACCTGGAATCCCCGGCTAGTTGCCACCCTTGAGACATTCTCTTTAGCCGCCTCATTGTCCACAATAGTGATTACCTCATCTGCCTCCACTAAAGCCTTACTTGTTAGCACCACAGGCTGGGGGCAGGCAAGTCCCCTGGCATCAATCACCTTTGCCATTAGCATACCTCTTGTCCTCGTTTGTGCCCACAGACAGGCTAACTGAGGACTTGAAATCGGCCACCGGAAACTCAGTTTTGCTCACATCTTTGGCGATCTTCCATATCGCCTCCACAGTGGCTTCTACGTCTTGTTGACTGGTGAAGTAGCCCGGACTCAGGCGTACTGTGCCTTGGGGGAAAGTCACTATCGTTTTGTGGGTAATAGGGGCACAGTGCAATCCGGCGCGACACATAATGTGATACTCCTCTTCAAGCTGCATTGCTATCTCCGATGGACCAAGCCCCCTGATATTGAAAGAAATCACCGCTATCTGTTTTCGGGTATCACCACTTCCGTAGGTAATAACGCCAGGGATATTCTTTAACCCTTCTATAAGAAGGCGCATCAGCGCTTCCTCCTTGGCTCGCAGGCAAGTTGTGCCCTGGGATAAAACAAAGCGGACGCCGGCCCCCAGGCCAGCCAGACCTACTGTATTGGCTGTTCCGCTCTCATATTTGTCGGGGAGGAAGTCCGGCTGCTGCTCGTATTCAGAGTAGCTGCCGGTGCCACCCCGGGTGAGAGGCTCAAGCTCTGACTCAACCCCTTTACGGATACATAGTCCTCCAGTTCCTTGAGGCCCATAGAGCGACTTATGCCCACTAAAAGCTAATAGGTCGACACTCAAGGCCTCAAGATCGATGGGATAGGCTCCGGCCGTCTGGGCAGCGTCTACACAAAATAACACCCCTTGACGGTGAGCGAGTTCACCAACTTCAGCCACAGGCAGAAGGGTGCCCACTACATTAGAGGCATGGTTGAGGATAATGAGTTTGGTATTTTGTCTAATGGCCTTGTCAACCTCTTCGGGCTCGAGAAGACCTTGGGGGGAACAAGCCGCTATGGTTAGCTCGACCCCCTTTTCCTCCAGGGCACGTAGGGGACGCATTACTGAATTGTGCTCCATGCTGCTGGTGATAACATGATCACCGGGATGTAGTATGCCATTGATCACTAAATTCAAGGCCTCGGTAGCATTACTAGTGAAGATAATGCGTAATGGATCGTCTATTCCGAAAAGCCATGCCAGCGCCTCTCGCACCTCGTAAATAAGGCGACCGGCCTCGATAGAGAGTTGGTGACCGGAGCGGCCAGGATTACCGCCGACATTGCGCATGAAGTCATCCATCGCTTGGCGAACCGATTCCGGCTTGGGCCAAGAGGTAGCAGCATTATCCATATATATCATATCAACTTAGATCACTAAATTTCTTGCCAACTTAGTTAGAGATCATCTCGATAAAGGCTTCTATTCTGGTCTTGATCTGGCCTATATCCCCTATCCCATAGTCATACTCAATCTTAAGAGTAGGGATGTTTATTGAAAAGTCCACAAGGTCTTTCCCAGCGACCTTAATTATGCTATAGCTCATTTGGCTTGTCAATAAATTTTTGCTGACCCATAAAATTTTTTAATAGTAGTAGTGAGCATACACCTCTGCTATACTTGTGAGTGAGAGTTTAAGAGTTGCGGAGTAGCCCTTTTGATGGGCGAGCGCTAAGGCAACAGCTTTACCAGGCTATTTCATTTGGGTTAAGTTGGTTCAGGCAGCACAGCCCACCAGGCGCTGGCACATCTCACTTACTGCTATGGAGGCAGGCGAATCCTCAGGAAGCTCGATCACCGCCTTGCCCAAGATGTCGAACTCAGCTATTAGCGGATCATAAGGAATATAAGCCGCTATGTTGATCCCTTCATCTTCTGCCATCCTGTCCAGCAGCGGCTTGGCCTCCCCAGTTATCCTGTTGGCTACCACCATAACCTCGCTGAAGCTAATATAAAGCTCCCGAGATAGCTGCTGCACCCTTTTCGCTGTCAGTATGCCATTCATGGTAGCATCACTAACCGCAATCAACAGGTCAACATCCCGGGTAGTTCGCCGGCTTAAGTGCTCCAAACCTGCTTCGCAATCGATTACTACAAAATCATAATTATCTGCCCTTGAGTCTACTATCTGGCGCAGGATATTATTGATGACACAATAACACCCCTCGCCTTCAGAACGCCCCATCACTACTACATCAAAGGGGAGGGTCTCCTCGACAACATCCATCATGGCCCGCTCAAATGCCCCCGCCTTATCACTAGCCTCCGGGTGGCGTGCAGGCAGGTCTACAATCTGCTCCCGCACACCCCCTACTGTTTTACCGACCGCCACCCCTAAGGCTTGGGGAAGATTGGAATCAGGGTCAGCATCTACTGCCAATACACTCCCCCTCCGTGATAAATTCCTGATCAACAGGGCTGAGAGGTTGGTTTTACCTACTCCTCCCTTTCCTGAAACAGCAATAGTAAACCCTTTATTCACCTTCATACTAATATTACCCCGGATAACACCTTTCTGGCAAGCTCATCAATCAGGCCAAGTGGATCTTCATAGAATTTCGATTCTGGTGACGGTTTAATCCGGCTACCCATAGCTGAAATGGCCACCCGCCTGATGTCTTCTTTCTTCACCCTGCTGTAGCCACCCATTAATGCCAAAGCCTGCACCTTCTCATAGAGAGCCAGAGAGGCCCTGGGGCTTGCCCCTTGATCCAATTCCTTGCTCCACGGCTCCTCTCTGGTAGCTCTCACCAAGGTGATAATCGAATCTAGAACTTCTTCCGGCATCTCTACCCCATCAAACTTCAGCCCATAGCGTAATACTATCTCCCTCTCCCTCTCCTCTGTCTCCGGATAGCCCATCCTGACCACATCAAATCGATCGAGCAGAACATCGGAAAGCTCTTCTACCCCAGCGTGCTCCCTGGGATTCATAGTAGCAATCATGGCAAAATCCGCCGGGTAATCTACATCGTAGGGGCCAATAGTGGCAATGCCCTCCTCAAGAACCTGCAGCAAGGCATTCTGCAACTTCTCCGGCACCCGGTTGAGCTCGTCGAAAAATACTATCCCTCGGTTGCCTTTAAGCAGTTTGCCCGGGGTAAATGCTCTATAATCTTGAGGCCCATACTTAAAAGCTTGGGAAGGATCAATGTCGCCTAAAAGGTCTTCCGCAGTGAGATCAGGGGAGCCCTGGATGCGGATAAACCTCTTCTCCCCAGGAACCCCAACTGTTTCAATTTCTCCCTGGGCAGCTTTTATCCTGCAAAGAGGGCAAATTGGTGCTTGGGGATTACAATGATAAGCACAACCTTTTACAGTCACTAGAGAAGGTAGAACCGAGGCAATGTTTCTAGCTAGAGTTGTCTTCCCGATGCCGGGTGGGCCTTCGATCAATATATGATGCCCAGCCAGTAGCGAGGCGATAACCTTTTCCTTGGTGTCCTCCTGACCCACGATGGTAGAAAGCGGATCCTTCCCCTCTCTAATACCAGTTAGCAATGCCTCTTTTATCCCTTCAATCATTATTCACCTCTTTCATCCTAAAGTGGAAACCTCCTTTTATTTTCTATTTTAATATCTCACTAAATTGATGTCAATAATCATAATATGGTGTAACCAATAACTTCCCCCTCTTCTGGGGGGGGCGAGGCAGCCCTCTCGCTTTTCAATTGTAAAGTTAGCATTTATTGTAAGACCATACTCAATTAATGTCAATACCATAAAATCACACGTTAGGGGAAGAATCTATTTAAACTACTTCCGCAACGCCGATCTCGGTATATCAAAGTGCTCAACCTATATCAGAATCTTGGAACGGGGGCTAGACTCCTCCGGCCACTGTATTATATACTAGCCTCAACGTTATCAGGGTGACACATTTTTTATGGCAATAAGGTGTGGAGTTCTTCTTCGGAATATGTTCATCCACAAGGTGATGGGCTTAGAAGAAGACTGGCTTACAAAGCAAATCTGGGAGGACGGAATTATGATAGTAATAAAATGTCCCCAGTGTGAAGCGGAAACCAAGCTATCCCTGCTGGACCCCACTTATGAGGGGCCTTATCGCTGTTGGAAATGTAAGGCATTATTCGATATAGAGATAGTTGGCGACCAACTGAAGTTATGCCAACCCCTTGACGAGGAGGAATTCCGTAAGAGGCAAGAGATAGCTGAGGAGGAATCCCACCAAAAGCAGCAGATAGCAGCTTTGAAGGCTAAATTCCGCCGCCCGGGGTAAAATCTGTTAACCAAATGTTAAGACAAATTTAATCCTGTGTTAATATTCCAGTGCTAAAATATAAATCAAAGGATGGGCAGGGGAAATAATTTAAAGGAAGGAG
>DEIJ01000132.1:2360-8195 GCA_002352365.1 Dehalococcoidia bacterium UBA2777 | reverse complement strand
CCGCCGAGCTGGCAGCCTCATTCCGGGGGTGTGCCTATAGTGCCCGATGTGCCCTGACCAATCCCGACAATTACCGACTCACTAAGAGATATATTAAGACTGCCTTCCAGAAGCAGATAGATAATGTTGGTCTCAGCTTTGTGGAGCTCATCTCTGCCTGCCCTGTCAATTGGCATAAGACACCGTTGGAGTGCTTGAAATGGATAGAGGATGAGGTGCTAGCCGAATTTCCCCTGGGCGAATTTAAAAACGTGGACCGGTTTGACTAATACCCCATGAAAAATTCGTTTCGCCATTTCAAGTTTTTGGAAATTCAGCCGAGGTCCCAAGGGAGAATCGCAAGGTTTTCTTGGGGTGGTTTAGGAGAGAGGAGAAATTATGGAGGAGAAAGTATCTTCCCGAAATGAGGTGCTTATTGCTGGACTCGGTGGTATGGGGGTGCTTATGGCGGGGCAGTTGCTGGCCTGGGCAGCCTTCCAGCAGTATGAGTATGTGTCCTGGCTTCCCTCGTATGGAGTGCAGCCCCGCGGGGGGTTATCTGAATGTACTGTTATCTTCTCCAATGAAAAGATCAAGTCCCCAATACTGGATCAAGCGCAAGCGGTAATGCTGTTTGACGGTTCTCAGCTTAAAGTTATGGAGCCAAGGGTGCGTTATGGCGGGCTGATGATTGTGGACAAAAGCGGGCTAAGGGAAGAGAAAGAGAGGAAGGATATCAAGCTGTTGGTCAGTCCGGCAATAGAAATAGCCATCGATAGTTTTGGCGGGCCTGCTGCAAGCAACCTTATCCATCTTGGAACCTTCATTAGAGTAACCGAAGCAGTTCCAGCAGAACTCATTGAACAGGAGATGGAAAAGAGATTCGGGAGGAAAGAAAGCGTCCTAACACGCAACAAGGAAGCATTCAGACGAGGATTGGAGCTAGCCAAAAGTCTAACCGAGAGATAAACGCCATCGCGCCCATCAATAGTGCCCACCTGCTCAGTTTGCGCGTTGACTTTTGCCAAGCTAGTCCATTATCCCGTAGAGGAAGTGGACAGCTTTTCAGGGCAGAGGGAATAAGGAGAATTCCATGTTAGGAATTGTATCCTATGGGGCTTATGTGCCATGGTTTAGGCTGAGTCGAGATACTATTGCCAAGGCGTGGGGGGGGCGGTCTATAGGTGGGGAGAGAAGTATAGCCAACTATGATGAGGATAGCATAACTATGGCGGTGGAGGCTAGCTTCAATTGCGTTAAAGAAATCGACCACCAAAGTGTGGACGGGCTATTTTTTGCCTCAACCACCTCACCCTACCAAGAGAAGCAGTGCTCCTCATTAATATCCGCCGCTGTTGATCTGCCAAGCGAGATCATAACCTCAGACTTTGCCAATTCCTTGCGGGCAGGAACCTCGGCCCTAAGGGCAGCCTACAACGCGGTCAAAAGTCTTTCTGCCAAAAATGTCTTGGTGACCGCCTCCGATTGTCGCTTAGGATTTCCCCAGTCAGAGCAGGAGCAAAGCTTTGGAGATGGTGCCGCTGCCATACTCTTGGGCTCATCTTCGGTTATCGCTACCATAGAAGATGCCTATTCCGTTTCTGATGAGATTACCGATGTATGGAGGACTGATAGGGATAATTTTGTTCACTCTTGGGAGGAGCGATGGGTGCTCACTCAGGGATACGCTAAGAGCATGGAGCGAGCAATCTCCGGGATTATGAAAAGGCAGGGCTTGAAACCCAATGATTTGGCTAAGGTTATTCTCTACGCCCCCGAGGTCAGAAGTCAGCGCGATCTGGCTGGGCGGTTAGGCTTTGATCTCAAGAGCCAACTCCAAGATCCCTTACTTACTGGGGTAGGCAACACTGGAGCAGCCCACCCCCTGCTGATGCTAGCTGCAGCTTTAGATGAAGCAGGGCCGGGAGAGAGGATGCTGCTTGCCAGTTATGGCCAGGGGAGCGATGCTATTATTCTTCAAGTGACTGAGGGGATTAAGGAGAGGCAGCCAAAACCAAGGGTGAAGGATTTGCTGGCGGCAAAGAGAATGCTCCCCAGTTATGAGAAATACTTAAGCTATCGCCAGCTTATAGAACAAGCCCCGGAGCTATTCAATATTGATTCAGCAGCGACTACAATGTGGAGGACCCACCGTTGGGCACTCAATCTCCATGGCAGCAAGTGTAGGCGCTGCAACCTTGTCTCCTTTCCTATTCAGAGGGTATGCTACGGCTGCCAAGCTAAGGATGACTTTGAGGAGGTAAAGCTCTCTGACAAGGCAGGTAAGGTATTCACTTTTTCACTAGATCATCTGGCCGGCGGCCCTGATTCACCGTCGGTGCAGACGATTGTGGAGTCAGCCGAGGGAAATGCCCGAATCTACTGTTTAATGACAGATTGTGAACCCGGCGAAGTCAAGATAGGTATGCCAGTGGAGATGACCTTCAGAAGATTTCGGGAGGCTAGGGGTTTTTATAATTACTTTTGGAAATGCCGGATGATAAGATAGGGGGGATAAATGGAGGGCATCAAAGATAAGGTGGCTATAATAGGCATGGGCTGTACCAAGTTTGGGGAGAATTGGGATAAAGGTGCCGAGGATATGCTTATTGAGGCTGCCTATGAGGCTTATGAAGATGCCGGCATTGGGCCTAATGATATTGAGGCAGCTTGGTATGGTACTGACCATACTGTGGGTTACTTAAACCCCGGGGGAAGCCTAGTAGCTAATGCTCTCAAGCTACGCAATATCCCAATTACCAGGGTGGAAAATGCCTGTGCTTCAGGTCATGAAGCACTACGAAATGCCACCTTCGCAGTAGCTTGTGGGATGTATGATATTGCTCTAGCCATCGGCGTGGAAAAATTGAAGGATACTGGCTTTGGTGGGCTGGGAACAGGCCGCGGCGAGCATCCAGTGCTTGAAATTCGGCGAACTGCCCCGGGCACGTTTGCCTTACTGGCAACGAGATATTTTTATATCTACGGGCTGAGCCCTGAGCAGGGTAAAATGATATTGGCTAAAATCGCGGTGAAGAATCATCATAATGGTAGCCTTCATCCCAAAGCTCATCTTCGCCGTGAGATAACCGAAGATATGGCCCTGGCTGCTCCTATTATCGCCTGGCCACTGGGTTTGTTTGACTGTTGCGGGAATAGCGATGGAGGAGCAGCAGCTATTATCACCCGGGCTGACCTGGCCAAGAAATTCAGGGATAACCCAATTTATATCAAAGGGATCGGGCTTTCGATGGATCAGATGTTGCCCCTGTTTCGGCCTGGCTTTGATTGGCTTGGATTTGAGGCAAACCGAGTGGCTTCAAGACAAGCATTTGACCAAGCAGGGATAACCCAGCCACGCAAAGATATCGACCTTGCTGAGGTTCACGATTGCTTTACCATTACCGAGCTCTTAATCTATGAGGACTTAGGTTTCAGCCCCAAAGGTAGAGCGAGAGAGGATGTCGAAGCAGGCACCTTCACCCTAGAGGGAGAGTTGCCAATAAACACCGATGGTGGCTTAAAATCATTCGGGCATCCCATTGGCGCCAGTGCATTACGGATGACCTACGAGGTGTATAAGCAACTTCAAGGGAAGGCGGAACTGTCTAGCCGCCAGTTGAAGAATCCCAAGATAGGGTTATCTCATACTCTGGGTGGTCCCCCTCAAGTAGCCTGCGTAGCTATATTCGGTAACAGCATTGGGTGATCTCTGTTCTCAATTGAAAGATAGGTTGGCTGAGGCGGTGGAGAGGAACAAAGCTGATGTTTTGCTCCTTTCGGGAGGGTTAGATTCGAGTATCTTGGCTGCTTTATCCCCCAAAACAGAGGCCTTAACCGTGAGGCTTGAGGGGAGCGGAGCTCCTGACATAGAATATGCCCAACAGGTAGCAGCTATTTTTGGCCTTAAGCACCAGATCAAAGGCTTTACTATCGCCGAAGCACTTCAGTCGCTCCCCCAGATAATAAGGATATTAAAAAGTTTCGCCCCGATAATTCCAAACATAGCTACTTACTCTGCTCTCAAGCTGGCCAAGGGGCAAGGGGCAGAAAGTGTTATGACTGGCGATGGTGCCGATGAATTCTTCTGCGGTTATAGCTACATGCTTGAACTTGGTGATAGCTTACTGGATAAGTACATTCGTAAGCTCAATGAAACAACCCGTTTCCCCTCAAACATGTTTGGAGAATATCTCGGCCTCCAGATAAAACAGCCCTATTTGGATGAGAAGGTCAGGGAATTTGCTCTACAAATAGAGCCAAGCCTCAAGATCGGGGTTAGGGAGGGGCAAACTCATGGCAAGTGGGTGTTGCGCCAAGCTTTTCAAGATTGTCTCCCGGGGAGAATTGTGTGGAGGGGGAAGCTCGCTATGGAATATGGCTCGGGGGCAATTCAACTCAGAGAGGTGTTTAACTCAAGGATTTCCGATGCTGAGCTGGAGGAAAAAGCTCACCGATACAACTTAAAGCTTATCGAAGGAGCAGAAAAGGAGCAACTTTTTTGCTACGAAGTATATAGAGCTGTGGTCGGTGAGATTCCCCAACCTGCGCCTGGTGAGATGAAATGCCCTGGCTGCGGTGCCGGGATTCCTTGCGGATTTTATCATTGCCATTGCTGTGGTTTTTCTGTATTATAGTAAGTGATAGTTTTTTGATTTGAGGGATGGTTCTTGATGGAAGCCGATGAGAGAATACAATACGTTATACAACATACCGAGATAGTAAGGCTGCCTAAACAAAGCCTAGCTACCTTCGGTACCACTAATATCTACTATTACCTACTTACTGAAGTGGCGGAGAAAATCAATGCAGTGAGAGAGGGGAGGGTAACTGCCGAAAAGCCAAAGATCGTGACCCCCTCTTACCTTATTAATCTTGAAGGCTTCAGTGAGTCAGCAGGGGAGTTTTTAAATAATATGATTCAAAAGTACCCTCATGAGACAGCGCTGTTTTATCGCTATAAGAATGAACCCAAAGAACTTAACATCGTGTCTGATTCACCAGAAACGGTAATCCATAAACTTAATGAGAAGATAGATAGAGAAAAGGACACCCAGGCAGCGATTATAAAGGGTGTTTTGGAGGAACTGTGGGATGTCTCACTACTTAAGTTCGCTTATGAGTTGACGGAAAAATCCCTTCGCCATAACATATTCGAACTACAAAACATGGGACTGTTTGATGTCGACCCTGCCGGCATCCCTCGGCAGGCAAGATGGGCGATTGAGCGACTCTTCAATGAGATTGAAAGGGACAAAACTAAAGCTCCTGAACTGGAAGCAGAATTGAGGAGGTGGGGGCTGTTCACAGAATATGAAGATCGCTTCCTTACCATCTTCAGGAGAAAGTGCTAACTTCCGGTGACTTGACGCTACTGCCAAGAATCTCTCCCTAAGTTACCCACCCGGCTTAAATGGAAATTATCCCCCAGGTGCACCGAATAGAAAGAGTAAGAGGGGCTAATGTTTATTTACTGGTCGATGACACATTGACCTTAATTGACACCGGATTGCCCGGTAACGGGAAAAGGATTTTAGCTTATATTACCAGAATAGGAAGGGCACCGGCTGAGCTAAATCGGATTATCATCACTCACAACCATATCGATCATGCCGGCAGTGTCGGAGAACTCAGTGCCCAGACTGCGGCGAAGATCATGTTACATCCCGCCGATGCCGAAATAACCCGAAACGGGGATGTTTACTTAAGCCCTAACCTTGAAGGAGTACAGGGTTGGTTCCTTGATAGGTTAATGTATTTCGTGCCCCTTCCTACGGTAAAGGTAGACCAATTACTCAATGATGGCGAGTTCCTCCCGTGTCTTGGTGGGCTTCGGATTATCCATGTGCCCGGACA
>DEIJ01000132.1:0-2233 GCA_002352365.1 Dehalococcoidia bacterium UBA2777 | reverse complement strand
ATTTGGAAGTTGATACCTGCTGCTTCTCTCATGGCAAGCCGATTGTAGGCAATGCTTCACCAAAACTACACCAATTCATCACCTCTCCCCCTTCTACTCCTTTGTGGTGGCGGGTAACTCACAATATCCATACATTAACGCTCTTCGCCCTACGCTTAATAAGGTGAGAGTCTACGGCATTCTGCTGGCCTTGGGGCAAGACTAACTCCAAAAGTCTGGCAATTTCTTGGGAAGTGTGGAAATCTTCATTAAAATTTCTTGGGGTGGTTAATAATGCCGGTGACGATTTCAGATAGTATTCTTCATAGTGTGATTAAGCCGGCGCGCTATACCGGCGGGGAATGGAATAGCCTGGTAAAGGATTGGGAGAAATGTTCGCTGAGGATGGCTCTTATCTATCCTGACCTTTACGAAATTGGCATGTCTAATTTAGCCTTACCTATCCTTTATGATGTGCTCAACAGGCAACCTGATGTGCTTGCTGAGCGAGCCTACCCCCCCTGGATTGACCTGGAGGCCCAGATGAGGAAGGCGGGCATCCCTCTGTTCAGCTTGGAATCAAAGCATCCTCTAGCGGAATTTGACATTATTGGCTTCTCTTTAGGCTATGAACTAACTTACACCAATGTATTGAACATACTCAACCTAGCTCGCATACCAGTTTTGGCTGCTGAAAGAACGAAGCAACATCCTTTAATAATAGCCGGGGGGGGCTGTGCCGTTAACCCCGAACCAATGGCAGACTTCGTTGACTTGTTTGTAATTGGGGAGGGGGAGGAGGTTATTGTTGAGCTAATTGAAATCTTTCGGAAGTGGAACAAGGAAGAGGGGGATAAGGGTGAACTATTGCGCCAGTTGGCTACTATCCCTGGCATTTATATCCCTAGCTTGTATCAGGTTGATTACCACGATGATGGCAGTGTTGCCAGCATCACCCCCAAAGGGCCAGCTGCGCCAAGCATAAAACGCCGCTTTGTAGCCCAGGCCCCTCCACCAGTCATCGCCCCAGTGGTTCCCTATTTGGAGGTGATTCATGACCGGGGAGTGATAGAAATTCAGCGAGGGTGTACCCGAGGCTGCCGATTTTGCCAAGCAGGAATGATTTATCGCCCCCTGCGGCAACGCTCCCAGCAAGAAATAGTTCAAGCAGTGGGACAGTTGTTGGAAAACTGTGGCTATAGTGAAGTATCTTTGGTTTCCCTCACTACCAATGACTATCCTGATATCGACCGTTTAGTGGATACTCTGATCAAGCACTACCGAGACTATCCTCTCACTATATCGCTCCCTAGTCTTCGCCTTGATGGTTTCTCGGTAAAATTGATGGACTCATTTAGTAGCCCCAAAAAGGCCCGGCTTACCTTTGCTCCTGAAGCAGGGAGTGAACGGCTGCGCCGAGTTATTAATAAAGGAGCTAGAGAAGATGAGTTTCTGGAAACCCTGGCTACAGCCTTAGATAAAGGATGGGAGAGTTTCAAGCTATATTTCATGATCGGCTTACCCACAGAAACGATGGATGATATTCAAAGCATTACAGACCTTGTTGCCAAGATACGTCGGCTGGGAAAAGGGCGGCGGCCTAAACTTAAGATCAGCCTATCAACCTTCATCCCTAAACCACATACCCCATTCCAGTGGGTAGCTCAAGATACTGAGGAGCAATTAAGTCTAAAGCACCAAATGCTTAAACAAGGCCTGCATCAGATTGGGGTTCATCTATCATGGCAAGACCCGAAGGTGAGCTTGCTGGAGGCAGTTTTATCTCGGGGCGATCGGCGACTGAGTAAGGTGATTTATGGCGCTTGGCAGCTTGGCTCAAGCTTCGATGCCTGGAGCGAGCGTTTCAATTATCAAAACTGGTTACAAGCCTTCGCTGAAGTGGGGCTTGACCCCAGTTTTTACGCTCATAGACAGCGCTCTTTAGCTGAACTGCTCCCTTGGTCTCATATTGATATCGGAGTGAGCCCTGAGTTCTTAAAAAGAGAATATCAACTCACCTGGGAAGGAAAAGAAACCCCTGACTGTCGTCAGGGGCAGTGTAATGCCTGTGGGCTGGAATCATTTTGCCAGAAAAACAACTACACTAAGGCAGTTGCGAGGTGATGTCCTAGCCCAAGTTTACCATTAAAGAAACCCTATATTATGTCTTCCTTAGCATGAGCCTTGGTAAACTTGGGCTAAGGCTCCAGAACCTGCTGAATGGCTTGACTTGAACGGATGTTCCACTGGAAGG
>DEIJ01000174.1 GCA_002352365.1 Dehalococcoidia bacterium UBA2777 | reverse complement strand
AACCAAACACCAAATCGGATACTCCGAATAAGGTTGTTGAAATTCCCGATAAAGACTGAGGCCCAAGGATAAACCCAGAATCGAGGGGGCGATGAACTTAACCATAATCTCCCACCAGCCCCCCACTCTGATCTCTGACACTGAGTTTAGAAAGGTGCGGAATGGCGAAGCGCCAAAGAAATAGGCCAAGACTACCGCCTCGACGAGTCCTACTGCCACCAGCCCATAGTTACTCACCCAATGATCGGCGATACCCAACCAGTAAAGCCCGCCCCGGCTCGAGTAGACAAGCCCTACCAGGAAGGCAAGGCTGGTTACCACTAAAGTGGCTTTGCGGCGACTGATTTGCCATTTATCGACCAAACTGCTAACACAAGACTCAACTAGGGAAAAGGCAGAGGTAAAGGATAGCATTAGTAGAGTGAGAAAGAAAAGCATCCCAAAAAGGGGTGCAGCAAGCGGGAGCTTGCTGATCGCCGCAGGAATGGTAACGAACGCTAAGCCAATGCCTGAAGTGGCAACCTCAGCTACTTCAACACCGGTTGCCTGAGCCAGATAACCTAGGATGCTAAATATGGTGAAGCCGGCAAAGAAGCTTATCCCGGTATCGGCGAAACTGGTGATAAAGGCATTGTTGGTGACCTCGGAGTCATGTGGCAAATAGCTAGCGTAGGTGATCATCACCCCGGTGGCCAGACTTAAGGAGAAAAACACCTGGCCATAAGCTGCCAGCCACACCTGGGGGGAAAGCAATTGACTGAAATTAGGCTCAAGATAATAGCTTATTCCCTCTATGGCTCCGGGTAGGGTAAGTCCCCTGGCCGCTAGAACAGCCAGCAATATGAAGGGCAAGGGAACGATCCACATCGCTACCCTTCCCATTTGTCTAACCCCTCTAGAGATGGTAAAGAAAACACACACCCAGGTAAGGGCAAGCCCAAGCAGAATATACCCTGGGATTCCTCCAAGGCCGCCGGGAGGCTGATTTAACTGGAGAACCTGGTGGTGAAAAAAGCCGTGGGTATCACTCCCCCAGGCTAGGGTAGCGGAATAGAACAGGTAATTCCAGCACCAGGCCATTATTACCGCATAGTAGGCAACCAATAAAAAAGCGACTATAACAGCCCACCAGCCTACCCATTCAAATCTCTTATCCACTTTGGCGAAGGAAGCTGGGGCTGACCTTTGCATCTTGATTCCCAAGCCATATTCCAACATCATCAAAGGTATCCCGGCAGTAAACATGGCCACGAAATAAGGAATCAAGAAGGCCCCCCCGCCATTCTCATAGGCGACATAAGGGAAGCGCCAGATATTTCCCAGCCCTACCGCCGAGCCGATTGCTGCCATAATGAATCTCGGTCGGCTAGCCCATCTTTCTCTTGTCTCTGCCATTGCCGTGAATAGATTAGTGGCTGTTCGTTGATCTGTCAATCCGACATGTCAAATCATTTATAGTCCTTTGCAAAATAGCTTGTATAGTGTGCTGTTAATGTATTACAAAATCCCCCTTTAGAAAAGGGGGACTAAGGGGGATTTGACTCTCCCCAACGGCAAGGAGGATTATAAAGAATTTTGCGGATGACTATAAGTAGGTAACCCAACCTTAGGTTGTTGCATCATAAAAGATGTTCTTGAATAACCTCGCCCCGGTAAAGGTCATTCTTTTCCGTATCCTGGGTCCCAAATTTACCCCGGGTGTATCTTCCCTAATGACATACTTCCTCGCCTGACCAGTATTACGGCAATATTCATCCAGGATTTGGGACTTCTCCCTTTTAGTCTTGGCCTTTAAGTATCTTTCCCTTAGCACCTTCAGGTATTCATTTCTTGAGTGCATGTCCATCCTCTCCATGTAGCCTGGTCTCACCTCCTCTCAAGAGTATTAGCCAGGCTGTATCTTAAACGATATCGGTTACATTTTAGGTGATTCAATTCGCGATATTGCATTCTTTATCCCGCTATTGTATAATCTCAGCGGGCTTTGAGGAGAACAGAGTGGAGGTAGCTCTTATTGGTTACACTTCTGACCCGGAACTTGCTATTGCCACCGCTGCCCGTGTTTCCTCCTCTTCAACAACTGCCCCCGAGCTTTTGAGAAAGCTAACCCGGGATCAAGTAGACAGCTTAATCAAGCAGCTTATCTCGAGAGGTCACCTTTCCCCTTTTGAGCATGCTAGTTTTACCTTCGCTATTAGTGGTATCTCGCGAGTCACCAGCCATCAATTGGTTCGCCACCGCCTGGCGAGCTATACTCAGCAAAGCCAACGGTATGTCTCACTAAAGAAGTTGAACTATGTGATTCCAGCTACAATATCTGTAAATCCAGAGATAGAGAGCAAGTACCATGAGGCAGTCCGAAATGCCCACCAGCTTTATCTCAACATGCTGGACGCAGATATCCCCGCTGAGGATGCACGCTATGTGCTGCCTCAAGCGATGGAAACCAATCTGGTGATGACAATGAATGCCCGGGAGCTGATGCACGCCTGCTCTCTGAGGCTATGTCTCAAGGCTCAATGGGAGATCGTCCAGCTATTCCAGGCAATAAAGGGGGAGGTGGAGAGGGTAGCTCCCCGAATCGGGGCCGAGCTCAAGCCCAAGTGCTATCAACTGGGATATTGCGATGAGGCTGAGAGTTGCGGTATCTTCCCTACAAAGGAAGAGATTGAGGTTAAGGTGAGATAAAAAATTTGCCATATTGGAGGTGATAAAAAAATGGCAGCGGAAATAATCAGTGGTACCGAGATAGCAGCTCAGATCCGGGAGGAGCTGAAGGGAAAGGTCAAGGAACTGAAGGAGAGGAAGGGGACAACCCCGGGGCTGGTCATGGTCAGGGTTGGAGAGGACCCAGCTTCAGTATCCTATGTCTCGGCTAAGAGCAAAGCCAGCGAGGAGATTGGCATCTACTCCGAGACGATAGTTTTCCCGGAGGATACCACAGAGGAGGTTCTATTGGCCAAGGTCGAGGAGCTTGATAAAGACCCCAAGTTCCACGGTATTCTCGTCCAGCTTCCTCTACCAAAGCACATCAATGCTGACAAGGTGTTAAATGCCATCGATCCCAGAAAGGATGTCGATGGCTTCCACCCGGTGAATGTAGGCAAACTCCTCATCGGGGAGCCTTATTTCATGCCTTGCACCCCCCATGGGGTTCAGGAGCTTTTGGTTCGAAGTGGCAACAGCCCTGAGGGGAAGCATGTCGTCATCTGTGGTAGGAGCAATATCGTGGGCAAGCCTCTCATGGCAATACTGGTGCAAAAGAAGAAGGGTGCCAATGCCACGGTAACGGTATGCCACACTGGAACCAAAGACCTGGCATCGGTAACCAAGAATGCGGATATTGTCGTGGCTGCCATGGGAAGCCCTAAGGCAATAACAGCAGACATGGTTAAGGATGGGGCGGTAGTCATCGATGTTGGGGTGAACCGGATTCCCGATGAGACTAAAAAGAGCGGCTTCCGGCTTGTTGGGGATAGTGATTTCGATGCCATCAAGGAAAAGGCGAAGGCGATCACTCCGGTACCTGGTGGCGTAGGACCAATGACGGTCACCATGCTCATGGCAAATACTGTGAGGGCTGCCGAGATGCACTCAGCATAGCGGAGCCAAGTTCACTCAGTAGATATCATATTCAAAAAGTGTTACGAATTTAGGAAGGAGGTTTCTGTGGCTTACGACGCAACAAAAATGCAGGATTGGCAGATCGCAGAGGCGGCTGAGGCAAACATGCCTACCTCTGAGAAGTGGCGGGAAAGGCTGAACCTACAAAAGGATGAGGTCATTCCCTTCGGTAGGCTGTGCAGGCTCGACTTCATGAAGATCATCGAGCGCCTCAAGGACAAGCCGGACGGCAAGTATATTGAGGTGACCGCCATCACCCCCACGCCACTGGGAGAGGGAAAGACCACAACCACTATGGGCATCTTGGAAGGCATGGGTAAGCGGGGAAAGAATGTAGGTGGCTGCATCCGACAACCCTCAGGTGGTCCCACCATGAATATCAAGGGAACTGCTGCCGGTGGCGGCAATGCGCTGCTCATTCCAATGACTGAATTCTCCATGGGGCTTACCGGTGACATCAACGATATCATGAACGCCCACAACCTGGCCATGGTCGCGCTCACCTCAAGAATGATGCACGAGCGCAACTACAATGACGAGCAACTGGCTAGGCTCACCAAGATGCGCCGTCTGGATGTCGACCCCACCAGGGTGGAGATGGGCTGGATTATGGACTTTTGCGCCCAGTCCTTGCGCAATATTATCATTGGTCTGGGCGGCCGCATGGATGGCTACACGATGCAGTCCAAGTTCGGCATTGCCGTGAGCTCCGAGCTTATGGCCATGCTATCTATCGTCAAAGACCTCGCAGACCTCCGTGAGAGAATGGACCACATTACTGTGGCATTCGACAAGAGAGGCAATCCTGTTACAACGGGCGATCTGGAGGTGGGCGGCGCCATGACTGCCTGGATGCGCAACACCATCAACCCCACCCTGTGTTCCACGGTGGAGTATCAGCCGTGCATGGTCCACGCCGGTCCCTTTGCCAACATTGCCGTAGGCCAGTCCTCCATCATCGCTGACCGCATTGCTCTCAAGATGTTTGACTACCATGTGACCGAGAGCGGCTTCGCTGCAGATATCGGTTTCGAGAAGTTCTGGAATGTCAAATGCCGCTACAGCGGCCTCAAGCCGCACGTGTCGGTGCTCACCACCACCATCCGGGCCCTGAAGATGCACGGCGGCGGGCCCAAGGTGGTGGCTGGTATTCCCCTGCCTGATTCCTACACCAAAGAGGACCTGGGACTCTTGGAGAAGGGCATTCCCAACATGGTGCACCACATCAACACCATCAGAGCTTCCGGCATCAGCCCGGTGGTGTGCATCAATGCCTTCCACACCGACACCAGGGATGAGATCGCCATGGTCAGAAAGGCGGCTGAGGCAGCTGGCGCGCGCTGTGCTGTGTCTACCCATTGGGCCGATGGCGGCGACGGTGCCCTGGAGCTGGCTGATGTAGTGGTGGAAGCCTGCAAAGAGGAGAGCGAATTCAAGTTTCTGTATCCAATGGAGATGAAACTCAGGGACCGAGTCGACAAGATCGCCAAAGTGGTCTATGGGGCCGATGGCGTGAGCTGGACGGCCGATGCGGAAGCCAGGGCGAAGATGCTTGAGAACGATTCCAAATACGATGATTACGTCACCATGATGGTGAAGACGCATCTCTCCCTCACCCATGATCCGGCCATAAAGGGTACCCCCAAAGGTTGGCTACTGCCCGTTCGAGATGTGTTGATCTACTCTGGTGCCAAGTTCCTCTGTCCCTGCGCCGGCACCATCAGTCTGATGCCGGGGACTAGTTCCGATCCGGCCTTTAGAAAGGTAGATGTAGATGTAAAAACCGGAAAGGTGCAGGGACTGTTTTAGGGATCGCCTTTCTGGGGCTAGAGCAGCAGGGTTCTTCCTCACCGCGGTATTGTGATGGGCACCGTGAAGCTGACCCTCAGTGGGCAGTGTGCTTGGTGGCATGCCTCCGGCACCGAGAAGGAACTGGAGTTGGTGCCCGAGAAATCCCTGGAGGCTGGTGTTGCGGTTTGAGAAGGTTGGGCTAAATGAGGGGAAGAGGCTCTAGGTCTAGCCAAGGGATTGTTTTAAAAGGCAAGGCAATATATAATTTGATTCACGAACGGGTGTAACTTTGAATTACCAAAGGCTGGAGGAATTCCAACCTATTTTCTATCCCAAGTCCATCGCTGTAGTCGGTGCGTCTCGCAATGAATGGAAGCCAGGAACCGGATTTTTGAAGGCACTGCTTGAGGCCGGCTTTAAGGGAGAACTTTATGCCGTCAACCCTAGCGGTGGAGAGATTCTGGGGCTTGAGGCTTATCCCAATGTGAAAGCAATCCCGGACCCCTTAGATTATGTTATTGCCTCCATCCCCGCTCAGTCTATACTCCAACTGCTTGATGATTGTGCTGCTAAAGGGGTGAAGGCAGTACACATGTTCACTGCTGGATTCAGGGAAACGGGAACGGAGGAAGGGCGAAGGCTGGAGGCTGAGATTGCCCGGAAGGCAAAGATGTATGGAATTCACATCATTGGCCCTAATTGCATTGGTGTATATAGCCCCAAAATTAATATGCCCTATGGTATGGCGAACGTGATAGGCGAAGTGGGCCCAGTAGCCTTCATCTCCCAAAGT
>DEIJ01000032.1 GCA_002352365.1 Dehalococcoidia bacterium UBA2777 | reverse complement strand
GAAAATGGGGTGGAACATCCGTTGGAAAGGAAAAGACTGTGGCATACCCAAGGTGCTATCTCCATGTTTTAGCCTCAATTCTGGCTATCTTTACCTAAAAAAGCCTATAGAGAGTGTATTTGGTGCTGAATGCAAATCAAGCCAGCCTTTTCTTCATTATCTCCCTGCAAGCCAAGCTGCGCTCTTCGCCCGCATAGAATGGTCCCTACCCCAAGTCATACACATGTAGCGGCACAGGCCACACCCGTGGCACCTATCTGATTCCACCACAACTTGACTATCCTTCACCGCCAGGGCGTCTGAAGGGCATACTAATACGCAGAAGGGAGAGGGGCAGTTCTTAAGACAAATGACTTTCGACATCTCTCCTCCTTTATGCTAAAATCTTGTCCACCTCCTCCATATCCGCTTCCATTACATAGGGGATACCAGAAACATCGGCTGCCTCTCGTGTCAGAGCGAATAAGTCGCTTCTGTCTATGAAATTGATGGCGAATGTACGACATCCTGCCATAAGCTGCCTGAGGCCGGTGGCAAGCCTGTCATAATAGGTATAGATACCTATTGCCGCTGGGGGAATCCGCTCAAAATCCTGGCCATATTTTTCTTTAAGCTCAGCCGCCCCGATGAAGGTACGAAGGAGTGCTTCCTGGTATTCCTTTCCTTTTCCATACTTTTCCTCCAGAAGCTGCCCCTGTGTCTTTCCTACCATAGCCGCGCTAAGGGTGGAGCGACCCATGCATACCGCCTTTATATAAGGTGCTCCCAGGGCTAAAGCCTTGAAAATCTGATCCTCAAGGGCAATCCCCCCGGCCATGGCACAAGTGGGGGCAAATTCTCCTCTCTCTTTGAGTCTGTCAAGGAATTTATAAAGGAGGCTTTCAAGATAAACAGTAGGGATGCCCCATTCATTCATCATCCGCCAAGGGCTCATTCCAGTTCCTCCGCCAGCACCATCAACGGTGAGGAGGTCTATTTTAGCATCGGAGGCGAATTTCACTGCCCGAGCTAAATCTGCTGGTCTGTAGGCTCCTGTTTTAAGGGTAACGTACTTGGCACCCATCTTTCTCAGCCTTTCCACTTCGTTTACGAAGGATTCCTCATCTACCATTCCCAGGCGGGAGTGCCTCTCGAATTCCCGTATCCCCCCGGCTTTGTAAGCCTGTTGAACCACAGGGTCTTCAGGATCGGGAATCACAATATATCCCCTTCGCTTAAGCTCAACAGCCCTTTCCAGAGTCGGCAATTTGACCTCTCCACCAATGGATTTGGCCCCTTGGCCCCACTTTATCTCAATACCATCAACCCCGAGCTTCTCTATCGCATACTCAGGAACACCAAGGCGAGTATCCTCTACATTTGCCTGAACCAGCATTGTTCCGTAGCCTTCATACCAGTCCTGGTATACCTTTACCCTTCTTTCAAGCTCAGGGGATCTTATGACTTTTCCATCCTTGAACTCGGTCTCCGGATCCATGCCACAGACATTCTCTCCGCAGACGAGCACGGCTCCACACATGGCAATGGCAATGGCGGTGCCTTCCCAATTCACCATGGCTATCTCAGTCGAACCCAAAGCACCGGTGAAGAAGGGGACCTTTATTTTTATTTTCCTATCGGCCCCGATATCGGAGGAGAGGTCAACAGCAGAGAAGAGGGCTTTATCGGAATCAGCTTCAATGCCAACTGCTCCAACACAGCTCCCCTGGATATTGAAGTGAGAGAAATCGACAGGATAATCCTTCTCTGCCCCGGCAATAACTTTTCCAAAAGGTTGGGGGTAGATAACCTCCCTCCCCCTAAGGGCAGACCTCCCCACTTCACAATATCCGGGGCAGCCATCAACACAGCTCACGCATAGCCCAGAGGCAGGGGAAGGTGTTACTCTTGTTGTGGTTATAGTTGCTGCACTAGCGTTTGGCTTACTAAAGCTCAATTCTTCCTCCTTAGATTAGGCCTTTTTCCGTTAAGAATCTCTTCGCTTCACCAATAGAGATCTCTCCGAAGTGAAAAACAGAGGCAGCGAGTACTGCCGAAGCTTTGCCCCAAACTATAGCCTCATAAAGATGCTCCAGCCTCCCCACCCCACCAGAGGCAATAACTGGGATGGAGACAACCTCGGCCACCGCTTTGGTCATCTCTAAATCGTAGCCATCCTTGGTGCCATCGGTATCTTTGCTAGTTAGCAAGATTTCTCCGGCTCCCAGCTCCTCTACCTGCTTAGCCCACCGGACGAGTTCCTTCCCGGTTGCCTCCTGGCCGCTTTTGATAACAACCTCAAGCCTAGGAAAGCCGCTCTCCAAGGGATTTTTCTTCCCATCAATAGCTACTACGATCTTCTCCCTGCCAAACTCTTTCGCTGCCTTAGCTATTAAATCAGGATTTTTTACTGCAGCGGTATTAATAGACACTTTACCCACACCCATATCGAACAGCACCTTCATCTCATCGAGATTTCTGATCCCTCCCCCTACAGTGAAAGGGATAGTTACCACGTCATGAACTTTCCCAACCCACTCAATCTTGGTGCCTCTCCCCTCGATACTGGCAGAGATGTCAAGGAAGACTAATTCATCGGCACCTTCAGCGGAGTAAGCAGCACCAGCCTCTACTGGATCACCGGCATCCCTGAGATTGGCAAAATTTATCCCCTTGACAACTCTGCCATCCTTTACATCCAAGCAAGGTATAATTCTTACCGATCTCATCCTTAAAGAAGGTCTCCAAACTTTACCAGTTTTTGATACTCGATGACAGCGCTCATGGCGTGGCTATCTGCTGAGATGCCTTGCTCTTCAGCAACAGCCACTGGCGTTAAACCGCCAAGGAGTAACATCCCTACCCTATTTAGGCTAACTGGGATCTCGCATATCGGTTCACTAACATCCCCCATGGTGATAAGCCCTCTGAATCCCGCTTCATTTAGCTTGGCAACCACTTCCTCGACTATCGGTTTACAGGCAGATGGTATTTCACGGAAATTAGCCAGTAGCTTCCCCTCTCCTCTTCTCACCACCCCGCAAACATCGGTCATCTTGGCTCTGATGAAAGCTTCCGAGGGGTCCAGGGAAGAGCCGGAGTAATGAATGATGTCTGTAAAGCGCAGTGGCTTATTATTTCGAATTTGGAGTATCCCTCCAAATCTAGAATCCATGGGAATACCTGCCTTGAGTAACACTCCATTGATTATGATGCTGCACACTGTGGCCAGGCCGACCTTGCCCTGAGGGACAATCACTGCACCTAACTTCTGCCCCTCAGAGGCTGTGGCCACAAGATCGCTCACGCAAAGCCCGGCCGTAAACGCTTCTTTCATTGCTTGAAGTGCCTCCCCAAACCTCTGTTTAGGGAAAAAAGAGATATTAATAGGAACCTGCCCGGTACGGGTATGTGGGTCGAAAGTAGTGTTAAAAGCTAATAGTTCGATCCTTTCGATTATGAAACCAACCTTATCCCTAACTAAGGCGCTTCTTAATTCCTCAGCCCCCAAGGGAGCGATTACCCTTCCATCTCTACCCATAGGGTAGGTGAGACCACGTTCGTCCATAAGTTTGAGATGGTATCTCACTGCCCTCTCGGTGAGGCTGATGCCATAATCCTTTAGCTCGTGGGCAATAACCCTCGCCCCCAGAGGCTGGGGTGAATCGTTCAGCACCTTAAGGATAGCGATAACCTTTCTCTCTACATCTACGCTCGAAGAGCCTATCATCTCGAACCTAAAACCAAAGCTTCATTGGGGCAGTTGGCCACACAGACAGGAATTTCTCGGGGATAACAGAGATCACATTTAGCAATCTTCTTCCGGCTAAAGTCGGGGATAATCGCACCATAAGGGCAAACCATAACGCAAGTCCAGCAGCCAATGCATTTTTGCTCTTCGATGCTTACTACACCGCTATCGGCGTCCTTGGAGAGCGCGCCGGTGAGGCAGGAATAAACACAGGGTGGCTCATCGCAATAGCGACACTGGACTGCTAAGGATAAAGCTCCCTTCTCCTCCACTCTTATTCGAGATAAGGCACGGGGAGACTCTTTCTTAAATGCCTTGATGACATCCTTGGATTTAGAATGCTCTACTATGCAGTATATTTCGCACAGATGGCAGCCGATACAAACCCCCTCTTTAAGATATATCCTAGTCATTGCCTCTTGCACCGATCCTCCATCCGATATAGGATCTAGCTATAGGTAACCGATTACCCCATTTTACTGGTGATATAAAGGTTTGTCAATTCGATGATTGCCATTATCGACTATGGGGCAAGCAATCAGGACTCAAGATTCTCCACATGGGATGGGATCAAGTAAAGCAAAAAATATCCCCTCCCTTGTTTTGGGGGATAGAGGATAATGCCATGAGCATGTTGCCCCAAGGGAGCGCCTGAAGGTTCTCCTCTTAAATACCCCCGGGGCTTAAATAACCTCGGCAAGATTGGTGCTTCTCTAGAGAATAGGTAAATACCTCTTTAGTTCATAGTCGGTTACCTGAGTCCGATAGTTATCCCACTCGATCTTTTTGTTTTGGATAAAGGTATGGAATACATGGTCTCCTAAAGCTTTCCTCACCAGTTCACTTTCTTCCACCAGTTGGATTGCCTCAGCTAGACTTCCCGGCAATGTTCCTATTCCCCTCTCATTTCTCTCCTGGGGACTCATCT
>DEIJ01000102.1:20741-20876 GCA_002352365.1 Dehalococcoidia bacterium UBA2777 | reverse complement strand
AGTTAGGTGAGCATTCTTGACATTTTGCAAAACATAGCATAAGGTATTCGCAAAGTTAGTGGCGAATTAAGCAGGAAAATGTGTCTAGGGGAAGATGCTTGTGAATGATTAGAGTAAACCGTCATGGGCGGGTGC
>DEIJ01000102.1:19350-20617 GCA_002352365.1 Dehalococcoidia bacterium UBA2777 | reverse complement strand
CAGGGTCGCAATGACACATGGGGAATCTATTTTCGGAATAAAAAAGGGCAAGATACTGAAGATCGGAAAGAAAGGAGGTGGTTTAAATTGGCAAAGGTGTTTAAGCGTATCAGAAGTTTCAGCCTGCTAGCGGTCTCTGTGGGGGCGATTTTGGCACTAGTGGCGGGCTCGGTAGTCCCCGCCAAGGCTGAACCAGCCGAGGAGAGGGTGGTGAAGATTGGACTCCAATGCTCATGGACTGGACCAATGGCTAGTGCTGCTGTTCCATTTCACGAAGGGCAGCTTGATTACATAAGATGGCTAAATGAACAAGGTGGTATCGGCGGCATTAAGGTGGAGGGTAGATGGGAAGATACTAGAGCAATAGTGCCTGCAGCTATTAGTGCCCACAAAAGATTGGTGGAATGGGGTGAGGTGATAGAAACAAACTATTATGATGCAGCCATAGCAGCAGTGTTACCCCGGCTCGTCAGAGACGAGATACCCTGTGTATATACTACGGGTACTTATTCATCCATCTTTGTGACAAAGCCGCGGTGGGTTTTCGGCTCCGGCCCTATAGTGGAAAACATACTCTGTGCTGCTGCGGAATGGATGCAGAAAAACTGGACAGAAAAACGTCCGCTTAGGCTGGGGATTTTTCACGCTAATGTTCCTGCGATTCCTGTCGCTCTCAAGCCTGTACGCCCATACTTAACCGAAAGGGAAATAGAGTTTGTTGGTACAGAGGTATTGCCTATGTTGGGAGTCATTGATTCTACTACAGAGCTCCTTAGGATGGCTGCCAAGGAGCCTGATTGGCTCATAGTGGCACATTATGGGGGAAGCATGGTGACAATAGTAAAGGATATAGCAAGACTAGAGCTTCAAAAAAGGGGGGTAGAGCTTTTTGCCGATCCAATTACACTGGATGAACCACTCATAAAGATAGTTGGAAAAGCAGCTGAAGGATGGTATAAGACAGCCTATGAGCCAACCCCAGCTGACACTCAGCTATCTATGATGAAGCCCCTCTTGGATGCAGCCAAAAGGTGTCGTGGTCGCAATCCAGAAGATGTTCCCATATTATACTTCAGGGGATGGATTGGAATGGGGGTTATATGTGAAGCCGTAAGGATAGCTATAGAAGAGGTAGGGCTTGAGAACCTAAACGGGCGAGCGGTGAGGGATGCCTTCGTCAGGATAAATGACTTCGACACTGGCCTAGGACCTCCGATAACCATTACTGAAGACAAGCCGTTTTATAATGATTTCTGGTATGTCTATC
>DEIJ01000102.1:0-19292 GCA_002352365.1 Dehalococcoidia bacterium UBA2777 | reverse complement strand
AAGTTCGGGCGGAACGCCTTTAAATATATCCAATTCCTCGAACTAAACCTTCAACAGCGAGAGTCCTGGAGATAATTCCTTCTATTACCTTCCTTGCTAGCCCGATATGGTGTTTGTGTAGGAGGCAGGTTTCAGGGGGCTGGTATTCTGCCGAGGGTGGAAGCGAGGTGGTGCGGGAGCTTGAAGCATATAAGCCTCTAGGTGAAGAGCGCGCCGGGTACTTGGTCGGGAAGTTAGTTAAGTTCCTCAACTTACCCTGAGGTGGAAGACAGCGCACTCAGCCGCCATGGAAAGGTATGTTCAAAGCGCTAATCAGAGATGAGGAGGCGTGAAGCGCCGCCGGAATGGATCACCACAGACCGCAAACACTTCACAGGTTCACCCTACGAGCTGATGACTAGCAAGCCTTAAGGCTCTGAACTGCGGCCACTTGGGATGTCCATACCTCTTCCTGTCAACCATCCAGCTCTCGCTCCAGAGCACTGGGGTCTGATGTCGGGGTGTGGCAGATGTGTCTTTGACAGAGGTATACTGTGGGGCAGCCGTGGATCATAGTCCGGTTTCTGAGAAGGGGAGCTGCTGTCAACGCGTGCGGCTTGCCAGGATCAACGCCAACCAAAACCCTGTTTGGCATGTAGCGAGCATGGATTATTCGCAATAGGGCTTGAGTCCGTTGATCGTTATGCATGCCGGCGATAACGATCTCCTTCGGGTTGGACAGATGGAAATCCAGGGCACAAAGCCAATGTCCAAAGCCAAGGGGATGAGCTCTGATCTGTTCCCGCACCGAGCTCAGCGCTGCCACGGCACGCTTTTCAAAGGCAGTTTCACCGGTGATGATTGCCAGGCGCAGCAAGACGTCGGCAGCTGCTGACCCACCGCAGGGTTTCACCGAATCCAAGATGTCCCGGGGGCGGAGAAACAGGACACTGTGATCCTGCCCCGTATCGTAGAACGGGCCATGTTGCTCCCCGTCCCAGAAGCGGTAGGTCATGGCATCGGCTAGAGAGATGGCCTCCTCCAGCCACCGGGGCTCAAAGCTGGCTTCGTGGAGGGCCAGGAGACCGCCGATTAGGAGGGCGTAGTCATCCAGATAGCCTGGTATTTTGGATTTGCGGTCCTTATAGCTATGCATCAGAACATCATCTCGCCGCAGCTCATGGAGCAAGAAGTCAGCGCTGGCCGTCGCTGCACTGCGGTAGTCCTCTCGGCCCAAAATGCTGGCCGCTTCGGCGAAACTACCTAACATTAAGCTGTTCCACGAGGTCACTATCTTCTCGTCACGGCTGGGTCTTACCCGTTGCTCCCTTGCGGCAAGGAGTCTCCTCCTCGACTGCTCGATGGTAGCTCCCAGCTCTTCTTGCCTGACACCGACCGCTGCGGCAAACGTCTCGATATCCGTGGGCACATGGAGCACATTTCTCCCATCGAAGTTGCCCTCATCACTTATGCCAAAGTACTGCCCGATAAGCCTGCCCTCCTCTTGACCCAGCAGGCCGATGATCTCCTTGGCCGTCCACACATAGTATTTCCCTTCCACCCCTTCGCTATCGGCGTCCTGAGCGGAATAGAAACCACCGGCGGAGTCGGTCATCTCCCTGAGGACGTAGTCCAGCGTGTCCTCGGCGATGTGCCGGTATCCAGTGTTGCCCGTTGCCTGGTAGGCATGAAGATAAAGTCGGCTCAGGAGCGCATTATCGTAGAGCATTTTTTCAAAATGGGGGACAAGCCAGCGGGCATCAGTTGAGTAGCGGTGGAAGCCACCACCAATCTGGTCGTAGATCCCGCCCTTTGCCATTTTGTCCAGGGTCAATTCCACCATCTGGAGTGCCTGTGACTCCTGGCTTCGGTGGTGGTAGCGCAGCAGAAACTCCTGGACCATAGGCTGGGGGAATTTTGGTGCCGAGCTAAAGCTACCATTCTCATGGTCAAAGCTTGCTGCTACAGCCTGGTATGCCTGACGAAGGATGTCACCATCCAGTGGCTGTGGCGTTGCTTTGACACTTGACCTCTCTTTCAAATATGAGACCAACTGATCTGCAGTGGCTGCGACCTGAGATCTTCTGGTGTTGTAGGCGTCGGCCACGGCTAGCAGAACGCGAGAAAAAGCGGGCAAGCCATGGCTATCCTGGGGTGGGAAGTAGGTGCCGCCATAGAAGGGCTCTCCCTGGGGTGTGAGAAACACGGTCAGCGGCCAACCACCGCTACCGGTCATGGCCTGCACCGCTTCCATATATACATGGTCTAAGTCGGGGTGCTCTTCGCGGTCCACCTTAATGGGGACAAAGTGCTCGTTCATGAGACCTGCTATGGCCACGTCTTCGAAACACTCCCGCTCCATGACATGGCACCAATGGCAAGCAGAGTAGCCTATGCTCAGCAGGATAGGCTTGTCCTCCCTCCGGGCGCGTTCCAGCGCCTCGCTATCCCATGGGTACCAGTCCACAGGATTATGGGCGTGCTGAAGCAGATAAGGGCTGGTCTCCTTTATCAGATGGTTAGTCATTCAGAATCTGACCTCAATGGTGAACCTGCATTTGAGTCTTCAATCTAGCACTTTCGTTGCTCCTCGGCGATGGGATGTCAGCAGCCACACAGGCATGGCCCGCTTTGCGTAGCGCAAGGCTCACAGCAGTATGTAACACTATCCTTCTCGTAGCCGCCTCCAACAATAGCACAACCACACACTGGACATAGTTCCTCAGCCATCTCATTTTCCCCCTTTGACCAAATTCTATACCTGCCCACATTATGTTGAATGTGACTATTGTCTCAAGAACTGACCTGGACCACACATTTGAAAACACCCTGGGTTAAGGCAACTACTAGTGGGCTTCGAACCACCAACTGTGCCTGTCAACAGGGAAGGTATTCCCGCAAGTTTCAGGCTCACTTCGCTATTGCGCCTTCAGGCTGATGCTCAAACTGTCTATTTTGCTTACCCCCTTTAGTGACGAGACCAGGCCAACCAATGTGCTGGCAATAATGTCGTTGGGGAAGGGGGTAAGGGGGAGTTCATTCCCATTGACGATGACTCTGACATCGCCTTGCTCTAGATAAAGCTCCAGGCTCTCGATATCCTCAGTCCCCTTCAAGGAGGATACCGCGCCGGCAACGGTCCGAGCCAAGAACTCCTCGACGAAGGGGTTGAGATCGAGGGCTGCGTTATTAACCCAGAGCTTTGCCTCAAAGATTCTCTTCATTCTATGCCGCCTCCTAGATTCCGAGTAGCCTCATCTACCCTTAAGCAATTGTCCTGTCACCTCAGCTACTCTCCGTCGGAGGACCTCCGCTACCGCCAGGTCGTCGGCTGTTGGGGGATGCTCCTCAAAGGTACCACAGGCACCACAACGGGAACCGGCAGTGGCCGTGCGCAGTGCATTCTGAGGCACGCTCCTCAAACAAGATTCTCTTTCTGGCCATCAAGGGGGCTTCAATTATGGCCTTGTTGAATTCAGGTAGGTCGCTGGGCTTGCGGGAGGTGATCAGACTGGCGTCACGCACCACTGGCTTATCTACCCATAGAGCACCGGCGTTTTTGAGGTCCACTGCCACCGAAGCCCAGAAGGTAAGCCTGCGATCTCTTACAATATCCGCGGTATGTACTCTTTGTCCTGCTGCCAACAACAACCACCTGGGCACCGGCCTCCTTCATGACCTTCATTGGCTCTGTGAGTTCAGAATCCTGAAGTTCTTCCTCGGCCAGAATAGCGATCCGCTTCCCTTCTAGCACCATCTCGCCCTCCTTCAGTTTTCCCGATTGAAGAAGTCGTCATAGAATATCTCCAACTTCAACTTCTGTTTCAACTCTTCGCAAATCAGCCTCTCACAGAGGTGTTTGGCGTCCTCATCGCCTAGAGCACTCATCTTCTGGGGTAGAACTCCACATGGCCTGCTGCTCTCGCCTCATGGTGAAAACAAGCGTGGCCCGCGATGTAGAAGGACGACAGGCGATCTCCCTGTACATTGCCACCTCCAACAGCTTGCTCAACTCATCCTGCATGTTGAAAGCTCCAGTCATGATACTATTCAGTGGAGATGGGGTAGCCAGCAGCTCTCCAAGCTGTCATACTGCCCAGGATATTGTACACTTCGCAGCAGCCTTCCCGGAGGAGGATGCTGGCGCCGAGCCCGGCGCGATGTCCTACGTTACAGATCAATGCTGTTGGTTTGTCTCTGGGAATATCGGCCATTCTCTCCGGAATATGCCCCACATATATGTGCTTTGCACCCTCTATATGTCCCTTATCCCATTCCTGCTCCCCCCTGTCATCCAATATGGTGAGTCTCTCGCCGTGGTCTATCTTGGCTTTCAGCTCATGGACTGTCAAAACCCCCAAGTGCTGGGTTGGAAATCCGACATTGTACCAGCCCTCGATGCCACCCTTGAGATAGCCCGAAATCTGGTCATAGCCAGCACGTATCAGGTAGCTAACTGCTCTCTCTAGATTAGACTGGTCTTCTAACACCAACAAAATGGCCTTGTCATAAGGTAGTACCCATCCAGCGAACACAGGTAGTCCTTGAAGCCAGATGCTATAGGCCCGCTTGATGTGGGCACCGCCGAAGGCAGCCGGTAGACTGGTATCAACAACCACTGCCCCCCGCTCTATCTCGTCCCTGAACTCGGCCGGAGTAAGTGGAGCCGGTAGAGGCAGACATCTCAAGAGGGGAGGACCTTCCAAATTATATTTTTCCATTTGGCGGAAATAGCGGGGCCTCTCCAGCTTTTCAGTCACCTTGTATTTTATGAAGTCGTCTCTATTCTTCTGAAGCATCGGGTTTTGCGCTCTCTCTATGCCGATAGTACTTTCATCCCGGTCGGCAATACTCGCCGCACAGACTGATCCCGCGCCGTGGGCTGGACACAGGAGCACCCCGTCACCCAGGGGAAGGATCCTATCGAAGATACTGTCATAAAGATTTGAGGCCAACCTCGGAGTCTCTTCGGGACCATATAGGTCCGTTCGGCCGACATCACCCACTAATAGCGCGTCCCCAGTGAATACCATTACCGTAGCTTTACCAGAGGAGAGGTCAGCCACCGTATAGGACGTGCTCTCGTCAGTATGCCCTGGGGTATGGATAGCAGTCAACCTGAGGTCGCCAATCCTAAATTCCTGCCCATCTCTCAGTGTATTGCCGTATTTCCAATCCAAACCAGGCCCGTGATAGATTTCGGCCGCAGTGATGTGATTGAGTTCCCCAGAGCCGATCACGTAGTCCTCGTTGCGGTGTGTCTCGAAGGTATACCTGATTTTCAGGCCTTTCTGCTGGGCCAAGTCAACGTAGATGTGGCAGTCACGCCGAGGGTCAATTACGGCAGCATCATTTTCTGAACCGATGAAGTATGAATTGTGGGCTATTCCCTCTGATTTCACGCGTTCAAAAATCATCTGCGCCCTCCTGGCTCAATTATCGTCCCCGAACCACTTCCGACAGCCTCTGCAGTATAATATCAGCGTGCTTGCGTTCCTCGACGGCCAACTCGTGCAATAGCACTTTGGCTTCCGCGTTACCCACCAATGCCAGAGTTCGCTTATAGAAATCGTAAGACATGAACTCCTTTTCCAGCGCTATCTCCAATGCCGCCATCTCATCGGCGAATTTCTCGTCTACTCTGGCCAGAGCAGGACTGATCTCAATACCACCTTCCATGTGTTCCACCTTGAGCCCGTGCTTGAGCTTTTCGAAAGGTGGAAGTTCCTCCTCGCCCAGCCTGGCAGCCTGCTGGTAGAGGCGCTGCATATGTCCATCTTCGGCGCTCGCTAGCACCTGGAATGTCTCTTTCGCCAGAGGCAACTTGACCTTATCCCCAGCCACCATATAAAAATCCCACGAGCCCTTCTCCAGTTTGATAGCCAGCATGAGAGTATCCCTGACACTGGATGTTTCGGTTATCAACTCAGGCCTGGCTTCAGGTATTCCAGCGATAGTCTCATAAGGCCAGTTGAGAATACCGCCATCCAGGTGGTAAACACCCTCAAACCCCAGTCCACACAGGGCTATAGCTGCCGCCGTGCTTCTGTGTCCTGAGCGGCAATAGGTGATAATCTTCTTGCTTCGGTCTAACTCCTCTTGTCTAGCTTCCAGTTCGCCCAGCGGGATAAGCATAGCACCGGGGAGGTGTGCGGCTTCATACTCTTCAGGTTGCCTCACATCTAGAAGGAAAAACTTGCCCTTCTTGTCCTTATCCAGTAGAGCTTTCATTTCTTCAGGTGCTAGTCTTTTTATTTGGTCTACACCACAANNCTATTCAGTCCGGCACTTCTGCTAACCTTGCTGTTTCTCCTGTGGTACTCTTTCCACCATGCGTAGGATTATTTGTTCTTTCGTGGCGTGATTCTCAGCAGGATGCAATATATTATCATTTATTTTTCTCCACGGCGCCCAGATCTGTTTCATCGCTGGCTCCTTAGAAATCGAGCCAGCCTCGTCCGAGGCTGGCTCTTTCCAGCTTTCTTATTGAACATCTGGTCACTTCATGTTCAAACAAACTTTATGTCAAGTAAATGGGCGGAGCAGGAGATACACGGGTCATAAGCCCGCACCAGCATCTCCAAACTGAGCTTTATCTCATCCTCAGGCCTATCCAGAATCTGGGGCACAAGGGCCTCAAAGTCCTTCTGGATACTGTTGTGATTCTGGTTGGTGGGAATAACACAGTTGGCTGAGGTCAGTATACCCTGCTCGTCGAAGGTATAGTCGTGGAAAAGGATGCCACGCGGTGCCTCGACGGCACCGATGCCTCTTCCTGCCTTCACCTTGACCGTATTGTCCTCCTCCTTCAGGCCCCGGGCCAGGACCTGGTCTATGATGTCACTGGCATGCTCGGTGACATGGATGGCTTCCACCAACTGGGCCACATTGTTCATGTATGGGTTATGGCAGACCGGCTTGAGCCCCAGTTCAGCGGCAGCCTTCTTGGCGGTGGTGGAGAGCTGCCCATGGTTGTTGTTGAAGCGGGCGAGAGCCCCCACCGCATAGGAGTCACGGTTATGCTTGCTGTACTTGGCAGTGGAATGAGGAACGCAGAATTCATTTGTTATCTCAAGATAGTTGGCCACCGGGGTGGTGCCGGTATCGGTGGAGGATATGTCTCCCGAGATGAAGGCATATTCGGTGGGATCCTTCAGGGCAATAAACTCGGTCTCCCTCTCAAACTGAGGGATGGAGAGGGTCTTGAACAGCTCAACGGTGGCCATGTGGTCGTTCATGGCGTCCTTGAGCCGCTTCTGGATTGCTCTCAGATCATCCGCCTTGGGCAGCTTGGCAAATCTGCCCACCATCGGCTGGATGGGGTGGGTCTTCCTGCCACCAATGATATCGGCGAGGTCATTAGCTAGCTTTTTGAGCCTTAGCGCCATCAGTACCACATCCTTGTGGGTCTCCACCAGGGGGAAGACGCTACCTACGCCCAGGAGGTCGGGCGCGGCGAGGAAGTAGTAATGGAGTACGTGGCTCTGGAGGGTCTCAGCATCGTAGAGTATTTTCCTCAAGAGCAGTGTCTGCTCAGAGGGCACCAAGCCAAAGGCACTCTCGCAGGCCTGAATGGAGCAAGTGGAGTGGGCGATGGAGCATATGCCACAGATTCGGGGGGCAATTATGATTACATCGTCATACTTGCGGCCACGAAGCATGGCCTCAAAGAGGCGGGGTGACTCGACAACCTCCCACCTCAGCTCCTCAATCGTGCCATTCTTGGCATTGAGGACGATATTGCCGTGCCCCTCCACTCGAGTAACATGATGGATGTTGACGTGTATCTCCTTCATTTGGCCACCTCCGAATAGCCATCGAACATTCTAAACCTGGAGAGAACCTGTTCCACGCTCAGACCATGTTTTTTGAGAATCTCCTTCTCTGAATCGGCATTGGGGTTATCCACCAGGCCGCGACAGCCCCAGCAGATGCGCCCATTGCTAACGCAGAGGGCACCACACCCTGCCCTGGTGACCGGTCCGAGGCAAGTTTCCCCCTTCTCAAAGACGCAGACATTCCCCGCCATCTTGCACTCGACACAGACCGGGTAGTTGGGGATATCAGGTCGCTTCCCCTGAAGCAAAGCCTTCACCACTTTGAGGAATTCCGACTGAGTCATCGGGCACCCTCGGACATAGTGCTCCACAGGGACGACCGCATCTATGGGGCGGGCGGGGATGGTATCGTAGTACTTGGCATCATCCCCGTATACTATCTTCAGTGCCTCATCCATGGAATAGAAATTCTTGAGGCAGTTGATCCCGCCAATGCAAGCGCAGGCACCTATAGGCACCAGTATCTTGGCCCGGCCCCTTATCTCCTTTATCCGGGCGATGTCCCTTTCAGTGCTTATGGCGCCATCGATGAAGGCAATATCATAATCATCGCTCCGCTCCGTCATCGCCTCCCTGAAATTAACTATATCCACCGCGCTAATGATGTCGAGAAGTTCCTGCTCAAAGTTGATAGCCTCCAACTGACAGCCCTCGCAGCCGGTAAAATCAAAGAATGCAACTTTTGGCTTCATCTCTATAATGCCTCCCGTAGGTTTTTGACTTCAGCATAGGTGAAAACAGGCCCATCCTGACAGGCATAGGCACCGTTAATCTGGCAATGTCCACACTTGCCTACGCCACATTTCATCTTTCTTTCCAAGGATATTATTATCTGTTCATCGGGAAGCTGCTTTTTCTTGGCCTCAGCAATGGCGAAACGATACATGACCGGTGGGCCTACGATGAATGCCATTGTCTTCCCTGGATCGATTTCAAAATCAGGGAACAAGGTAGTGATAACTCCCACATGCCCTGCCCAGGTTTCGTCCCCAACATCCACCGTCTCCATAAACTGTACATCTTCCCTGGCTGCCCACCGTGCCAGGTCATCAACAAATACGCGCTCCTTTGGATTCCTTGCCCCGAACAAGATAATGATCTTGTTAAAGGAATTCCTGTTGTCCAAAACATAGTTTATCAGCGACCGAAGGGGGAAAAGCCCAATTCCACCGCAGACGAACAGCAGGTCCTTGCCCTTAAGGGGTTCGATGGGGAATCCTCGACCGAACGGCCCTCGAATCCCTACTGCTGCACCTTTCACCAATTGATGGAGAGCAGTCGTTACATTTCCTATCCTCCGCACCGCCAGCTCAAACGAGCCCTTTTTCGTAGGCGAGGAGGAAATAGAGATTGGTGCCTCCCCGATACCAAAGAGGGAAACCTCTACAAACTGTCCCGGCTGATGACCTAGCTCTCCACCGTCCTTGAAGGCAAACTCAAAGAGCTTCTCCCGCTCTGTTAGTTGTTCCACCTTTATGAGCTCAGCAAGACGGGGTAAGTAGAGAGCCTCTTCCTTGGTACTTACCGCCATAGTCATATTAGCTTCCTCCTTTCAGTCTGCTGTAAGTGTCTACTGGGCTAGCGATCTCAGCCAGACAGGCAGTGATACATCTGCCACAGCCAACGCAGCCCTGTATTCCGAACCTTTCCATCATGTACTTGCCCTTGCGGAAGTAGCGATGTCGCAACCGGGTGCTCCTGTGCTGTCTGAAATTTTCGCCAGTCGCTACCTTGGCAAAATCCTCCAGAAGGCAGCTATCCCATTGACGGTAGCGCTCACCGGTGGTAAGGGTGAGAGCTACATCCTCTTGAACGTCAAAACAGACACAAGTAGGACAAACCATAGTGCAAGAACCGCAGGACAAACATTTCTGTGCTAGTTCTTCCCAGAGAGGATGATCATAGTTTTCCTCCAAGAGCCTGGGGATCTGGTCCAGGCTGACTGGCGCTGAAAGCTGGTACTTTCGGGCCGCTTCATCTCGGGCTGTCTTGCCTTTGGACAGGTCGCCGTCTGAGGCATCTCTTGTCTTGGCATGTTTCTGCAGGAGTTCCTCTCCCTTTGCCGAACCTATAGCCACCACATATTCTGCACCAATGTCGGTTAGCAGCAGATCGAAGCCGCTTTCCGCAGTAGCGGTGCCCACACTGGCGCAAAAGGCATGAGGAGACGGGTTCAAGCAATCGACTCCTATGATTGTGGCTGCTTCTCTCTTTCGGAAGTAGTTGGGGTCCGGGTTATCTTTGGAAAAAACCGCATCCATTAGTTGGATAGCTTTGATGTCGTAGGGGTGAACACCAAGAATGATTCGCCGCTGTGCTTGGGTTATGGGCTCAGCCTTAATCGCTTCAGCAAGCTCAAATTTCAGAAAAGCTTCCCTTTGAGGAAGGAAGTATTCTTTTGGAGAGAGCACGGTAACGTCGTAATCAAGACATAGCTCACCAGGACTGCCTATCTTGTCAAAAACATACTTCCCGTCCTTCCTCCTCACTCCAACCACCTCTCCCTGCCTTAAAAGGTTTTCAACGAAGGCAGCAAGTTCTTGCTTGGCGATGACTTGTGAATGCATTTTCACCTCCGATAGCATGTGGAAATTTTCGCAAACCTATCTGTGGTTCGCACAATAGCAATAATAACAAAAGTGCACTTCCTGCTCCTGCCCCGCCATCCCCAAGAATAGCCATCCCCCCACCTTTTGTCACCCGCTTTTCACCCCCCTTGCTTGAGTCACCCTGCTAAAATCACCTCAGCCAGAGGCTCTATTCTTGAGCCAGCCTCCTGCCCAGCTCAAACGCGTCTCGTAGTGCCGTTGGGTGCTCCTCAATCTCACCCTTCTTATCCACGCCCCGGACAAGGAGATCATCAACGTACTTGACGCCAATGGCTTGGAAGAAGTATTCTACTGTTAATATCGATCCATCAAACAATTTCTTGCCCCTGGTTGCCCCGACAGCGATAAACGCCCCCTTTCTCCCAGAATCAGGCAGGTTATGTTTGAGAATGTATCTTCTGGCCCACAGCGCCTGGCAGCGATCGATTAGCGCCTTAACCTGGCTGGTCAGCCCGTAGAAAAACATCGGCGAGGCAACTATTACAGAGTCAGCATGGAGGAGCTTGGGATATATTACATCCATGTCATCTCTCATGACGCAATTGCCATCCCTCAGGCAGCCATAGTATTCTCGGCAGGGGGCTATCCTTAGCTTATCTACGATGATCTTCTCAACCTCTGCCCCCTGACTTTGTGCCCCCTTCAAGGCCTCGTCTAGCAGTAGATCGGTATTGCCTTTTATCCTCGGGCTTCCCATAATCCCGGCGACTCTCAATCATACCTCCGGCCAAAGAATGCTAATGTATCGACTCTGCTCCAGCCGACAGGCCATAAACGGCTTGAAATCCCCTAATCATGAAACCACAAAAGCGATCTGCAGTCAACTGAATGACCGACGAGAAGGTAAAGGCCATATCGCAACAGGAGAAGAGCGTGTGAAGACACTGGACAGGCAGATTAGGGGTGTGGATTCCAGAATGGAGGCTCAGATTTCAGGCCAATCAACACTTGACAGGATGGAATAAATTGGTTTACAGTAGTAATTGCTACTACTTACTACTCAATGCGCCTCACATCTGGCGCTATGGTCGGGGAATCAAAGCAGAAAGGAGTGGTCCTGGCGGCGCCGACAGGTATATTCCAGGGGAGCCCAGCGGGGCAGTCACGATGAGCACCTTGGGGGGGATGCCCAATCTCAGGCCGGAGAGGGTTTACGCGAACCTCAGATTGCCGAAAGATGAAGGGGATGTCTTGAAGCTCGATCCTGCTGGCACCCTGAGCAGGTCTGATGGTAATACCCGGAATCATTATCACTTCAGGTGTGAGAAGTGCGGTCGCGTTTATGATGTGGGTGAGCCGTGGATCAAGAGATCGATAATAGGGTAGTCAGAAAGGAGGCTTCAAGCTCTCTTGTCATCGGGTGGAATCTTGTCGGCTGTGTAAGGATTGCCAATCTTGAAATCACTCAATTAGGAGAGATGCCATGGAAAAACTTAAGATAGCGGGATACTGGGCCGCCAGTTGTGGTGGCTGTGAGATCGCCACACTGGAGATCGGGGACAACATCCTCAAACTTGCCGAGGCTGCTGACATCGTTTTCTGGCCAGCGCTCGTTGACTTCAAATACCACGATGTGGAACAGATGGCCGATAACAACATCGATGTCTGCCTGTTCAATGGTGCCATTCAGACGTCCGAGAATGAGCACATCGCCAGGCTGCTGCGAGCCAAGTCGAAGATAATGGTGGCCTATGGCTCCTGCTCCTACGAAGGCTGCATTCCCGGCCTGGCCAACCTGACAAATCGCGACGGCGTTTTTGCCCGGGCCTACCGCGAGACACCATCAACAGACAATCCCAATGGTGTCTTGCCTCAGACCAGCTATCAGGTGCCAGAGGGGGAACTGACCTTGCCCGAGTTCTATGATACGGTAAGAACCCTAGCCCAGACGGTGAAGGTAGACTATTTTGTGCCCGGCTGCCCCCCAGTGGGGAAACAAACCTGGGCGGTGCTCGAAGCCATCATCCAGGGTAACCTGCCGGCTCCGGGAAGCGTTGTTGGTGCTGGCACTCGAGCACTGTGCGAGGAATGTCCCCGAACCAAGGAAGAGAAAAGGGTGAAGGCGTTTTTCCGCCCTCATCAAATCATACCCGACCCTGAGAAATGCCTGCTGGAGCAGGGGCTACTTTGCGCTGGCATCGCTACTCGCGAAGGCTGCGGTGCCCTATGCCCCAGGGCCAATATGCCGTGCACCGGCTGCTATGGTCCCCCGGCAGGGGTCATTGACCAAGGAGCCAGGTTCTTGAGCGGGGTGGCCTCCATAATCGATTCCGATGACCTTGATGAGATCGCCCGGATCATAGAGTCGATCCGCGACCCAGTAGGGACCTTCTATCGCTATAGTCTGGCTGATTCGATGTTAAGGAGGGCGAGGATCAAATGAAGCGGATAAGCATTGACCCTATTACCCGACTCGAGGGCCACGGCAAAATCGAGATCTTCCTTGACGACGCTGGTGAGGTGGCCAATGCCTACTTCCAGGTTCCTGAGCTGAGGGGCTTTGAAAAATTCTGTGAGGGGCGACTTGTGGAGGATATGCCTCAGATTACTGAGCGCATTTGCGGGGTGTGCCCTGAGGCCCACCATATGGCCTCGGTAAAAGCTGTGGATGCTGTTTACCATATCGACCCGCCATCCACGGCTAAGAAGCTGCGCGAGCTCTTATACAGCGCCTTCTATGTTGCTGACCATACCACCCATTTCTACATTCTGAGTGGGCCTGATTTTGTCATCGGCCCCGACGCTGATCCGGCAGTGCGCAACATTCTGGGAATCATCGCCCAGGTTCCTGAGGTGGGCATGGAGGTGATCAAGGCTCGGGAGATGGGCCATGAGATCATCGAGATGGTGGGGGGGAGGAAGATCCATCCCTGTGGTGCCTTGCCCGGTGGCATGAGCCACGGGCTTACCGAGGAGCAAAGACAGCACATCGAGGAAATGGCAATATCCCTAGTGGAGTTTGGTAAGCTCAGCATCAAAGTAGTTGACGATGTGGTTCTGGCCAATAAGGATTATGTTGACCTTATCCTTAGTGATACCTATACTCATCGTACTTACTATATGGGTTTGGTGGACGAAAATAACAAGGTCAACTTTTACGACGGCAAGGTGCGCGTGGTTGATCCTGATGGCAAGGAGCTGGTCAAATATGCCCCCAGAGAGTATCTGGAGCATGTTGCTGAACACGTGGAACCCTGGTCCTACCTCAAGTTCCCCTACTTGAAGAAGGTTGGCTGGAAAGGCCTTGTCGATGGCCCGGACAGCGGGGTATATCGGGCTACACCTCTATCCCGGCTCAATGCTGCCGACGGCATGACTACTCCACTGGCACAGGCAGAATACGAACGTATGTATTCCACCCTCGGGGGCAAGCCAGTGCACGCTACTCTGGCTACCCATTGGGCCCGTGTCATCGAGCTGTTGTATGCTGCTGAGCGCCTTCTGGAACTAAGCCGTGACCCGGAGATCACTGGCCCTGAGTATCGGACCATCCCTACCGCCATCCCAGATGAAGGAGTGGGTATAGTAGAGGCACCACGAGGTACCCTTACCCATCATTACATCACCGATGAGCATGGTGTGGTACAGAAGGTTAACCTCATCGTGGGTACCACCAATAACAATGCTGCCATCTCCATGTCTATCAAGAAGGCCGCCCAGGGTTTAATCAAAGGCGGAAGCAAGATCAGCCAGGGACTGCTCAATAAGATCGAGATGGCATTCCGGGCTTACGATCCATGTCTTGCCTGTGCTACTCATTCCTTACCAGGGCGAATGCCACTGAAGGTCAGCATCTACGACAGCCAGCGGAATCTGGTTCAAGTAGTTAAACGTGATTGACCCTGCTCAATGGATCGCTTATAGTAAAGCAAAAGATGCGGAGGTGAAGGGTGAGCACCAAAGAGGTCAAGGTCTATTCTACTCCCGGATGTCCTTGGTGTAGGAGAGCTAAGAGATTCCTGGAGGACAATGGTATCACGTATCAAGACTTCAATGTAGCTGAAGATAGCGCAGCCCGCGAGGAGATGATCAATAAATGTTATCAGTTAGCAGTTCCCACTATTTGTATTGACGGCGAAGTCATAGTGGGATTCAATGAAGCAGTGCTCAAAGAAAAATTAGGCCTCTAATCATGGGAGGGCCATGCATGAGTTGATCATCATTGGTGCCGGTCCAGCGGGAATGACGGCAGCAGTTTATGCTGCTAGGAAGAGGATAGATACCCTGCTCCTGAGCAAGGAGTTGGGGGGCCAGCCGCTCACTACAACCGGGATCGAGAATTATATGGGTTATCAGTATATCGAAGGCCCTGAGCTGATGCAGAAGTTCGAAGAACAGGTGGCACAATTTCCGCTTGAGCAGAGGATGGGGCAAGGAGTAGTAGCCCTATCCCGGCTAGATGCGGGATTTGAGGTCAGGGCAGATCAGGGTGAGAGCTATCAGGGCAAGGCAGTGATAATCGCTACTGGGAAGCGTCCCCGGCCGCTCAATGTGCCTGGTGAGGAGGGGCTGAGGGGAAGAGGAGTGACCTACTGTGCCATTTGCGATGGTCCTCTCTTTGCCAGTATGAAGGTAGCTGTTATCGGCGGTGGCAATTCTGCTCTGGAGGCTGCGGACGATATGGTCAAGATAGCAGAGCATGTTTACCTAGTATCTCTTACCCCCCTCACTGGCGACCAGATCCTCACTGACAGGGTAAGAGATGCTTCCAATCTGAGCCTATTTTTGGAGCACGAGGTAGTGGAGATAGATGGCTCAAGCCGTGTAGAAGCAATCAAGATCAGGGATTTGAAAACCGGTGAGGTAAAGAGGCTTGAGGTTGGTGGCATCTTTGTCGAGATCGGGCTTATCCCCAACTCGGAGCTAGTTAACGGGCTTGCCCATCTCAACAGCATTGGTGAAATCGAGGTCAACTGCGCCAATGAAACCAATATCCCCGGGCTCTTTGCCGCCGGGGATGTGACCAATGTCCCCGAGAAGCAGATCGTGGTTGCTGCTGGTGAGGGGGCCAAGGCAGCACTTCGGGCTCATAGATATCTTCAAAGACTATAGGAGGCAATAGTATGGGTATCCTTTTCTCCGGCAGTGAACTGGTCAATATCGCTATTGGGATTGAGAGGAATGGAGCCGCGTTCTACGATGGCTTGGTTAACTTGACTAAGGATGCGACGGCTAGAGGGGCCTATAAATATCTGGCCGATAAAGAGAGGGGGCATATTGCCATCTTCCAGAATATGCTCGGTTCGGTGGGTGAGTATCAGCCTCCAGAGACCTATACTGAAGAATATGCCCTTTACCTGAAAGCGCTGGCGGACTCCGCTGTTTTCAGTGATGATCAGGTTGCCCGCGAAATGGCACAGAAAGTAGGCAGTGATGCTGAAGCCATTCAAGTAGCGCTCGGCGCAGAAAAAGACTCGATTCTGTTCTACTCCGAGATGCGAGACCTCGTTCGTAGTTCAGACCGTGAGGTAGTAAATAAGATAATCGAAGAGGAGAGGTCTCACCTGAGGCAGCTTTCAGACCTCAAGAGGAAGATCGCTACGGGCTAGAGGGAGCCATTCTGGAAGGGAAGTGATCAAGATGGGAGTTAAAAATGTGGCTGAAAAGTACCGCTGCAATATCTGCGGCAATGAAGTAACAGTAACCAAGGTTGGCGGTGGCACCCTAGTCTGCTGCGGACAGGAGATGGAGCTAATTAGCTCGTAGCCTGTGCCAAGGCTTGTAAACAGAAGTTTGACCAGTCAGCCGATTACATTCCTGAGTGTGGAGGGCCGGATCATCTCGACGAAAGACTAGGCGGCTCGGAGGGTGAGAGAATCATGAAAGAGGAGTGGAGTTAACCGCATAAATGCTTTGAGAAACTTTGTTACACTCCCACGCCATTGTTGGGAAAACGGCATTTTCGTGGTGGGTGGTGTCAATAATTGGCATGATAGATATCCAGGCACGAAGTGCCGAAGCAATCCGCAAAACAAGAAAACAACGAGGTGAGGGGATATTTCGTCGGAGCTCTAGCTGGCCGAGGAGCGAGTGTGAAACAATTCGACCTCACAGTAGCTGACATCGGGAGATCTGGCGATGGCATTGGTGGGTGCAGCTACCACGGTCATTCGGACACCTGCTGTCCTCGTTGGTCCGCATCCCAATGTTGCTTACGCTGCATTTCTAGCCAACGGCCTAAGGCCCAAACTACAATTCGTCTCTATTATCGGCTCCTATGGCTGGGGCAGCAAGGGATTCCCCAAGGAATCCGATTTCACGGGTCTGGGCAATCTGAGCAGCACCATTGCCTAAAAGCATGAACAGCATGGCTTTGCTAAACAGCGGCTTACCGCAAGGAGGGTGAAGGTGTCCAGAGCAACGATAATCTATGATACCAGAAGTGGCAACACAGAAATTATGGCGAAAGCGATCGAGGAGGGACTGAGACAAGCCGGGGTTCAAGTCCTATTGAAGAGGACCACAAATGCAAAGGCAGATGATCTTGCTGATGTTGATGCTGTGGTTCTCGGCTCCCCGACTTATCATCGTGACCTGATTTCCCTAATGAAGACATTCCTTTTCGAAATGGAGAAGGCAGACTTGAAAGGGAAGATCGGAGCAGCGTTTGGATCCTATGGATGGAGCGGTGAATCTGTCCAAATGATGACTGACACTATGAAGCATATCTTCGAAATGAATGTAATGGAACCAGGACTGAAGCTACTACGCACCCCAAGTCAAAATGGCCTGAAACAGTGCAAGGAATTTGGCAAGCAAATCGCGGAAAAAATAAAAGAATCTAAAGTGTAGGGGTGATTGAAGCTGGAATAAATGTTGAGATAGTTTGACAAGCAAGGAGTCTTGGAGGAAAGATTCTTGGCAAAGGAGAGGGGATGAACTACTGGATGTGTGGCGAGTGTAACTATGTCTTTGAGGCTGAAACACCGCCTGAGGCATGTCCCAATTGCCATGCCAAATGTGCCTTTACGGATGTCACCTGCTACATTCCTGAGTGTGGGGGGCCCGATCATCTCGACCAAAGACTGGCGGCTCGGAGGGTGAGAGAATCAGGAAAGAGGATATAGAGCATCATATCTGCTGGATAGGCAGGCCTTCGACATGAAAAAAAGATGGCCAGGTTATTGACCTGGGTCGGTCTGCCTTTGCGCCAGTCTATACCAGCCCCAGTATCAGATTTCAGGTGCCGGTGGCGGAATTCAAATCTTTCTGGGCTCTTGTCTACTGCAATATACATCAGCTATGCGATTATTGATGCGGCCCCAACTGCCCTATCAAAAACGGAGGTATGCCAGCGGTGTTGGATGAGTTCAGTCTTATACTGGATATTGCCGTTGTCCTGGGTGCAGCTTTGGCAGGGGGGCTGGCCGCCCGCTTCTTGAAGCAATCTGCCATTATCGGCTACCTCTTAGCTGGTGTCGTCATTGGCCCCCATACGCTAGGCCTAATTCGTGAATCAGATGAAATCAGGGTACTGGCTACCATAGGTGTGGTACTGCTTCTCTTTACTCTCGGGATAAAGTTCTCGCTACGAGAAATGATCCGGGTGAGTAAGGTAGCTATTGGTGGCGGTATATTCCAGCTTCTAGTTACCACGGGGTTGGGGATAGGTGTTGCTACTCTTCTCGGCTGGTCGCTTGGCGAGGCAGTAACCTTCGGCTTCCTGATTGCTCTCAGCAGCACGATGGTAGTAATCGGGATGCTCACCGATCGAGGGGAGTTGGAATCAGTACACGGTCGGGTGATGATCGGGATCCTCCTGATGCAGGACATTGCTGCTGCTTTCATGATGTTCATCCTGCCAACACTGGGGGGCTCAGGGGAGAACCTGCCTATAGTACTGGGCCTGGCAATTCTTAAAGCCGGGCTATTCATCACCTTGGTCTTGCTCCTCGGGACATATGTTGTGCCCCGATTCATAAAGCGTGTGGCGGGCCAGGGCTCCCGGGAGCTGTTTGTCCTTTCTAGCGCCGTGCTCTGCTTTGGGGGTGCCTTTGGTGCCCACTATTTTGGCTTGTCGGCAGCTTTGGGTGCTTTCCTCATCGGGCTCTTTATCAGCGAATCTGAGTTCGCCCATCAGGTTCTTGGCGATATGATCCCCATCCGCGATATCTTCTCGGCACTTTTTTTTGTGTCAGTGGGAATGCTCATTGACCTGCCTTTTATGGCAGAAAATATCACCACTGTAATTGTAATAGTGCTGACAATCGTTTTGGGCAAGTTCCTTATTTGCTCTGCTACCGCTGGCCTCTTCGGTTATCGGGGCAGGACAACACTACTGGTAGGGGCGGGAATGATACAAATCGGAGAATTCAGCTTCGTATTGGCAGAGCTGGGGTTAGGGACGGGAGTCATTTCAGGTTATTTATATTCGCTGATCCTCGCCAGTGCCATGATCTCTATTATCCTTACCCCCCTTGCTTACAGCCTGACAACTAATCTCACTACTAGGTTGATCCAGGCAAGAGGGCTAAGGCCACTTGTGGCAATGAATGCGCCGCAATCGGTTGACGAGGTGGCCAAGATTTCCAACCACGTGGTTATATGCGGTCATGGCCGGGTGGGTGGTAATGTGGCTCAGATGTTGGGGCAGTTAGAAATACCGCATTTGGTGATTGATCTCGATCCGACAGTGATCTCCAACCTCCGGGACCAGGGAATTCCTTGCCTTTACGGGGATGCTGGTAACCGTGAAGTACTTTCCCAGACTGGACTCAAGGATGCCGCCCTTTTAGTAATCGCTACGCCTGATCCTATGACAGCGAGGCTTATCCTTGACCATGCTCTTCGTATCAATCCCCAGCTAGATGTGGTAGCCCGTGTTCATAGCGATTTAGAGCTTGATTTCCTGCGGGGGAGGGGAGCT
>DEIJ01000084.1:1127-6679 GCA_002352365.1 Dehalococcoidia bacterium UBA2777 | reverse complement strand
CCACCGCTTTATGTCTTTGGGGGCAGGTACATTTCCATCACCAAACTCATCAGCCAGTAGTAATCCTGTCTCTGCCCAGCCGGCCTCCATAGGCTGGAAAGCCCGATATCCTTGATAACAGAACCGGGCATTTGTCTTGGCTATCTCCACTAGTTGAGCAGCAACATCCCGGGTAACCTGCCACCCTGGCTAACCCTTTCTACCTAGGTCCATATCACCTGTTGCCCCTCCCTCAACCCCTCTGACAATTTCTTCTTGGGCAATGCTCGCCCGGCGGCTGCTTCTACCCCGCCCTGTGATGTGGCTCTACAGCAATACTGCTCCTGCCCAGGGCGTCACATCCTCTTTAAGACCGCCCGGTAAGGATAACCCCTGAGGAACTCTGGTTCTTCTTCACCATTTTTCACCCCTGGGTGAAAAATTTACCACAATCTAGATAGCTTTGCCCTTAGAGGGATATTCACGGATCGAGGTGCTAGCTAATTGAATTACTGCTTGCCCTACTGTATAGTATAGCTGGGGGTAAGGCTCAGCGCAATCGCCCGGCAGTGGCTATCCCGAATTCGAGTGCGGGACGAGACTCGATTCTTGGTTGACGGTCATACGAAGGTTAGCCTAGAATAACGGAAGTTGTGACATATAGCACAGGCAAGACTAGCAATGGTACAACGACCCAAAGCCATCGTTATTGAGAATGTCTATCCAGAGGTTGATTCCGGCCGTTACCCGTAAAGCGGGAGGTCAGTGGTGTCTTTGAGGTCGGGGCAGACATATCCAATGGTGGTCACGATGTGCTATCTGCCGTGCTGAAGTATTGGCCACCGTGTGCCTCCTTTAATCACAAGAGTACCTATCGCGGTACTGTGAGAGGGTCTATAAGCTGGAAGAGGAAAGTGGATATGACCTGGGCGGCAAGATGGCCGCCTTCGCCAAAGACCAGGGGTGGGACGGCTGCATACCTATAGGGCTTATGTATAAAAAAGCAAGGCCTCTTTGTGAAGGCAACTTTGCACTGTAAAGGAAATGCCGCTGGTTAAGCAGTAGATTGACTCCCAGAGATTAATGTTGACTAACATAGGCTATGCTCAAAAAACTACCAGGCAGGAGCGAAAAATGCGTGAGAATCATCAACCGTTGATTCTTGGCATTGACCTTGGCGGCAGTAAGATACTGACAGCGGTAACCAACTCTCAGGGGAATGTGCTATCACGCGATCACAGCATAACACCGGCTGCGAAAGGCCCTGAGGCAGTTATCCAGGCGATTCTAGAGTCTGCGGGTCGTGCCTTGGATCAGGCGGGTATAGCCACTTCTGAGCTCGGTGCCATTGGGGTCGGCGCCCCCGGTGTCTCAAATCCTGAGACTGGTGTTATCTTCTTCTCACCTAATCTACCTGGGTGGCATAACGTCTTCTTGAGGGACATCATCGAACGGGAGCTTGGTAAAAAGACCTTTCTTATGAACGATGCTAATGCCGCAGCCCTGGGCGAATTTTATTTTGGTGCCGGCCGGGGAGCTCGTAATTTTATCTATGTTACTATCAGCACCGGCATCGGTGGCGGCATTATTATTAATGGTGAGCTTTACAGTGGAGCTTGCGGCACCGCTGGTGAGATAGGACATATGACTATTGATGATGATGGACCGCTCTGTAGTTGTGGAAACACCGGTTGCTGGGAAACACTCGCTTCGGGAACAGCTCTGGCCCGGGAAGCAAGGCATCGGATTATAGACGGAGCCAGGACTTCTATTCTGGACTATGCCGGTGGGGATATGGAGAAGGTAACGGCTCAGGTTATTCATAACGCTGCCGAGCATGGCGATGCCTTAGCTAGAGAGCTCATTGCTCAGACGGGATACTATATAGGGGTTGGCCTGGCAAATCTAATAAACATATTCAATCCAGAGCTGATAGTTATCGGGGGTGGCTTATCCAATATTGGTGATATGCTGCTTGGGCTGGCCTTTAAGGTGGCTGGAGAGAGAGCATATAGGGAAGCTTACCAAGCGGTACGCTTTGCTCCTGCCGAGTTGGGGCGGGATTCCGGTGTACTTGGAGCATCCGCCTTTGCTCTCCGGGAACAGATGAAAAAGATGGACAGGTCAGCTGGAAAGTAATTATAGTGTTCTTGATGGTTAAGCAGGTAAGCAGAATGTCATTTTGTCCGATAGTATATGGTCATTAGCACTACTTCCACATTGCAATTAAAAATAAAAGGAGGGCCCGAAGATGGCAACCAAAATTGGTATTAATGGTTTCGGTCGTATTGGCAGGCTGGTACTCCGGGTGATAATGGAGAGAAAGGAAGATATCAATGTAGCCGTTATTAATGACCTAACTGATACCAGGACAAATGCCCACCTCTTCAAGTATGACAGTAGCTATGGGCGCTACCCCGGCAAGGTGGAGGCTACCGAAGATGCTATTATGATTGACGGCCAAAGGGTGAGGGTACTTGCTGAGCGTGACCCTGCCAAAATTCCGTGGCGGGACTACGGCGTAGAGATAGTGATCGAGTCTACCGGGCTCTTCACCGACGCCAGCAAGGCCTCGGCCCATCTCCAGGGGGGTGCTAGGAAGGTTATCATATCGGCACCAGCTAAGGGAGAGGTATTAACAATAGTCTTAGGTGTTAACCAGGATAAGTATGATCCTACCAAACACCATATCCTTTCCAACGCTTCTTGCACTACTAACTGCATTGCCCCGGTAGTGAAAGTTCTCCATGATAACTTCGGGGTCATCCGGGGCTTGATGACCACGGCTCATGCTTATACCAACGACCAGCGACTTCTTGATATGTACCACAGCGACCTGCGTCGTGCCCGGACGGCAGCGGTCAACATCGTGCCTACGACCACTGGAGCTGCCCGTGCGGTAACCGAGGTCATACCCGAACTCAAAGGGAGACTCCACGGCATTGCCCTCAGGGTGCCAACGCCTACTGTGTCGATATGTGATTTTGTGGCTGACCTGGGGAAGGAGGTTACTGCCGAGGAGGTTAACCAGGCTTTCAAGGTGGCTGGCCTTGGGTCGCTCAAGGGGATCCTGGAATACTGCGATGAGCCTCTGGTCAGCATAGATTTCAAGGGAAATTGCGCAAGCGCCATCGTGGATGCCGAAAACACTATGGTGATAGGGGGCAGTATGGTCAAGGTGCTTGCGTGGTATGATAACGAATGGGGTTACAGTAACCGCCTGGTTGACCTGGTCTCTTACCTTATCAATAAGGGAGTCTAACAAGTAAATATTAAGGGGGCGGAATGCCAAAGAGGACGGTGGAAGATATAGATGTAGCCGATAAACGGGTGCTGGTTCGTGTTGATTTCAACGTGCCTCTCAACCCGGATGGCACCATCAGCGATGACAGCCGTATTCAGGCATGTCTTCCCACTATAAACTACCTAATAGAGAAGCATGCCCGGGTCATTGTGTGCTCTCATCTGGGCAGGCCCAAGGGCAAGGTGGTGGAAGGGTTGAAACTGGCTCCCGTAGCTAAGCGGCTGTCAGAGCTTCTTGGCAAGCCGGTTGAGGCTGCCACGGACTGTATTGGTCCTGATGTAGAGGCCGCTGTAGCTAGTTTACAGGATGGAGAGGTAATACTCCTTGAAAACTTGCGGTTCTATGCTGAAGAGGAAGCCAATGACCGCGACTTCGCCCGAGCTCTAGCCCGGCTGGCAGATGTCTATGTCGACGATGCCTTTGGCGCCAGTCACCGCGCCCATGCCTCAGTAGTGGGGGTGGCGGAGTATCTACCAGCAGTGGCCGGCTTTTTGATGGAAAAAGAGCTTAAGGCCTTAAGCAGTACCCTAGAAAATCCCCGAAGACCCTTCGCTGCCATAATAGGCGGGGCTAAGGTAGCCGGGAAATTGGGCATTCTGGAGAATATCATAGGTAAAGTAGATGCTTTACTCATTGGCGGCGGCATGGTAGCTACATTTCTGAAAAGCAAGGGCCACGAGGTAGGCGCATCTATGGTCGAGGATGATAAGCTGGATTATATCGAGCAGCTTACAAGCAGGGCAAAGTCCCTAGGGGTAAGACTTCTGCTGCCACAAGATGTAATCGTGGCGGAAAAGCTGGAGGCCGGTTTCAGCCCCCGGGTGGTACCAGCTGAAGAGATACCAGCCGGCTGGGTCATCGCTGATATCGGGCCTCGCACCATAGAGGAGTTTTCACGGGAGCTTAAGAAATGCCGCACTGTGGTCTGGAATGGTCCTATGGGCATGTTTGAGATACCGCAGTTTGCTCAGGGAACGTGTACACTAGCTAAGGTTTTGGCTGACCTTGAGGCTACTACTGTTGTTGGTGGCGGCTCTACGGCGGAGGCGGTGGTGGAAATGGGACTGGCAGATAAGATGTCCCACGTCTCTACCGGCGGCGGGGCTTCACTCAAGTTCTTGGAAGGTAAGGTATTGCCTGGAGTGGCCGTACTATAGGATAAATAGTCGGGAGGTGGGCACTTAAAAGAGACTCTATCGCCTCATGCCGCGGCAAATATGGGAGAAAAAGGAAGTATATCCCTTTAGGGCACTTCGCGAGGGGGTTGGTATGAACAGAATTGGTATTCTGACCAGCGGCGGCGATGCCCCGGGTATGAATGCCTGCATTAGGGCTGTGGTGCGTGTTGCCCTCTCCCAAGGGCTGGAGGTCTGGGGAATACGCCATGGCTATGCTGGACTCATTCGCGGGGAAATGGGACCGATGGATAGGGGAAGCGTAGCTAATATCATTCATCAGGGAGGGACAATATTAGGCACCGCTCGTTCCCCTGAGTTCACAACCAGGGAAGGCAGGGCACTTGCCATCCAGATCATCCACAAGGCTGGGATCGATGGCCTGGTTCTCATCGGGGGCGATGGGACATTCAGAGGCGGTACCCTTCTGAAGGAAGAGAGCGGAGTCGACATTGTTGGTGTGCCAGGAACTATCGATAATGATGTTTATGGTACCGATTACAGCATAGGTTTCGATACTGCGATAAACACGGCGCTTGAGGCCATTGACCGCATCAGAGATACCGCCCTTTCACACGACCGCCTTTTCTTCGTCGAGGTAATGGGACATCACACCGGATTCATTGCCCTGGAGAGTGGCATCGCTGGTGGAGCTGAGGAACTAATCATTCCTGAAGTTCCCGAGAATATCGACAAGCTTTGCCGGCAGCTCGACGCCAGTTTTCGGCGTGGAAAGAGAAGTGCCATAGTGGTGGTGGCTGAGGTTGAGCAGCCAGGGAACGCCTTCAGGATTGCCCAGGAGGTAAGGGATAAGGCAGGGTTTGAGTCTAAGGTTTGTATCCTGGGGCATATTCAGCGTGGAGGCTCACCGACTGCCTGGGATCGGATCCTCGCCAGCAAGCTAGGCGCAGCCGCGGTAGAAGCGCTAGAGAACGGCAAAGGAGGGCATATGCTGGGTGAGATAAATGGTAAGATAGCCTATACCCCCCTGAAGGATACCTGGGAGAAGAAAAAGGAGTTAGACAGTGACCTCAAGGAACTGGTCAAGCTGTTATCTGGATAGGAGGGGAGATGTAGCCACACCTGCTCTTTAT
>DEIJ01000084.1:0-961 GCA_002352365.1 Dehalococcoidia bacterium UBA2777 | reverse complement strand
GCTATACTTCTTGACCCGGTGTATGGTGCCGCCCAGGCTATAGCTGCCGGTGTCTTATCCGGGCATGTCGGGCTGCTGGTCAGCATGGAAGAAACGGGGTACACTGGGGGTAAAACGCACCGCCTCACCACTCTCTTGGCCGACTGGAATGTAGCAAAGGCGAAAAGAATAGGGGCATCAGCAGTGAAGCTTCTCCTTTACTACCGCCCTGATCTCAAGGACATAGCATCAAGACAGCTCGACCTGGTTACCAAGCTGGCTGACCAATGTATTGAAGAAGATATACCCCTTCTGGTTGAGCCGCTAAGCTATCCCATTGAGACGGAGGAACACTATTTCCAGGAGTTCGCCAAACTCAAGCCTCATCTGGTTATCGAGACGGCACGACAAGTTACTGCCCTACCCCTCGATGTGCTAAAGGCTGAATTCCCGGCAGACTTAAATTATGAGAAGGATGAAGGAAAGATGGCAGAGCTTTGCCAGCAGTTAAACGAGGTATCCCGTGTGCCATGGATACTCTTGAGTGCCGGTCTTGATTTTGAGTTATTCAGTAAGGAGGTGGAGATCGCCTGTAAGGCGGGGGCATCAGGCTTTCTTGCCGGACGTGCCTTATGGCAAGAAGCCGCTCAAATTGGCTCCCGGACGGAAAGGATGAGATTCATGGAGACCGTCTCCGCCCAAAGACTGAGACAACTGGCAGAAGTAGCCAGCGCCTATGGAACCCCGTGGTTTTCCAAGCTGGGAGCCGACAAAGACGAGTTCACGCCGATAACCCAGGAGTGGTATAAGAGCTATTGAGCTGGTCTTTCCTCTAATCTGTTAGCAATTTTCTTGATTGATATCGACTCCAACCATAAAGGGTAACAGAAATTAGTTATCACCTGGAGCGCCAATGCAGAAGGCTAAGTATCTTGACCGACACACCAAGATAGTTTGTACCGGATGTTCCACCCCATTTTCG
>DEIJ01000103.1:2624-3337 GCA_002352365.1 Dehalococcoidia bacterium UBA2777 | reverse complement strand
GTTGAGTTCGATAGATAGGGGGTAGACTATGAAATACAAAAGGGTGGTTCAGTTAGTAAACCAAATCTTGGCTCAATATACTAAGGCAACGGTAAGGCAAATCTATTATCGCTTGATAAGTCCTCCTTACCAGTATATGCTGAATACCCGAAGTATGTATTCGTCCTTTGACATAAAAGCTGGTGAAGGCAAGGGAACAGGGCGATATTAACTGGCGCCGGATTGCTGACCACACAAGGAATACTATAAAGCCAGAAAACGAACCCGATAGTTCGGTAGATTTCTTTATCTCAGACCTTAAATATAATACCAATTCATGCGCACCTTGTGAATAAGTTCATATTCTAGTCTTAGATTGGCTTGCCGGTCATTAACTGAATTCATCTTTACCTCCCGCTCTATATATGGAGCAGCTCCGATTCAAGGAAAGGGAGCTCGTCCTACGCCCGTCATTTGAACTGCACGGCCATAATTTTGCGCTCACGGCTCTTTGTCGTCAAGGGGACAACCAGCATGTGAGGAGTTAACGAAACGCTATCTTGTGCAGTGAATGCATAGCTATGGTGCAGGTTGTATAAGAACTTTTGAGAAGGGATTTGGCTCAAGGCTTGCCAAAAGCCTCAGCATGAATTCATACCTAAAACGGGTTAGCTTCCCGCCATGCCACAGGGATTCCCCCCTGGCATAGGGTGTATAGTCGTTTCAATCCCCTT
>DEIJ01000103.1:0-2577 GCA_002352365.1 Dehalococcoidia bacterium UBA2777 | reverse complement strand
CTCAGCGTAAAGGGTGAAATCCTCAATAGTCACATGCGCCTCGAGCGACTTCTCGGTTCTTTCGTCGAACAGAGGTAGGGAAGCAGGTCTCTTAGGTTTTTCGTTTACATAGTCACCAATAGGCTCCAGGCCAACGGCAAACCGTTTAAGTGCTGTCCGTATTGCCTCCGGACTGTTATCTATCCCAATCCACCGCCTGCCGAGTTCCGATGCCGCTGTAAGTGTGGTTCCGGATCCTGAGAAGCTGTCGAGCACCAGGTCGCCAGGACGAGATGAAGCGAGGATTATTCTCCGAAGAAGCTCAGGATTCTTCTCCGTTGGGTATCCGGTGATTCGGATGTTCTGGTTATGGGCATCCCTTAAATCCATCCAGATATCCTGCAGGGGTATGCCTTGGCTTTGATCCAGATAAACCTTCCGCCGGGGGTTGCCTGTTGGAGACCAGTAAATCTCCCCTTTAGCGTCGAACTCGTCCAGTTTGGTTGGAGGATACTGCCAATGTTTTCTAGGAGGCGGCAGCATCCCGCGCCAGGGTTTGCCTGTCTCTCCGTGCCTAACCTGTGGGGCGTGCACCGGCACCTTCTTGTATCGCCTGCCCGTCTCTGGCTCGACGTACTGGTACTCCTTGGCAACCCGTTCATCCGTCCACGGCTCAACTGGGCGATTCCACACGTAGTTGTCAGACTTCGTGTAGAACAGGATGTAGTCTGCAATATTGCCGTAGGTGTTGCGGGTGTAGTTCTTCGGGTTGCACTTCTTACGTGTGATGCAGTTTTTGTAATTCCTAGACCCGAAGATTTCATCGAGAACGACACCGAAGCAGAACACCATACGCTCATCAAGGTGCAGGTACAGCGAGCCATCGTACGCGAGCAGTTGGTGCAGCCAAACTAGACGCTCACGTAAGAACTCGACAAACTCAGCCCCTGCAAGCGTGTCCTTGTAGGCGTGATCGAGTTTCCTGGACTGAAAAACCGACTGCGTTGCAAAAGGAGGGTCGATATAGACCAGCCGCACCTTGCCGGCTATGCTTTCATCTTGGGCGAGAGCGGCCAATGCCCCGAGATTGTCCGCGAATATCAGCCTGTTATTATGCGGGTGCTTCTTCCCCTCTTGCAGCAGTGTTGCGGGTGGTGTTTGCAGGATTTCTTCTACAGGCCTCCTGCCTGGATATTCGAGACGCATTGCCTCTACGGTCTTCTTTCCATCAGTCTTTTTCGGTATCCCGGTAGCCATATCAACCTTTAAGCCATGCAGCGGTGATGCGCTGTGGCACCATCCTCAGTGTTACAACCATTGCCCTACCGTTCCACTGCTCCTCGATGTAAGTGTAGTCATCCCACATTGAGCCAAGCAGAAGGCCAGGGCCATCGTTCACGTAGATTACTTTGAGGCGCGGTCGTGCATTCTTGTCAGCGTAGCCGATGATTTCCTGAGCAACTTCCCGATACTGCCCAGTCCTGTCATCTTCTTGAGCTCCGCCCCTGTCAGAGTCGTACCGAGCAAGCCCGACTGCTACTGCCTTCGTAGCATCGGCCTTATCGCCCTCGAATATTAGGAAATCGACGGGGCGACCTGGCTTAGGGTAGCCAGGGAATACCTCGCCAAGCAGGATATCCTTCCCGGCTCGCTCTGGGCCAATCATCGTGAAGCCTGGTAGCTGCTCTCGCAGGATGCTGAAGATGCGCTCTGTCAGGTCGTAGCCCTTCTTGCCCCTGTCTTTGTACTCCCACAACAAAGCACATATAGCCTCATCAGGGATAGGACGGCTCTGAAACTTCTTCTGCACCTCAACGATATTCCTGAAACCAGCGCCAAACTGCTTACATATCTTAGCGGCCGCCGACTTTTTCTTGAGCATCTCGACAGGTGTTTCTGGGCTAACGTACTTCCGGAACACCCGCGAAAGCTGTATGCGCATCCACTGCTCTTTGAGTTCTGAGATGGCCACGAATAGGTCTGTGGAGGAGTGAGCGGATTGTAGCAGATGTCCGAAGAGCACTAGCACAGGTTTATACAACTCGCATGCTTGCGGCAGGATGTCGGGATAGTATTCCCCGGTTGCCAGCGTAATCCACGCAGCACCATCGGCCTTGTAATCGGCAAATGATTTTTCCTTTCCCATCTGTGCGCTCTCCCAATCCACTGGCTAGGCTATCTCATACCTTATTCTCAAAGTCTGAAATGTGCTTTACTTTCTAACTTTTTTATTTTGCTTTACTCCGTCTTTTATCAAATCTAAGGAAACATCTATCCCGCCCAAACAAGAACTTATATTCTCTAAATATTCATTAAGCTCTTTTAATGACTTCATCAATTGCTCGAATTGTTCTTTGTCCATTAGTTCCCTCCTTTCATTTGCCTTCGCCAAACCGCTGGCTGGGTTACACATTGTTATCAAACACCATCTCTCATGGGTTATTATCCCAAATTATGCACGAAGCCTCAGCATAATGACATAGAGCTTCCATGACCTACGCGATGGCAAATTTTAGCCCATCAGGTCAGTTTTGTCCCCATTAGCCTGGCGACTTCTAACCCTACACCGCACAACCAAGTCTAGCTAAAACCAACACT
>DEIJ01000082.1 GCA_002352365.1 Dehalococcoidia bacterium UBA2777 | reverse complement strand
AAATGGGGTGGAACATCCGTTGTATAAGCCACCACTGAGCTAAAACCATGTAAGATATACTAGGTCGGTGAAGTTTGAAGACAGCCTGAAGCTTTGACGTGAATTATCCTACTAGCTTTTTGGCGATATGCAATTAACTGAGTGGAAAGATGAGCTTATGTTTGAGCTAGCTACACCCTTTGAAGGAGAGTATGACGTCGCCCTTCCTTCACAGCCTAACTATTATCGGTCTAACCATTCATGCCATTTAATGGTTAGATTCCAGGTGAACCGATAAATTAGTTCGGCTGTCTTTATACTACCGAATTCTTTCGTCAAGCTCCCTTTTATATTCTCACCATGTTCCCCAAATACTACATAAATCTCATCGGGCTGCTTTGGTGGCCATCCCCGGATTGGCCAGAAACCAATCGATACTAACCCCTTCACATCTGATATCCAATTGGCGTCCTTCAAATTGAAATAAGTGGAAAACTTGCCTCCCTCCACACAGACTCTTTGTTTACTAAGCTGCCCACTCCAAGAGGTGTCTGTATCGAAGGAGAGACTTCTACTATTAGCGCTGCTCCACCAGGAAGATTCGTTATCCCTTGTACTAGGATGCCATCTTCATCCGACCCAACAAAAGCAGCTATCTGGACATCTACAGAATGCCCTGCGGTAAGCCCTATGACAACCGTCATCACAATAAAGACTAAAACTAGTGAGCCGAAGATAATGCCAAGCTTTTTGAGCATTTTGAGCCCCCTCCTTGAAATCATGACGGACTCCTAGCGCTAAGAGCCCCTCACTACAGAGGTATTGAAGATGAAGAAAGGCTGGAAATCACCACAACCATGACATTGCCCCTAGTAAACTACCCTTGGCACTATCCTCGGATGAGGAGCAAATCGCTTGCTAAAACTTCTCAAGCAAACTCTAATAGAGGCACCGTCCTCACATGTGCAGGCCAGTCTCATGCTCTTTACATACCACTTTCCACTTTGGGTGCAGTAGCCTGTAAAGGTTATATTTAGTCGTATTTACGGTATAGCTCTACGGGATAAATTGGCGCTTCATACCACTCACCGCGAGGCCACAGCTGCCCCTCGTGAATGATGTACATCCGCACTTCCTGCTGGCCCCAAGGTTCTTCTTCCGTCATACTAAATGGAGGCCATATCCCTGTTTCAACATTGGTAAGACTTGCGAAAGTATCCCTGACGGCACGCCCAGTCAAATTCTCATAGCCAACTCTTTCTATGGCTCGTTTTACGGCCTCGACAGCAACCATTGTGTCAAACCATCCCACCTCATACCACATCCCAACGTCTTCAAATATCCAGTTGCGATATTTCCTGGCAGCATCAGCGCAAGTTTTCAGAGCTGGGATATCCCCTACCTCTACAGCAGATGGGAGTACACTCGGCATATACCACCCGTCGCCATCCTTGCCCACTATACGTAAAATCCCTTCATCTGCAGAGGTGGTACAGGCGCACAACACCACCCCCCTCTCCATAATCCCCAGCCGGGCAGCATCCTTTATAAGAGTCACCAGTGTACTAGCATAAGCAGTGACATAGATCACATCCGGCTTTTTAGCTTCTAACCTGAGCCACTCAGTGGAGGTATCGAGAGCCCCAAAGCCAGGCACAACCTCGTAGCCTACCATCTCAAATCCATATTCTGGCTCTTTAGCGAAGTACTCAGCACCCCCCTCTACAACCTAGCCTGAAGCCTGATCCCAGAATATATGCCCTACTCTGAGGTCCCCAGGCACAGGAGGCAGGAGTTTCTTGAGCCCCAATACCGCGCTAACGATCCATGCCTCCTGTTGAAACGTTAGGCCGAAAACCCACCTAATGGGGTACGTCATCATTAGTGGGGTGATGCTAGACTCGTAGAGTAATGGTATCGCGTCTCTTTGCATTATTGGAGCTAATGCCTCGCAAATGGTGCTGAGGAGATCCATTTCCATTACCACCCCTATCTCTTTGAGCCTCTTATGAGCGGTGATCGCTCGACTCACCTCTGCTCTAGTTTCAAACCATGGCATCTCGATCTTAATCCCGTTGATGCCACCTTGCTCATTTGTATACTTTACATAGTCAAGTGCGGCAGTGCAGGCACGCGCCGAGGTACTAGCTAATGGCCCCGTGAAAGCGCCGTGGAGCCCTATCTTTACCACCCTCTCATCTGGCCCGGCCTCACAAACCGGTATAGCCCCTGTAAGCAAAAGCGTCGTGCAAAGCCCCACTGCTACAAGTCCCAATGTGATCCTCTTAATTCGTTTCTGCATCTTGACTCCTTTCATTGTTTTTGCTCACCATCAAAGTAGACTTTATCTATGGCATACCTTATGAGATAGGCCATAGAGGCCTTCTTCTTATAAGCCAACTCCTTGAGCCTCTCCTGCTGCTCTGGGGTGGCGTAGCACGACAATCATTTCATATCAGCAAAAGCTTACGCCCAGCCCATACGTTAATCCTCTTACATGTGTCTTTGCTCTGCTACGAGCTCTTTTAACCTTTCTTTTCTCAGCCGACTGGCCTTATTTTCCCTTTGTTAGCTCAGGATAATGATATGCATATGGAAGCCAATCAGTGATGGGCCAGATACCACCTTCTCGAACCTGATACATCTTCATGCCTGAAAAGACATATGGTCGTTCCTCGGTTATAGTTATTAGAGGGCCGACGCCGATATCGTAGTCCCGTATACTTACCAGTGCATCCCTCACAGCGCGTCCGCTTAAATTTTCATATCCTACCTTCTCTATGGCTAGTTTTACGGCCTCGCCCCAAGTGGCAAAAAACACTAACCCTGCACGATAATGTGATGGGGCATCCTCCGGCGGCTTCAAGTGATGGGGGCCTTTCTTGGCTAACTCAAAGGAGAACCTCGTCAATAGTACGTCTGTCTCCACTGTGGATGGATGAGGTCTTATGACATACCACCCCTCAGCATCCTTTCCCATCGGTCTCATTACGATCTCGTCTATACCCCATGCGCCTGAACATAACCCTATTTCCCTCCCTTGAATCTCAAGCCTAGCAGCATCTTTAACCATCGTCACCAATGTTGAACCACAAGTTGGAACATAAATCCAATCAGGGTTCTTAGCTGCCATCCTGAGCCACTCGGTACTAGTATCGATAACTACAGTAGGCGTTACCTCACGGCCAACATACTCGAACCCCATTTTGGGCGCCAGCTCCTCTGTAGCTGCTATTGCCTCCAAAGCTGAGGCGTGGTCATAACCCATACACCCAATCCTAGGGGAACGTTCCTCAGTCCAATTTCCCTTGATCCAGTTCATAAAGGTGGCAACCTCAGGCCCAACCCCAGCATACATACTGATAACCCACCTAATGGGTTGGGTTATCATTGGAGGGGTGAGACCAATGACAAATATTGCTGGTATTTCTTCCCTTTGAAATGAGGGCGTTAACACCTCGCAGGGCGTCGTAGTGCAGATTAACTCTCCTACTACCCCTGCCACTACAAATCTCTTGAAAGCTATAAGAGACTTGCTCATACTTACTGCTGTAGTATCATACCATACTTGCTCTAACTTGATCTCTTCCTCTTCGTAAAATCTCCTTACAGCTAAAACACCCTTGGGCACCACTGCTTCGTCGATATCAAATTCCCTATTTAGATAGCTTATGATATCAGCCGTGCCATAGTGCCCGTAAAGATAGGTGCTAGCGAGTGGGCCAGTAAGGGCAGTATCATGTCCTATCTTTACCACTTTTTCCTCCCCTGGTGTAGCATGGCTAGGTATAGCACCTATAAGTAAGAGCACAATAGAGAGCCCCACTGCTACGAGACCCAATCCGATCTTCTTCAATCCTTTCTTCATCTCTCCCCCTTTCATTGTTTTTGCTCACCCCCATCGAAGTAGACCTTATCCAAGGCACACCTTATGAGATAGGACATAGAGACCTTCTTCTTATAAGCGAGATCCTTGAGCCTTTCATGCTGCTCTGGGGTGGGGTAGTAGATCGCCTGCCTGAATGTTCTGTTCATTGTTTAAGCTTGTAATAGCATTTTAGTACCCGATTGTCAAGGTTTAGTCTCTTCAATCATAACTGACTACTCTAAAACGCCGAAAAGGGACG
>DEIJ01000156.1 GCA_002352365.1 Dehalococcoidia bacterium UBA2777 | reverse complement strand
ATCTGCCAGACTCAGAACTGGGGGGCAGATGACAACAAAACTTGCTTCCCTAACTCTGCGAGCCAGGGAAAATCCGAAGAGTAAGTTTATGTCTCTGGCACACTTACTGACAGAGGATTTTCTTGTGGAGTGTTTCTGGGAGCTGAAAAGGGATAAGGCTACTGGGATAGACGGGGTAGGGGCAAGGGACTATGAGGTCAACTTAGAAGGGAACATTAAGGATTTAGTGGAAAGGTTGAAGGCAAGGAAGTATAAGCCACAACCAGTAAGAAGGGTTTACATACCGAAGAGTGATGGTAGTAAGCGTGGGTTGGGAATACCCACGGTTGAGGACAAGATAGTGCAGATGGGGATAAAGAAAATCCTTGAGGCGATCTTTGAAGTTGATTTCATGGATGTATCTTTTGGATTTCGCCCCAACAGAAGTTGCCACGATGCCTTAGATGTGCTGGACAAGGCAATCATGACCAAACCAACAAACTATGTAGTGGATATGGATATTGAGAAGTTCTTTGATACCATAGACCACAAATGGTTGATGAAGTGCTTGAGGCAAAGGATTGAGGACACGAGTTTACTACGGCTGATAGCTCGATTTCTTGTGGCAGGGGTAATGGAAGAGGGTAAATGTATTCAAACAGACAAAGGCACGCCGCAAGGTGGGGTGTTAAGTCCAATACTGGCGAATATTTACCTTCACTACATTTTAGACCTGTGGTTTGAGAAGAAAATCAAGAGGCAGTTCAAAGGCTTTGCACAGCTTATTCGCTCGGCTTTCGACTTCATCGTCTGCTTCCAGAGTGGCAGTGAAGCAAAAGCATTTGGGGAGATGTTAAAGCAAAGACTTGGTAAATTTGGCCTGAAAACTGCTGAGAGCAAAGCAAGGATAATTGAGTTTGGTCGGTATGCATGGGAGAAGGCACAGAGGCAAGATGAGAAAGTGGCGACCTTTGACTTTCTCGGATTTACGCACTATTGCGATAAAACCAGGAGGGGCAAATTTAAGCTAGGGCGGAAGACAAGTGCCAAGAAGTTCGGGCAAAAGCTGGGGGAGATGAACCTTTGGTTAAAGAGGGTTCGAAACGTTGTAGAGTTAGAGGAGTGGTGGAAGGTGTTAAGGTTAAAATTGCTAGGCCACTACCGCTACTACGGAATAAGCGGCAATATGCAGGCATTGAGGAAATTCTATATATAGACTTCAAAACTGGTACACAAATGGATAAATAGGCGAAGTCAGAAAAAGAGTTTCACCTATGCCCAATATTGCAAGTTTAAGGAGTGTAACCCTTTGCCTGAGCCGAAGATATATCACCTAACCTATACCTGGTCATCGTATTGAGGAAGTATTACCGAAGAGCCGAATCTGGGAAATCTGGATGTTCGGTTCTGTGAGGGGCATTAAATAACCAAGAGAGGAGGTTATAAAAGATGTCTACTCGACATTGGCAAGAGGAATATAAAAGAAAATTGATCTCGGCTGAGGAAGCAGCTTGGATTGTTAAATCTGGAGATCGAGTTTATTTTACCACAGGCCGCCAGCCCCGTGAAATAGGTTTAGCACTCGCTGCCAGAAGGGATGAGCTTAGAAATGTGCAAGTTTTTGTGCCCACCCCCGATAGAGACTTTGGTTGGTACGATCCTGGCTGGGAGGAATCTTTTGCCATAACGGTTGGTTTCCCTATGCCAATGGTAAAACAGATAATCACTGAGCGCAGATGCGACATAGGAATTGGGGGTATCACCTGGCAAGAAGAGATAGAGGCAGAGGTGGTTATAACTGAAGTCTCATCCCCAGATGAAAATGGGTTTTGTAGCTTTGGTCAGTCGGTCTGGGAAAAGAAAGATGCCGTTCGAAGGGCCAAGATATCCGTTGCAGAGGTAAACCCTCACCTGATCAGAACTTTCGGCGACAACTTTATTCATGTTTCACAGATCGATTATTTTGTTGAGCGCACTGCTCCTCCGGAGAGAATCCCTGGAACTGCAGACCTAAGAGGGAAGGGGGAGATTTTTGAGCCCCCCAAGGAGCTTAAGGATATAGCCGGATATGTTTCACCCCTAGTTAAGGATGGCGATACTGTTGAAGTTGGCGTAGGCATCACCAGTGAAATGCTTACCCGGCTGGGGATATTCGATGGCAAACAGGATATCGGCTGGCATTCTGAGCATACTACCTCACCAATCATAAAATTGGTAAGAGAAGGGGTAATCAATGGGAAGAGGAAGAGTCTTCATCAAGGCAAGGCAGTTGCCAGTGCTGCTGGGGGCACTCCAGAGGATTTAGCATTCGTTAATAACAACCCCTTGTTTGAACTATATCCGGTAAGTTATGTTGATGACCCCAAGGTTATCGCAGCTCATGACCATATGATAGCCATCAATAATGCCCTTGCAGTAGATTTAACTGGTCAAATCACCTCGGAGTCCATAGGCCCCCGAATAGTAGGGGGAGTAGGAGGGCAACTACCCTTTGTTATTGGGGCTTTGCTCTCCAATGGTGGTCGCTCTGTTACTGTGCTCCCTTCGACTGCCAAGACCAAACAAGGGATTGCCTCTCGAATTTTTGCCAAATTCGAGGCAGGGACACAGGTGAGTCTGCCTCGTACCCTTGTTGATTATATAGTCACTGAGTACGGCATTGCCAGGCTTCGAGGAAAGACACAAAGACAAAGGGTAGAGGAGATTATTGCCATCGCTCACCCTGACTTCCGTGCCGAGCTAAGGAAGGAAGCTCAAAAACTTTTCTGGCCTTAGCGTTTTCGCAGCACTGTTGAGTGTACTGCTTGCTCGATATTAGCGGCAGTCAAGCCATATCTCTCAAGCAATTCCTCAGGTTTACCCGATTTAACATAGGTATTTTTGATTGCCACAAAAGCCATGGGTACTGGTTGGTACTGAGCCACTACATGAGCTACTCTACTACCCAACCCGCCATGTTCTAAGTGCTCCTCGGCAGTTACGATAGCTCCAGTCTCAGTAGCGGCTTGAATAATGGCCTGTTCATCCAAAGGCCTAATGGTGGGCATGCTCAGCACGCGGCAGTCAATTCCCTTTTGGCTCAAGCTTGCCGCCGCCTCGACAGCCTTGGCTACCATAATCCCAGCAGCGACAATAGTGGCATCAGTGCCTGCCCTTAAGGTCGCTGCTTTGCCGAGTACAAATTGGTAGGCACTGTTATAGATCACAGATGTTTTGGGGCGGCTCAACCGGATGTAGAAAGGCCCATAAGTGGCTGCTGCTACCCTTACCACTTGGGTTGTTTCGATAGCATCAGCGGGGGCGATGACTGTAAAGCCAGGGAGGGAGCAGGCCAAGGCTAAATCCTCTATAGCGTGGTGAGAAAAACCATCCTCGCCTACAGTGATGCCACTATGAGTAGCTACGATTTTAACGTTTAAGTGGGGTTGAGCGATGCTCATGCGTAGCTGGTCAAAGCAACGGGCGGTGGCGAAAATGGCAAAGGTGGAGGCAAAGGCAATTTTACCTGAAGCGGCCAGCCCAGCGGCAATCCCCATCATGTTCTGCTCAGCAATGCCACAATTGAAAAACCTTTGCGGAAACTCCTGGGCAAAAAGACTGGTCCGCGTTGATCTTGACAGGTCAGCATCAAGAACTACAATGTCTTGGTTCTCTCTACCTAGCTCTACTAAAGTCTGGCCATAAGCCTCACGGGTGGACATCTCCTGGGGCATTAGGCCAATTCCTCCAGTGCCCTCTGTGCCTCTTCGGGGGTAGGGGCTTTACCATGGAATTCTAGGTTGTTCTCCATAAAGCTTACCCCTTTCCCTTTAACAGTGTGAGCAATAATCACTGTAGGCTTGCCTTTCACTTGCTTTGCCTGTTCAAAAGCTGCCAGGATTTGATCAAAATCATGACCATCAACTTGGATAACATGCCAACCGAAAGAGGACCATTTCTGTTCTAGAGGGACAAGGTTCATAACCTGCCAGCTCCAGCCATCAATCTGCTGTCTATTGTAATCGATGATGGCTACCAGATTATCCACCTTGAAATGGGAAGCAGCCATGGCTGCTTCCCACACTTGGCCCTCATCACATTCCCCATCTCCTAAGAGGACATATACTCGATAGCTTTGGGAATTGAGCCGAGCAGCTAAGGCGGTGCCAATGCCAAAGGATAAGCCTTGCCCCAAGGAACCTGCTGACATTTCCACCCCCGGCGTAGCCGTCCTATCAGTATGCCCCTGAAGGCGGCTACCTAGCTGGCGCAAAGTAAGTAGCTCCTCAACAGGGAAATAACCGCTCTCTGCTAAGGCAGCATAAAGGGTGGGGGCAGCATGCCCCTTACTGAGGATGAAGCGGTCACGCTCAACCCATTGCGGGTCGGTAGGGCGATGACGCAACACTTTAAACCACAGAGCGGTAACGACCTCCACTGCTGAAAGAGAGCCACCAGGATGCCCGCTCCCCGCCTTTGCTGTCATAGCGATAATGTGGCGACGTAAGCTCTTAGCCACCTCAGCCAAAGGACGGCCTACTTCTTCTCTCCCCCCTTTTATTGATGGAAAAGCCTCGGCACTAGTTGCCGAGGCTGAGGGATTACCGGCAGGTGCTATTTCGCCCGAAGATGAGGCTAACATTCTTGTAGTGATTAAATTATATATTATTGTTCTGCCCTTGACAACCTCACCAGCCGCAAATATAGTGGTCAATATGGCTAAGCCAAGGCGCAAAATCTGGGGCATGCACTCTAATATCTTCTTCCTCGGCCTGGTGAGCTTTCTCACCGATGTCTCCAGCGAGATGATCTTTGGTCCCCTTTTCCCTTTATTTTTGGCAAATGTGCTTGGAGTGAGGACAACGATCATCGGTCTCATTACCGGCGTCACTGAAGGTACCGAAAGCATTCTCAAGATATTCAGTGGTTGGCTCAGTGATCGAATGGGCAAGCGTAAGATATTTGCTCTCCTCGGCTATGGGTTTTCTACTCTGGCCAAACCCTTTATGTATTTGACCTCTGCTTGGGGGCAGGTGCTGGGGGTGAGATTTGCCGACCGATTGGGGAAGGGGCTGCGCACCTCACCTCGAGACGCACTAGTAGCCGCATCTAGTCTCCCTGAAGAGAGGGGTAGAAGCTTTGGTTTTCATCGGGCAATGGACACCGGCGGCGCAGTAGTTGGGCTGGGTATAGCAGCAGCTATAGTTTTTCTACTTCAAGAGGAGATACTAGAACTTGTCCAGAGCACCTATCAACGCATAGTGTTAATCGGAGTAGTACCTGCAGTACTAGCAGTACTTCTGCTTTTTTTCTTTGTACAGGAACGGCACGAGATAATTGTCCAGGAAAACGCTTTAATCCAACAACCCCAAAGGGCAGAGGGAGGGTTTAGCACTCAGTTTAAGGTCTTCCTCGCCATAATGTTTATTTTTACCCTGGGTAATTCGAGTGATGCCTTCCTCAGCCTTCGAGCCCAGAACTTGGGGTACTCCCTCTTCCACATCATTCTAATGTTTGTCGTGTTCAACATTACTTATGCCGCCACCTCTTTGCCGGCGGGCATATTGTCTGACAAATTGGGGAGGAAGCGAGTTATTGCCCTGGGCTGGCTAATCTATGCCCTAGTCTATTTTGGATTTGCCCACACTGTTGCCCCATGGCAGGTATGGTTGTTGTTCGCCTTTTATGGGCTTTACTACGGGTTAACCGATGGAGTAGCTCGAGCCTTTATTGCTGATATGGTAGCCGAGGAAAGGCGGGGAACAGCCTACGGTCTTTACCACGGTATTGTAGGCATCGCGCTCCTTGGCGCCAGTCTAATTGCTGGCTGGCTATGGGTGGCAATCAGCCCGGCTGCTCCTTTCTTCTTTGGGGCAGGACTGGCAGCAGTAGCCATGGTAGCCATTATAACGCTGATTCGCTGAGGTTACCTCCTAGTAGAAGGGCGTCGATCAGCCGCGTCTTCCCGATCCATACTGCCAGCAAGATTAGAGCAGGAGGTTTCACCTCTATTAGTTCCTCCAAGGTTTCAGGGTCAGCTATGCTAACATAGTCAATCTTGGCTTTTGGTTCCTGTTGGATAAAAGAGATCATCTTTTGGCGGATAGTCTCAGCATCTCTCTCACCCTTTGACCAGAGATCTTCTGCTCGTCTAAGTGAGTTCCACAGACAAAGTGCTGCCCTTCTTTCCTCAGAATCGAGGTAGATATTGCGGCTTGAGATTGCCAGACCATCGCCTTCGCGACCCGTCGGCACCACAACGATGTCTAAATTCATATTGAGATCCCGAACCATTCTTTTAATCACCGCCGCTTGCTGAGCATCCTTTTGTCCGAAGTAGGCTCTTGTGGGTTGGACAATGTTAAATAACTTGGTGACTACTGTAGCCACCCCCCTGAAATGCGCCGGGCGAAAGGCTCCCTCAAGGCGCTCAGTAAGCCTTCCCACCTCTACCCAACTGCTGAATCCCGGTGGATACATCTCCTCCCCTCGGGGCATGAATACCAAATCAACCCCTTCCTTGGCTAACAAACCGAGGTCGCGATCCGCATCCCGGGGGTATCTAGCGAAATCATCATTTGGGCCAAACTGGGTGGGATTGACGAAGATGCTAACTGCCACTGCGTCACAATCCCCTCTTGCCCACCGCACCAAAGCCAAGTGTCCCTCATGGAGGTAGCCCATAGTGGGCACAAAACCGACTCTATCCTTGATTTGAGATCTTGCTTCTCTAAAATCAGCGATAGTAGAAAACACTTTCATTTCATCGGGTATCCTACTGGGACAATATATAAAGGCTCATGATCTTGAGGTAAGGAGAGAGCTTTTTGTACCTGACCATCATGAAAAGCGCCGATAGGCACAGAACCTAGCCCTAAAGCTACTGCCTGGAGATGAATATTTTGAGCGGTATGCCCCGCCTCCATATGAACATAACGGCTAGCTCGCTCCCCATATTCCGTCTCCATCCGGTGATAGTGAGCGGTGATTACAATATCAATTGGTGCCTCTTCTATCCATTCCTGCGATAGAGCGGCACGACAAAGCTGGGGACGTACATCTCCCTTTAATATCTCTTCCAACTCATGCCCCTGGGACTGGTAATGATATATTCCCTCACAAGTTACTAGGTAAACTTCTAGAGGATAAACAGCCCCCGCTGAAGGAGCGGTGCGGAACCGGTACCTTCCCTCAACCATCCCTTGAGCCGCCCATAGAAGCTGTGAAACCTGCTCCCAACTCAACCCTGCTGAGGTGAAGCGCCGCACAGAGTGCCGCCTCATCAAGGTTTCTTCTAGCGAGACCTCTCCTTTTGCTCTCGGCTCAGGAAGCTTCATCTATCAACCCCTCAAGGAGGCTTTCATCCATAGTATAGCTTTCTCTTTTGGTGGGGAAACTCCCCCCCCGCACCTCAGTGAGATAATCAGCCACAGCAGCCCTGATTATATCGGCAAGCTTAGCATATTGCTTGGCATGCTTGGGGACAAATTCAGTATAAAGACCTAAAAGATCGCTAATAACCTGTACCTGCCCATCGCAAAAAGGCCCGGCTCCTATCCCAATAGTAGGAACGCTGATTCTTTGGGTTATTATCTTGGCGAGGGGGGCAGGAACTAACTCAAGCACAATAGCAAAGGCCCCCGCCTGTTCCAAAGCGCGAGCATCATTGAGTAGCTGCGAGGCCGCCTCGGGAGTTTTACCCTGAACTTTAAAACCACCAAGCTGATAGGCGGACTGCGGAGTAAGCCCAATATGACCCATGACTGGGATGCCACATTCCACTATCCGCTTTACAATCTCTGCCATCCTTTCACCGCCTTCAAGCTTCACCGCTTGGGCTCCTCCCTGTTGGATAAAGCGGGCAGCATTGCGTAGGGCATCAGCCACGCTGGCATGATAGGTCATAAATGGCATGTCGCCAACAACCAGTGCTCTTTTGGTCCCTTTGACCACCGCCTTGGTATGATGCAACATCTCCACCATGGTTACCGGGATGGTAGACTCATAGCCTAATATTACCATTCCCAGGCTGTCACCCACCAAAATAAGGGGTATACCTGCCTCATCAACTAGCTTAGCAGTAACATAATCATAAGCAGTAAGCATAGGGATCTTCTCCCCATGTTGCTTCATTTCCTTTAGTTCATTTATAGTAACCCTCATCTCTCCCCCCCAAAGCATCGTTTTAAAGTTGAAGTTTTTGTATTACCTTAGATTTTTATAGTTAACCCTAAGATTCCTTGTAATTCCCCTCCCCTGGCGGGAGGGACTTAGAGGGAGGGGGAAATCATCCTCACCGTGGCACTGACCACCTGGTTAGGAACTGCGCTTCCCCAGATCCCTACGGAACAAATAGTCAAAAGGAAGACGTGCTTCGAGCACCGCTATAGGTAAATCTTATTCTGTAGCCCTCTCAAATTATAGCAATAATGGAGGTAAATTTCTATGGAGCGTATCTATGTAGGAATCGATTGGGCTGATGATCATCATGATGTCCATGTCACCGATGACAGAGCTACACAGTTGGACAGTTTCATTATTCTCCATTCCCATTCTGGCTTGGAGGAACTGAAGAGGCGCTTGGCAAGATTTTCCGCTGTCCCAGAGAACATCTTGGTCACTGTGGAGTGGCACCAGGGGATGATGATTTTCAGCCTGTTGGAGACAGGATATCAGGTCTATCCCATCAACCCCAAAGCGATGGACCGGTATCGGGACAGGTATCGGATGAGCTCAAGCAAATCTGACCCTATGGATGCCATGGTGTTAGCCAATATCCTGCGGACTGACCTGCACCTTTATACGCCCCTGCCGAAGGAGGCAGTAGCAGATGCCCAGCTTAAGCAACTCACCAGGGCACACAAGTCTCTGGTGCAGCGGATGTTCCACTGGAAGG
>DEIJ01000125.1 GCA_002352365.1 Dehalococcoidia bacterium UBA2777 | reverse complement strand
AGAACCGTAGTTCATGGCTCTAGTTTCTAATTGGTGATATAATTTCATGGAGAAAAGGAGATATATTTATATTGTCTGTGGAAGAGAAGGAATAGCTCAAAGAGCTGAGATTACCCAGTAAACCGAATGGTTTACTGGCCTAGGAGGTGGGAAAAGGTGCTTCCTTTAGCGGGGATAAAGGTCCTCGACTTGTCACAGGCGTTAATGGCCCCACTTGCTGCCATGATGTTGGGTGATATGGGGGCTGAAGTGATCAAGGTAGAAAGACTCCAGGGTGAGGCGATAAGACACGGACGTCCTGCTGGCATGGATAATATCTATAAACAGGAGATGGCCGAGGAAGAGTTCGTCGATGCTGGGATGTGGTTGGGGAATAATCGGAGTAAGAGAAGTTTGGCTGTGGATATTAGGCAAGAGCTGGGGAAAGAGATCGTGTTGAAACTGGCCCAAGGTAGTGATGTCTTTTTACACAATTTCCGTCCTGGGGTTATTGATAGGCTGGGATTAAGCTATGAAATAATAGCCGAAATCAATCCTCGGGTGATATATTGTTCTAGCTATGGTTTTGGTGAAAAAGGCCCCCTTGCCCATCGCATTGGGGGGGACATGTGGGCCCAAGCTATGGGAGGAATAATAAGCCAAATGGGCACCCCTGATGGCCCTCCCTGCCGCGTCCCGGTGTTCTTCGTCGATCATGGCGGTGCCCTGCTCACCGCCTATGGGATAATGGTGGCCTTGTTCCTGCGAGAACGCAGCGGGGTAGGGCAGGAGCTCTCGGTGAATCAGTTGGATACCGTGATGTGGTTGCAAAGTACCGAGATGTTGGCCTACCTGATAGATGGGATACCACGCCGCAAGGGGAGGGGGGACCCCACCTTTGGTGTCTATCGAGCCAAAGATGGAGATGTGGTAGCCATGCTCGGTGCTCAGCCAACATGGCCTGCGGTATGTAAAGTGCTCGACGTTGAACATTTACAATATGATCCTCGATTTGCCACCGATGAGGCCAGGATAGAGCACGCTGAGGAATTACATCCGCTGCTGGATGAGGCATTTAGTAAGAAGGCGCGGGCCGAGTGGCAAAAATTATTCAAAGAGGTACGGCTACGCTGTGACCCCTGCCTTACCTATGAGGAGCTATTCGCTCACCCTCAGGTGGAGGCTAATGAAATGGTCATCACTATGGAGCACCCCATCCGAGGGCCAATAAAGATGCTGGGGATGCCGGTGAAGTTGAAACAGACGCCAGGGAAACCCCTCCGTCCCCCACCTCTTCTGGGGCAACATACTGAGGAGATTCTCCTCGAATTAGGCTATACATTGGAGGAAATCGCTGCCCTGGAAGCTCGGGGGGTAATCAAAAGAGGAATTCTTCCCAAGTGAGGTTGGTGTTCTGCGGCAGCGTTTATGATGATAACTCCTTTATCTCTCGTTGCCCTGGTTCTATTAGCTATTATTTCCTTAATCTTCATCTACTTCTTCTGGCGCCTCACCACTGATGCCTTCAGGCAGATCGGATTTGGTCGTTGGCAAGCTATTTTGATCTCCTTTGGATGTATCGTCGGCGGCCTATTCAACATCCCATTGACTCAGGTCGGTGTCGATCATCAACTGGTGTCTATTGCAGTAAATGTTGGTGGCTGTCTTATCCCAGTTCTAGTTAGCCTGGAGATCATTCTCAGAAAACGAACCGATATAAAGCGCACTCTGATTGGAGTGGCTATTATAATGCTACTGACTTACATACTGGCGCGGCCAGTACCTGGCAAAGGAATCATGATCGCTTTTTACCTTCCACCACTATTTGCTGCTGTGTGCGGCATTCTGCTCGCCAAGAATCGGCGTAATGCCCCCAGTGTGGCCTATATTAGCGGAACTATGGGAACACTTTTAGGTGCCGATATACTACATCTCATTACCCCTAATGCTATCTCGAAGCTAACTTTTGGCTTCCCCTCGCCGCTACTGCTTTCGATCGGAGGGGCAGGGGTTATTGACGGAATATTTCTGACCGGAGTGATGGCAGTGTTTCTCGCCTCACTGGTGATCCGCTTTCCCGGCATAGTTCGGCCAAACAAAAGGTAACAGGGTAAAAAAATGAAAGGACAAGAAGGCTCGGCGCTGGGCGGTTTGCGGGTGCTGGATTTAGCTGGTGGCGCGGGGGTATTCTGCACTAAGCTCCTTGCCGATATGGGAGCGGATGTGGTTAAGATTGAACCTCCCCAGGGAGATGTCACCCGCGGCTCGGGCCCTTTTATGAATGATATACCTCACCCAGAGAGGAGCCTCTACTTTTGGTACTATAACACCGACAAGCGAGGGATTACCTTAAACCTGGAAGTTGATGAAGGGTGTCAAATCTTTCACCGCCTTGCCAAAGCTGCCGATGTAATCGTTGACACATTCCCTCCGGGGAAGAGGAAACCGGAGTTAGGATGGGAAGCTCTAAGCCAGCTTAATCCCCGCCTGATTGTGGTCTCGATCACTCCCTTTGGGCAAACCGGCCCATATAAAGAATACCACTCCTGCGATATAGTAGCTTCTGCTTTAGGGGGGCAGATGTACGTCTGTGGTGAACCACACACCCCACCTCTCAAGCCCTATGGGGAGCAAACTTACCTTATTGCCTCCTTTTTTGGAGCTTTAGGCATCCTCCTGGCATTACATTACCGTAACTTCACCGGTTTAGGGCAATACATTGATGTCTCGATGCATGAATGCGTTGCTGCGACGATTGAGCATGTCAACGTGCGCTACCTGTATGACAAAGTAATCGCCAAAAGGCAAGGGAGTCTGCAGTGGAATAATGCCTTCCGAATTTTTCGGTGCAAGGATGGCTATATTCTGCTTTCTCTATTCCAGCAGTGGGATACCTTAATAGAGTGGCTGGACAGTGAGGGGATGGCAGCGGACTTAACAGATGAAAAGTGGCGACGTCACCAAGTTCGGCTGGGGGGGATAGAACACATTATTCAAGTTTTAGAGCGCTGGACCCAGACCCATACAGTAAATGAGCTAGTGGAGCAAGGGCAGTTGATGCACTTCCCCTGGGCGCCAGTTGATTCTTTGCCCCAGCTTGTGGCTAATCCCCAGCTTATTGAGCGGGGTTTCTTTGTTGAGCTGGCTCATCCCGAGTTGGGAGCAAGGGTCAAGTATCCCCGGGCTGGGGCTGAATTCAGCCGCTCCCCGTGGCGCTTGGTAAGGTGTGCCCCCCTTATTGGCGAGCATAATCAGCAAATCTACGGTGAGGAGCTAGGTTTTTCTGCACAGAGGCTAGCTGCCTTAGAGGAGGCAGGAGTCATCTAAACCACCTGGTGATTTATAGTATCTTGCAAAAATCTTGGCACAAACTCCTCTTCCTCGATGGGAGAGGCTACACCTTTCATCCCCTCTCTATTGATGGGAGAGGGAAGGGTGAAGGTGAATATTCCCCTCCCCCAGGGGAGGGGAATTGGGCAGATCCCTCCAAGGGGAGTTACAAGGAATTTTGCGGTCGACTATAAATCACGGCGTACTTTAGGCCCCAGCAGGCTGAGTCGTTGTTGTTTTGCTGGAAGCAACGAAGCGGTAGCCCCTGCCCGCTTCGGTGAGGATGAGATGGGGGTTCTGGGGGTTGTCCTCTAGCTTATGCCTCAGGTTGTGGATATGAACCTTGATTTGCTCCGGGGTATCGACATATTCTGGTCCCCATACCCTCTCCAGCAGAACCCGCTGCGGCACTGTGCGGCCGGCATTGTTCACCAACAGGTCAAGCAGCCGATATTCAGTGGGGGTGAGCTTCACTGCCTTCCCCCGTAGGGATACCTCCTGCGTGCCAAAGTCAATAGCCAGATCACCGGCGGTGAATAGTTTGGAGGTTCTGAATTTCTCAAAGCTGCTGCGGCGCAGCACCGCATTCACCCTGGCCAAAAGTTCCAAATAGCTAAACGGCTTGTTGATATAGTCGTCTGCCCCCGCTTCCAGTCCCCTGACCCGGTCTACCTCCTGCTCCCTAACAGTAATAATTATCACCGGAACGGTGGAGAAGAGGCGGATATGGCGCAATACCTCAAAGCCATCAATATCGGGCAAACCCAAATCGAGCAGAACTATATCGGGCATCTCAATCTCCACCGCCTCTACCCCCTGGTTTCCCAAACCTCGGGTGACGACACTGGCCTCGGGCCAGCGCACCTTAAAGCAAAGAGAGATGGCCTGCACTATCTCAGGATCGTCTTCGATTACCAGAACACGCAATTATTAGCCCCTTCCTGATGTAGTGCAGATCTATCAAAAAGACCTGCTATAGTTTAGATCTAAAGGCCTGCGCTACTTCCCGGTCGGCAGTTAGCGGTATGGTGAACGAAAAAGCGCTACCTTCCCCTGGTTCGCTTTCCACCCAAATTTTCCCACCATGCAGCTCCACCAGCGACTTGGCCAGGCTAAGCCCGATGCCCAATCCCGTGCCAGGTTGCCTGCCGTGGTAGTAGGGGGTAAAGATCAGCTCCTGCTCCTCAGGGGGGATGCCGCAACCAGTATCACTTACCTCCAGCACCAGGTTGGAGTTATCGACCTGGGCAGATACCTTTATTTTGCCTCCGCTGGGGGTGTATTTGTGGGCATTAACCAGCAGGTTGAGCATGATCTGCTCGAGGCGCTGTCTATCTAGCCGGGCAACGGGCAGAGGCTCGGGGATATCTATGGCAATAGCTTGTTTTTTAGCCGAGGTGAGGGGGAGGATCGAGGCTACGGTATCTTGAAGTGCCTGCTTAACATTCACCGACTCAAGCTTAAGCTCCAATGTTGCCGTTTGCAGTTTGAGAAAGTCCAATAGCTCTGAGATCCTTCTCTCCATTCGCCCGGCACTAGAGGAGATGTTGGCCAGTAACTCAGCGGGCAGGCTTTGGCCACTTATACCACATTCTTTAGTCAGGATGTCGGCGGAGACTTTAAGTGAAGTGAGGGGGGTACGCAGTTCATGGGAGATGGTCAGGATAAACTCGTTTCTCTGCCGATTTAGGGCTTCCAGTCGAGCGCGCTGCTCCCTTTCCAGGGTATAGAGGCGAGTATTCTCCACCGCTATAGCTATTTGGCTGGAAAGCTGTTCTAAGGTAGAAAGCTCCTTTTCTCCATAGGCATAAGGGCGATGGCTACACAAGATGAAGTTGGCAAAAATTTTCCCTCTGGAGGGGAGGGGCAGATAAACTACTGACCTCAGCCCGTGCCCGAGCAGGGATTCTTCGGCCGAAAACTTTCTCTCTCGGTCGAGGTCAGCCTCCACTAGGGTTTTTTGGTGTTGCCTTGTCCAGGCTATGCCTGGCTCCCACAGTGAGATTGCTTGGGCCAACTTTAGTGGCACCCTCGGTTCACGGGATAGGGCAGCTATCTTCAGCCCTTCTCCCTCAGTCAAGACGATAACCGCTAGATCAGCATCCATGAGCCTTTTTAGCTCTCTGACTAAGGTGTGATGAACAGTTTTAATATCCAAACTGGAGGTGATAGCCTTGCTTAACTCGGTAACTATGGTAAGCTGTTCTTGTTTCTGCTGGATCTCCTGGTACAGATAGGCATTGGCCAGGCTCACTGCCACTCGGGGACATACCGAGGAAAGCAGGCGGTAGTCCGAGCGCCAGTAGGGCCACCCTGAGCGCTTGGAGCCAAGAACAATAACGCCGCTTAAGCTCCCATTATTTTTCAATGGGATAAATAGTTCCCCACCCATTTGAGTTATCTCCGCCTTCTCCTTAGCGCTGAGAGCTTGGAGTTGGGGGATAATGTCCATGTCGCCGCGAGGCAAAAACCCGTCATTCTGCTTCAGCCAGCGGAGGATAAGGCTATCACTCTTCAGGATGTATTGAGAAGAGGGAATAAGCCCGGCAGCGGAGAGCACCACAAAATCGTCACTAGAGCGGGAAGGCACTAGTAAGCAGGTACTAGACGACTCCAGGCCGAGGGTAAATAGTTCGGTAGAGCGGGAGGCGAGGTAGTCAAGATCGGTAATGCTCTGAATATCTTCACTGAAGCGCTTCAGCATTTTACGATACTCACGCCGCTGGCTATGAGACCACCAATCCCTGATCTCCTGGGCCACTCGCCCCAGTAAGTGAGAGATGAGCCACCTCATTTTTCCCCTCCATGGTAGGGCAGACCTAAAGCTTGTGCTTTTTTGACAGGTCTTTCAGACCTGCACTACATTCTATCTGTCGGCTGTTGGTTACTCAACCGAATCAGTTCCTTGATCATACTCTGCGGGGCATTCATGCGATGTGGCTTCAACTGAGCTGCTGCAAAGCCACACGCCTGTCTCCCTTGATAGTAACACTTAAATGTTCCTGGATAAAGCAGGGTTATCTTGAGAGGGGAGGCGTCGACTCTCCTCATCAGGTTGCCCCCATCACATTCGATAACGGGAAGGTAGGAAGGGGAAATTTGTTCCTTGTTCCTCGTTTCTTCTTTCAATTCCAGATATAGATGTAAAACGACCTTATCGGGGATATATTCTTGGCACAACGCCCAATCCTCACACTCCACCCCGCTGCTGTGGATCGCCTGCCGTATCTTTCTCTCATCTAGCCACAGAGAATCGCTTATCTGGATAACCTCATCAGCTCGGGATTCAAACACCACATGCGGCAGTCGGATATTCGTCTCCTCATCTTCAAGCTCGACCACCTTTATAATATCACCTATCCTGTACCTGAGAAAAGGCATGCCATAGAAATTAGTGGTCACTATCTCATAGCGTTTACCTGATTCAACTTCATCGAGAAGCACAGTGGCTGGCTGCTCGCTACCTCTTTCCTCCTCAGGGATAAACTCTAAGAAAGCAGAATAAGGGGTAAAGATCATTCCCCGCTTTGCCCAGCTAGGCAAAGCGATACCTCCAACCTCGGCGGCTAAGTAGACATTATACGGCCTTGTCCCCCAACAACGGCTTATCTCGGGGTGATAAATAGTGATATCACTTCCCGTAGAGATAATTCCCTTAACAGTCCATAGGTCACACGGGAGCAATTTAACCTCCCTCATTTTACTCCGTAACATAGCCCGAGCCAAGCGAAAAGTGAGCGAGGGATATGAGGTAAGGTGAGAGAATTCCATCTGCTCTAGTTGCTCGGTGAACCTTTCCCCAATGGCAACCAGAGTGCTCGGGGCACCAAAGATGAAATCCACCCCACCGCCCAAAAGCATCTTAAATGCCATCTCCATCTTCTCCTCATTTTCCATCATCTCGAAGATTTCTAATGGAGGGATGGCTTGGTAAGGGACTCGCTGGTTCAGGCCAAAGGCTATTTGCCCGCCAATATAAGGCCGAGGTAGGAAGTCAAGCATTACCCTGGCACCCGGGTTAAAGCGGACCTCGCCTTCCCTGGCAGCCGAAGCGAGGATAAAGGCGGTTATCATGAAGTCTATCAGCCGGTGGTAGTCACGCAAGGTATAAGGCACCCATTTGAAGTAGCCCTCTCTACCTGAGGTATGAGCCCAGCAATAGGGCTTCTCTGCCAAAACATCCTCCCTCTTCTCGGCGAGGTAAGGTTGATAGTCTTTATAGCTGGTTAAGGGGATCAGGCTGCGGAATTCAGCCACTGATTTTGGCTTACCTTGGCCAATGATCTTTTTACCCAAAGGGCTGTCAGCCACCAAATCAATCTGCTCCAGCAGCAAGCGCTGCTGGATGTCAATAAACTCGCCGAGGGGAAGGCGGAGAAAGCCACAGTGCTTTTGCCATATCCTTCCTCTCTCTTTACTAGCAAACAACTCATCCTTGTCGAGCATTCATTTCTCCCTAGTCTACCACATCTTGACTGTGGACTGTTAACTTGTCAGCTTACATGTGGATTATACCGCATCACCTCCACCAAGACAAGGGACTTGACAAGGTAGATAAAGGTTACTAACCTAGTGTTGCACTGCAAGGAAAAATGACTCGACAAGAGGCGCAAGCAAGATCAATACGCCGGTGGACTAAAGAGGCCATCAGCTTAGCCATGCACGGCGAGTGGGAGAGAGCAGTGGCTATCAATAAAGCAATATTAGAATTTTCTCCCACTGATGTTGATGCTTATAATCGGCTGGGCAGAGCCCTGATGGAATTGGGGGAGTATGCTCAGGCGAGGGAAGCTTATACTCATGCCCTAGAGATAGATGCCGATAATAGTATCGCCCAGAAGAATCTTAGCCGATTATCTTATGTGAAGGAACCTCTCTTGATTCCAAAAGGTAGTCGTCATAAGATTAGCTGTGACACTTTTATTGAAGAGACTACTAAATCTGGGGTAATCAGCCTTAAGCAGTTGGCCAGTGAGGAAGCTTTGGCCCGGCTAGCTACTGGCGAGGAGGTATACCTTCAGGTGAAAGGGCAACAACTTGTGGTAGAAAATGGGGAAGGGGAGTACTTAGGCAGGGTAGAGCCACGGCATGAGCTCCACCTTATCAAGCTAATTGAGGGTGGCAATAGCTACACTGTGGCCATTGCTAGCATAAAAGAGGATGAAGTGAAAGTGATCATCAGGGAAATATATCAGCACCCCAATCAGGCAGGCATCCTTTCCTTTGCCCCCAGGGGGGGATATCCGCAGCTTGTTTATGCTGAAGAACAGCAGTCAAATTCTCCTTTTGAAGGAGGAGGGTTTAGCGAAGAGAAAGATTTGCCCCTGGAAGCTAACCTCGGTGAGATTTCCCAGGCTGAAGAGGAGATTGACGGGACTCCAGAAAACCACGGCTTCTCCTCTGGCTCAAATTTGAGTGAATAAGATGGATATTGGCAAAGTTATCCCGGTCAAGATTGAGGATGAGGTTAAGGTTTCGTACCTTGATTATGCCATGAGTGTAATTATCTCGCGGGCTCTGCCTGATGTACGCGACGGCCTAAAGCCGGTACAGCGCCGCATACTCTATGCCATGAATGAGTTAGGCCTACGCCATACCTTGCCGTACAAAAAGAGTGCCCGCATTGTAGGAGAGGTGTTGGGGAAATATCATCCTCACGGTGACGCCCCAGTCTATGAGGCCTTGGTGCGTATGGCGCAAGATTTCTCGCTGAGATATATGTTGGTTGATGGGCAAGGCAACTTTGGTAGTGTGGATGGTGATCCCCCAGCAGCAATGCGTTATACTGAGGCTAGGCTTAGCTCCATCGCCCAAGAGATGTTGCTCGATATCGATAAGGATACGGTAGATTTCACCCCCAATTTTGATTCCAGCCTCCAAGAGCCTGTTGTCCTTCCCGCTCGGCTACCCAATTTATTAGTCAATGGTAGCTCGGGGATTGCGGTAGGCATGGCAACTAATATCCCTCCCCATAACCTCGCCGAGGTGGCAGCAGCGCTTGTTCATCTGATTGACAATCCTGAGGCGACAGTAGATGAGATTATGCAATTTATCCCCGCCCCCGATTTCCCCACCGGAGGCATTATCTTGGGTAGCGATGGGATACGAAAGGCATACTCAAGTGGGCAAGGGAAGGTTGTAGTTCGTGCCAAAAGCCATCTTGAGGAGGCAAAAGGGCAAAAGAGGATAATAATAACCGAGCTTCCTTACCAAGTAAATAAAGCCTCCTTAATGGAAAGGATTGCTGGGCTGATTAAGGAGAAAAAGATTGAGGGGATCAGTGAGTTGCGTGATGAGTCAGATAGAGGGGGGATGCGCCTCATTATCGAGCCAAAGAAGGAGGTACCGCCAGAGCAGGTTCTCAATAACCTTTACAAGTATACAGCTTGTGAGTCGACTTTCTTTGTTAATATGCTTGCCCTGGTAGAGGGGCAACCCAAGGTTATCACCCTCAAAGAAGCTATCCAATGCCATATTGACTTCCGCTATGAGGTGATAGTTCGCCGCACCAAGTTTGAGCTAAGGATTGCCCAGCGCCGGGCGCATCTATTGGAGGGGTTAAAGATTGCTCTCGATCATCTTGACCAGATAATTGCTCTTATTCGCCATTCAGCCTCAATTGAGGCAGCGCGAAATGAACTAATACAAAGTTTCAGCTTATCTGAAGCCCAAGCACAAGCTATCCTTGATCTCGAGCTGCGCCGGCTGACCAGCCTGGAGCGTAAAAAGATCGCCGAGGAATACACTGAGACATTGAAAACCATCGCCTATTTAGAGGATTTGTTGGCTGATCCGAAAAGGGTTTTCTTCCTTATTAGGACTGAGGCAGAGGAACTCAGCTCGAAATACGGCTCGAGGAGGCGAACCTTGCTCAGCCTCGAGGAGGCTAGAGAATTTAAGGCAGAAGACCTCATCCTCCATCAACAGATGGTAGTTACCCTCAGCACCAGGGGATACATTAAGCGCACTCCTTATGACACCTATAAATTGCAGCACCGTGGGGGGAAGGGAGTCTTAGGGATGGCGACCAAAGCGGCAGATTACGCTCGCTGCCTCCTGCTGGCCGATACTCATTCGAGCTTGCTTTTGTTCACCAGCAAGGGAAGATGCTTGTCTACAAAGTGTTACCGTATTCCTCAAGATACCACCCGCACGGCTAAAGGGATGCCGATTACTCAGCTAGTCTCCCTTGATCCCCAAGAACAAATAACCGCCGCACTGGCTGCAGACTTTACCCCTAATAGCTTTCTTTTGCTGATCACTCGGCAGGGTAAAATAAAGAAGACGCCAACCTTGGAATTTGCCTCGCTGAAATATAGTGGACTGGGGGCGATAAATTTGGATAAAGGGGATGAATTGGTGGCAGCGAAGATAGCTAGCGATCAAGACGAGGTCATCGTGGTAACTGGTAAGGGTCGAGCAATCAGATTCCTCTTAGAGAGCTTGAGAGTCACCTCTCGAAAAAGTTCGGGGGTCCAAGCCATAAAGCTTGCCCCCGGTGACCAAGTGGTAAGATTGGATGTTATCTATCCAGGGGCTTTTCTTTTGGTGGTTAGTAGTAATGGATTTGGTAAGCTTACTCCTGTAGATGCCTTCCCCCGCCAGGCTCGCCGGGGGAGAGGGATTTTAGCCCATAAAATCACTAGCCGGACAGGCGAAGTTGTGGCTGCCAGGCTCGTATCCCTGAGGCAAGAACTGATGATCATCTCTGCGGCAGGGAATGTTATCCGTTCAGCGGTGGAAAGCATTCCCATCCGAAGCAGAAGCAGTCAAGGGATAAGCCTGATGAGATTAAACCCAGGCGATAGAGTGGCTTTGATAACCTGTTTTGGCGGCCGATTACAATAGGGAAATCCTAAATACTAATTTCCAAACCCTAAACAAACCTTCATGGGCGGGTGCCCACCAGCGAATCATGAAAATAGGTTGTCGTTGCGAGGGGCAAGGCCCCGAAGCAATCTCGGGGTAATGAGAGTGAGATTGCTTCCCCTTCGCTTCGCTCAGGGTCGCAATGACACATGGGGAATCTATTTTCGGAATAAAGGAATGGTTAAAGAAGCGCCCCAGGTACCACCTGCATTTTGCGCCGACCTCAGCC
>DEIJ01000096.1 GCA_002352365.1 Dehalococcoidia bacterium UBA2777 | reverse complement strand
GGCCAAAGAATATCGCAGAGCATCCGAGCTACGGCATGCTCTTTCGGTCTCCACGGAAGCAGCGAGAAGGTTTCCGGGTCTGGCAGGGCTATCATATCGCTCTCATCGATGCGGGCAAAGCCTTGAATCGAGGAGCCATCAAACCCCATGCCCTCCTCCAAAGCTCCCTCTAGCTCTTCCACAGTGATGGCAAAGCTCTTTAAAAAACCCAAAATATCAGTGAACCACATCCTGATAAATTTCACATCATATTCCTTCGTCATCTTGAGAACGTATTCCCTAGCTTCCCTAATGCCAGTTACCATTTCACCTCCTTCACTTCAGGGCTATGGTTCGATCTTATACTCCGAGATATCCAAAAAGCAATATCCCTTCTCAGTCCTCCTTTGGGTCTTGGTTATGCTTATCCTCCGGTTGAACATCGGCCCGAAAGTAACCACAGTATGATACTCACCGTTCTCCCCACAGGGATGGATGCCTTTATTTTCGACCCGGGAGAGAAACTCCCGATCTATTTTTCGCCCCAGTAGGTCGGCTAAATTCTCCTTAGCAGATATCACCTCAGCCTCAAACCCCTCATGTATGAACTCCCTGACCAATCCCTCCGGATCACCATGCCACAGGGGGAATATGGGGTTGACCCCGAACTTATCACAGAATCTCTCATCCCAATGTTTGTGCTCCTCGAGATCGATGTCTCCAAAGATTATTGCCGAGACTCCTTCCTTCTTCAGCTCCTCCACCACCTCCCCCAAATCCTGCTCATATCCTTCCCAGGTGGTCTCTCTTTGTATCAGGGGGATGCCTATCTCCCTTGCTTGATCCTGAATTAATTGGGGGCTGAGGCGATGTGGCCTGATTCTGCTGTCATCGTGGCGAACTAGATTTACCAGATAGGAGACGGGAAATCCCTGGGACATTGCCCGGTAGAGGGCAAGGCAACTGTCTTTTCCCCCACTCCATAAGCAAGCGGCTTTGGGCATAACTTCTCCTTTATAAAGCATTTTCTCCTTTCTCACCAGTTCTTACCCTTATTACCTCATCAATCCGGTAGGTGAATATCTTGCCATCACCGATGTTGCCGGTGAAAGCCTTCTGTCGGATCAACTCAATGACTTTATCCAAATCCTCCTCCTTTATGACCAGCTCTATCTTCATCTTGGGAAGCAGATCTATCTGCTGCTCCTTTCCCCTGAAGGTGAGGGTGTAGCCCATCTGCCTCCCCCTCCCTTTAACCTCATAGGTGGTAAGGCCGGGGAAACCGGCGGTGGCTAAAGCATTCTTAACATCGTTAAACCTTTCTTGCCTGATTATGGCCTCGACTTTTATCATCGCCTTAGCTATAAGCCTCCTCCTGATGTTGCGCTATGTCCAATCCTACTGCTTCATCCACAGTAGCGACCCTAAGCCCCATCACCTTGTCTACCACCTTCAATATAATAAATGTTACCACAAAAGAGTATGCCGCCGCAGCCACCACCCCCACTGCTTGGTAGCCAAGCTGTATCGGATTTCCAAACAGAAGGCCGCTCGAACCTGCCGAGTTAACCGCTATATTGGCGAAGATGCCGGTGGCCAGGGCCCCCCACATTCCCCCCACTCCATGAACCGCCCACACATCCAGGGCATCATCAAATCCTCGCCTCACCTTGAACAATACTGCCAGGTAACAGAATATTCCCGCACCGATGCCTATGGCTATTGAGGAGAGAGGGCTGACATAGCCTGCTGCTGGAGTGATGGCGACCAAACCGGCTACAGCACCGGTGCAAGCGCCGATAACGCTGGGGGTCCCCTTACGAATCCAATCTATGCAGCACCAAGTAAGCGCTGCTGTCGCTGCGGCAGTGTTGGTGACCACAAAGGCAGTGGTGGAGATTGCTCCACAAGTTATAGCACTTCCGGCATTAAACCCAAACCAGCCAAACCAAAGGAGCACCGTCCCCAGCATTACCAGGGGGATGTTGTGGGGTATCATGGGGTCTCTGCCATAACCCCGGCGTTTGCCGATGATCAGGCTTGCCGCCAGGGCGGCCATCCCGGCGTTTATGTGCACCACAGTGCCTCCGGCAAAGTCCAGCGCCCCCAGTTCTTTAAGCCATCCCCCACTTCCCCATACCCAGTGCGCTAAGGGATCGTATACTAAGGTTGACCAAAGCAAGATGAAAATTAAGAAGGCACCGAACTTCATGCGGTCGGCAAAGCTACCAGTTATGAGAGCTACGGTAATCACCGCAAACATCGCCTGGAAGATGGCATAGGCTAGGTGGGGTATGGTTGAGGAATAATCTGGATTAGGAGCTCCTCCTACCCCGGAAAGTCCCAACCAAGAAAGCCCCCCAATGAAACCACCTTTATCCGGCCCAAAGGAAAAGCTATATCCCCACAAGATCCACATCACACTTACCAGTGCCAACGAGATAAAACACTGCATCATAATAGCGAGGACGTTCTTCCTCCGCACCAACCCTCCGTAGAAAAATCCCACGCCGGGGGTCATGATCATCACCAAGGCGGCACAGAGGAGCACAAAGGCGGTATCGCCACTGTCAATTTGCATGGCATCCCCCTAGTAGTGATATGATGGAGTAAGGTCTAATCTCCCAAACAAAGAACTATTTCCCCCTTCCCTTCCCGGTATTCCCACTGCATCAGCTCGACACTGTTTACACAGCCTGAATACTTCTATGATGGCTTCACACCTCTCTCTGGCCTGTTTTAACTCAGAGCAAGTAGGAGCTTTTAGATGGGACATCCTCCCAAGAGGTATAAGGGGGATGATGTTCATAATACTTGCCCCTTGTCCTTTTATCGCCCTGGCTACCTGGGGTAGGTGATCCGAATTTAGCTCTGGAACTAGGACCGTGTTTACCTTGACCCTCATTCCCCTTCTGGCTGCCCGCCTAATTCCCAAAAGCTGCCGACTACTTAAGACATCGAAGGCATCTTCCCGGTGAACCTTACCATTGAGTTTCACCCAGGGGTAGAAGGACTTTCCTACCTCTTTGTCTACGGCGTTTATGGTAACCGTGAGGTTAGTTACCCCTACTCTAACTAGATCATCGACCCTCTGGGGTAGAAGGAGGCCGTTGGTAGCCAGACATTTGGTAAGACGGGGGAACTCCCGATGCACTAAAGAAAGGGCCTCGAAGGTCTCCTCATTGGCCAGGGGGTCACCTGGCCCAGCAATGCCGATAACCTTTATCGTGTTATCCTCGGAAGTAATTTTCCTGGTTATCTCAAGGGCTTCCCGTGGTGAAAGGACAGCGGCGCTCACCCCTGGCCTCTCCTCATCACGATTCAATGCCCGGGTGCAGTAGTTGCACTGAATATTGCACCTGGGGGCAATGGGAAGGTGAAGTCTCCCCACCGAAAAATGAGCTTGTTTATCAAAGCAGGGATGGCCCCGGGGAGATGAATCTATGCTCATCATTCCTCCTTTTACTGCTTATGACAAATGTCTACTATCATCTTTGACCTCTCGATCCTGGTTGCGCTAGATCATGGTAAGAGTCATTGATATGGGAATGGATATCCTTTGACGAGAAGAACGAGCCACTTGGCATCACTCCTTTTATCCTACCCTTATCCATGATGGCCACTCTATCGGCCAAGTCCTTGGCTTCGACCGGGTTGTGAGTTACAAGTATCATCGTTATCCCCAACCGCCTTTGTATATGGCGGAGCTCAAATATAAGGTGGCGACAAGTTTGGTTATCCAAGCTGTTGAACGGCTCATCCAGAAGCAAGATATTGGGGGAGGTGGCAAGCGTTCTGGCCAGAGCTACCCTTTGCTTCTCGCCGCCACTTAAATTCTTGGGATAGCGATGTTTGAGATGCTCCACCTTCATCAGGCGAAGCAATTCATCTACCCTTCCGTTGGCCCTTTCCTTTCTCACTCTTAAGCCATATCCTACGTTCGAAGCAACATCGAGATGGGGAAATAGAGCTAAATTTTGGAATAGAAAACCTACTCCCCTTCGACTTGATGGTATTCCCTCCATAGCTTTATCATCGAAAAAAACTTCCCCTTGGTAGCCGATTAGGCCGGCGGTAGTATTGAGCAGGGTAGTTTTGCCGGCACCTGTCGGTCCCCAAATTGCCATCGCTTCTCCATCAAATATTTTTAGGTTTACATCTTGGCAAATAAAATTAGTAACTCTCCTAAGCTCAATTGTGGGCATAAAATCTTCCTTATCCTCTCCATTTGTAGGTAAGCCTTGTCTCCCCATATCTAAACATCCGTTCAAACAAAAGACACATCAACGATAGGACGATTAAACAGACAATAATGACATCCACCTGAAGCAAGCTCTCCGACCTCATCAACAGTGCCCCTATGCCTGTGGGGATGGCGACCATCTCAGCAGCAATCACTACCCGCCACGCCATTCCCGCCTCGAGACGAAGCCCGGTGAATATGTTGGGCACCGCTAAGGGGAGTATGACGGTAGTCAAAATAGTTTTATCAGAGGCACCCAGAACCCTGGCTGCTTGGATAACATCCCGGTCTATACCCTTAATCCCGGTGATGGTATTGTAGAGGAGGGGAAAGAAAGAACAGATGAATATCAACATAACGGGCAGCAGATCGTTTATTCCTACCCAGATCATCAACAGTGGTGCCCAGCCTAAGACAGGGATGGGATAGAGGAGGCTGAATATGGGGTGAAGCGACCTATTCATGGTCTCTTTACAACCCATGAGGATCCCCATGCTAATACCCGCTGCGGAGCCTAACGCAAAGCCAGCTAGCACCCTAGCTAAGCTGGCCACAAAATTATCCTCCAACACCCCACTAGCCATGAGGTGGTACATCTTCACCATCACCATAGAGAAGGGGGGGAACATGTAGGCGGGAACCAAGTCCAATCGAGCGACCACCTCCCATATCACCACTACTCCGATGATAGGCAATATGCTTTGCGCTCCCTTGAATCTACTCAACTTTGAAACCTCAAATCCAGGATATCTTCAGCACGAAGATCCTCACTTATGTATCCTAGTTTGGCCATAAGGTCTATAGTATCCTGGACTGCCCTGGGATCGACTTCAGCCGAATAGCTAAGCCTATCCATCGACCTTCTTATCACCTCTGCGGGGGTTTCCAGTACCCCACCCATAATTTGCGCTGCCTCACCCGGGTGGTCCTTTAGCCAGTCCGTTGCCCTTTGGGTCACCTCAACCAGCTTCCTCGCATCCTCCGGGTTATTGTCTATAAGCTCTGCCTTGACCACGAGCACGCTTCCCTGCATATTGGGCCAAAGCTCCTGACTTTGGATGAGCATGGGGTAACCCTGGGATTCAGCAACAGTGGCATAGTGTTCCGGAAGAAAGGCTGCCTCCAATCTTCCAGTGGTCAAAGCGATAACCCCCTGCTCCGGGTTCATCCTCCTGACCTTGATATCCTCAAGATGGTATCTTTGAACTATCAGGTCGAGGAGCAGGTCTACTAGGCTTCCCTCCCTCACACAGCCAATCGTCTTTCCCTCTAAATCAGCGATGCTCTTTATCTTTGGTGAGGCCACCAAACCGTAGCCATATTTATGGGTTCCACAGACGATTTTTAGCGGAACACCCCGCTCACAGGCTAATATCGCCGGGGAAAGACAAATGTAGGCCGCTTGAATATCTCCCCTGGCTAGAGCAGCGCTGAGCATAAGGCCAGTCTGGTAGCTCTCGTAGGAAGTCAGGTCGAGCCCAGCATCCTCATACCATCCCTTCTCCTTGGCCACATAGGCACAGGCAGCATGGTCATTAAATTCAACCGCCAGGCCAATATTATGGCCTTCCCCCTTTGGTGCAATACAGCCAAGAAAAGCAAAGGAGATAAGTAAAGCCAGAAATATGCCTCCAATCTTTTTCATGTTATTTCCCCTCTAGCTAACTGCCACACGGGGGCGTAAACAGCCGCATATACACTCTGGGCAAAACTTGAAAAACCCTTAAAACCAACGTAGGCCCCAGTTTGGGGAAGGCATAGACCGATACCAAACTTATGGGAGAGAAACTGCTCCTTGATACCACCTATGAATACATCAGGTGCTAATTCGTAAAGCAGATATTCTAAGTCGTAGTCTGAGGGATCATCTACGATGTAACTGCCTGGCTTAACTATCCGCCAGGCATCTTTATAGTTGGCAGCATCACCAAATCGTGAACCAGTAAAAAGTACCTCCATGCCTAGATCTTTGAATGTTTTGACCAAATTTGCCACACGGGCAGCACCCAGAAAGATGGCTGCCCTTTTCCCTTTAAGCCGGGGTAAAAGTTGAGCAAGCTGGGGCTTTATGACTTCATATTCCTCATCGATCACCCTTTCTGCCTCTTTTTCTAAACCGAAGTACCGGCCAATTTTACGCAGACTATCTATACTTTCAGATAGGCCAAAGAAGGAAACCTTCAAGTAGGGAACTCCATACTTTTTCTGCATGGCTTCAGCGAAAAATCGCCCCGTATTCTGACAGATAAGAAGGTTGAGCTTGACACAATGAGCAGTGACGATTCTCTCATAAGATGCCTCACCCGTAAACACGCAATGGACATTTAGGCCCATTTTAGACAGAAGAGAGCTTACGAGCCGTGTTTCAGTGACATTGTATTGGCCAATGATGTTTATATCATAAGGGCCTGCTTGCCTCTCCCTCTGTCCAATAAGCTTATTTAAAAGGCACTCATAAGCGATTCTGTGACCAGCCGCTTCGCTTTCCCCTTTAAAACCAGGACAGTTGACCGTAATTACGGGACAATCCAGCTTTTCCTCCATTTTTTTACAAATGCTATCGACATCATCACCTATGAGAGCAGTGCTACAGGTAATATAAGTAAGGATATATTTTGCCTGAGGCATAATAGCTCTCGCTTCGGCGAGAGCAGCGGTCAGCCTCCTTTCACCCCCGAAGATAATGTCCTTTTCTTCCAATGCCGTAGAAAACATTTGATATGCGTTGGCTCTGACCATACTGCCATAATAGGCACAACCTATTGGCCCATGCACGAGATGAATGGCATCTTTTAGCGGAGCCAGCATCCATCTAGCCCCAAAATAAGCGCAACTGCGCCCGGTAATCTTTCCCGGAGCAGACGGCTGGCAGCAAGGAGGAAGTTGGGTAAACTCCTCTCCCTTTCTTAATATACAAGGTTCATTTAAGTTATATACAGATATCATTTTTGGCCCCCCAAGCTGCTTTACTGATGCACCCGGTCATCGGGAAATTTGCTATCCAGGATAGTGTTGACCATCAAATCTAGAAGATATTCTCCACCACGATAGCCAACATTTGCCCGGCGCTGGTAACCCACCCTATCATAGATGGGGAAACCAATCCGCACCAGAGGGATTCCCGCCTCTTTAGAAATGTTGGTGGCCTTGGAATTCCCCAAAATCAGGTCTATCTTCTCTCGTTTAATAAAATCTTCCCATTCAAACATATCACCGCCATTAAAAATAGTGGGTTCGAAGTTATATTCCTCCGCCACCGCCCGAACTTCCTGCTCAAAGACTTTGCTTTGTGTTCCACTTAAAATGACCGCAGGCTCCATGCCCAGTTCGGAGGCAAACCGGGTGGCTGCAGCCACTATGTCAGGGTCGCCACAGATAGCTACCCGTCTCATCATCGTATAATGGAAGGTATCAGCCATCGCATCCAGTAAGATGCCCCGTTCATCTTTTAATTCCTCGGGGATAGGTTTACCCGTGACCTCAGCCAATTTCTTCACCAGCCTATCTGTACTGTATATACCTAAGGGCAAAGGGCCAACGATAGCCGGTATCTCAAATCTCTTTTCCAGATAAGCGGCCCCGGCGCCACCTTCATCCTGGCTTAAGGCAAATGTGGCTAGAGAATTGGCCATGTCGGCAATTTCCGGCAACTTAGTGCCCCCTTTGGGGTAATAGGGCATGGATTGGGGCAGACGCAAAGGACAATCAAGGGTACCGGATATATCAAACAGGATGATGCCCTCTATGTCCATCAATCTCAAGATGTGTTTAATTTCCCGGATATCCCCGGGGGTAATCATGCCCGGAATAATGTTGACCTTATTGCTGGGATTGCGTTTTCGGGCAAAGGCCTGTAAAAAGGATTTAGCTGCCCGGTTATAACCCTCTACATGAGAACCGGCAAAGCTGGGGGTGTTGGTGATTACAAATTTCACCCTGTCCAGGATTTCTGGCCCGAATTCCTCCTCCAATTTCCCTTTAGCCTCATCTAAATAACCCTGCATATCATCACCGATGATTTCACTGGAGCATACCGTGACGATAGAAATTATCTCCGGCTGATAGCGACAAATGAGGTTACGTATCCCCTCAACCAGGTTTTTCTGACCCCCGAACACCGCCGTATCCTCATGAAAGGAAGCGGTAGCAATAGATACCGGTTCCCTGAAAACACGGCAAAATGTATAACGAGGATAAGTGGCGCAACCCTGTGCTCCTTGAACAAACGAGATACATTTATGCACGCCTACACTGGCCCACATTGCCCCGAAAGGCATACACAGGCGGCAGGGATCGATGACCACACTCCTCTTAGCAGAAGAAATGATGGTCTCATCTGGCGGTACATACACTGGACAGAGGGGCTCTTTCTCTATATATATCTGCTCGTAGTTGATACCCTCTACGGGGATTTCAGGTAGAGAGTTAATATCTTCTACGGTTAATCTGCCATTTAACTTTATGCGTTCCATTTTTCCTTCCTTATCGCGTGAAGTCCTCATCACGCGTGAATTTCCACACCGGGGCATAGATTCCCTGGTAGATATCCCGGGCAAAATTGATCAATCCCCGGAACATAGCATAAGGTCCTTTCTCATAAGAATGAGAATTTACGGTGGGCACACCGAATTTCCGGGCTAAATATTTCTCTTTTAAACCGGTAAGAAATAAATCAGGTTTAAATCGCTCCAAGCATTCTTCGATCTCAAATTCATTGGGTGCATCCACCAGAAAAAGGCCATCTTCCGCCCGGGCATTGATCTTCTCATAATCGTCTTCATGGGCAAAAGTGCACATACCAAACACCACCTCCATACCCAGCTCTTTCATCACCTTCGGCCAATGCCATACCCGGGGTCCTCCCACATAAAGCCCTACTTTTTTCCCTGCCAATTTCTCGCGGTAAAAGTTCAGAGCCGGGGTGATAGCCTTTGTCTCCTTGTCGATGATTTGCTCTGCCCGGTCCATCATTTCCTCGGACTTGAAAAACTTCGCTACGTCCCTTAACGCCTTGGCTGTTTGTTCAATCCCAAAGAAGCTCGCCCGAACATAGGGCACTTCGTAACCCTGTTTGATAAGGTCTGAGATATAGGTGCAAGAGCGCTGGCAATGCAGAACATTCAATTTGGCATCGGGCATCTTCAGTAAATTATCCATCCGCTCTCCCCCTGTAAATACGGTCACAATACGACAGCCCAATTTTTCAAATAAAGGTTTAATCAAGGCCAAATCCCAGTCCATGTTAAACTCGCCAATGATGTTCATGTCATAGGGCGTTTTATCTTCCTCTCTCAGACACACCTCAGGATGTTTTTCTCGGTATTCCGCCATCTGTTTGTAGAATTGCACATTGAACTCATGGTGGCCCTT
>DEIJ01000061.1:14469-22510 GCA_002352365.1 Dehalococcoidia bacterium UBA2777 | reverse complement strand
GATGGACTTCAGTTCAATCACAAGATACCACCCTTATGGTGGTAACAGTTGACGATTAAATACTAGCCGGTAAATCTATCCTTTGTTTTAGAAATTTCAGTGTTCATATAGAGTTTAGCCTTCCCTTCAGATAGTCAATCATTCTGACCTCTGAGGGGTCAGTTTCGTAGAGCATTGCCAAATAGTAGCTGACCCAGTCGCCGATAAAGATCATGCTCATCACCTGACTCAAGTCACTTTTATCCTCACTGTCAACGATCTGGTGCTCAATGCCAGCTTTACCCAGGATTTCGGAAGTTACCTGGTAGCGAGCCAAAATTCGGGGATGGAGAGATGGAGAGCGGAGCAGAATTACACAGACCTGCTGGGCTAATTTCTTGGGGAACGAGTAACCAACGACGGCATTGTGGTTCAGCTCAGAGAAAACCTCATGAAAAGCCCACGCTTTGCTATTTTCATTGAACTGGGTCTTCCAACGCCGAGCTACCTCAGCCAGAAGACCAGCACCATAAATAACTATCAATTTATCATAGAGCTTTATTGCTATTTCTTTGGCAGGATTGAGATGGGTTGGCACAGTCTCTTGGAGCTTTTCCACAAGTACTTCCAGAGCTTGAATAGTTTCCTCAACTTGGGGTATCTCTTTCAGATAGCCAAGTTGATAGAGGAAATTCAACAGAGGCAAAAGCCCGTAGCCCAGGGCAGCTCGGGGTGGGGAAGAATAGTCTATCAAGAAAACGGGCACATTATGCTCTTCAGCTAAGGTTCTCAGTTTGCCATCTGTAGTAATAACTAACTTTCTAGCTTTTGTCTTCAAGGATTGCGAAAAGGCAGACAGAGTCTCCTCAGTCATTCCAGAATAGCTACTGGCAATAACCAGAGTCTGCTCATCTACAAAAGCTGGCAAGTCATAATCCCGGTGGATAAAGATAATAGGGGTGTTTAGTGATGAAGTTAAGCTGCGCACCAGGTCACCACCAATAGCTGAGCCCCCCATACCCATGACGACTACCTTGTCGCTGCTGCCAAAGTGTTGAGGCAACTTAAAGTCTTTGGCCTTTTGCCAGGCCTCTTTGCATTGCTGCGGAAACCGGTGCAGGTGAGTCAGCATCTGCCCCGGATCAAGCCGCTGATAGACCTCAGGATCATCCAGATCGACCAAAATACTCTTACCTCCTAGAGCCAAATTCGATGTTAAAAGGGTTTACACACGGTCTGACCATCCCGGTGTAAAAGAAGTTCGGCGAAGCCGAATTTGGGCGGAGCGAAGCAGAGTCTTTTACACCGTGTTAGGCGAAGTTGCGAATTCATGCTTCCTCATAAATTTTAAGAAACTCCTCCCTTGATATGCCGGCTTGCCTACAAATTGTTCTTGAAGTAGAGCCTTTTATCCTTTCATGATTTGGCATAGTTAAAGGTGTCTTACTGCCATCAGGATTTTCTCTGACCATTGAAATATGATTCCCTACCCTTACAATCCTGAATCCTAGAATTTCGAAAGTCTTTATTACTTTTCGTTTTGGGGCATCTCTCGGAAATTTCATTACACTGCCACTTCTGCAACAAATGTTTCTATAACTTCATCCATTTCAAGAGCCTCTTCCCCAAAGCTTTCCATGTGAAACTTAACAGCAGATTTCACATCTGCAAGGGCTTCCTCGTAGGTATCACCTTCTCCAACCACTACACCCTTTAAGCCAAGGGGATATGCTACATACCCTTCAGGGTGCTTTTCAACTATTATTTTTATTTGCCTCATTACCTCGCCTCCCTTCCATACTTTTTCACTTCCTGCCTTTCATCAAAGTATACAAATGTTCAACCTCACCCTCTCCAGTTACTGATTTTGGCTGAATGCTACAAGATATGCATCTTAGTAATAATACTAAATGCAACATAAGCTTCATCATCTAAATCTATTATCTCTCCACATTTTGTGCGCAAAATCCTCCTTCTGCTATACCTCCAGGCAGAGCTTCGGGCAATTTCGCCCAATGGTCCCAGGCTTTGCGAAGCCGCCGAAGGTGGTTTGGGCGAAGTGAAGCAAAGCTGCAAAGCCCCTGTTATATGAAGTCATGCACGAAGGGTGCCCTTATATCCAGAAACGAAAAACACTTAACTCTCTTGGTAGCCCAACTCTTTAGCCTTTGAAAAGCACAGCTCAGCTACGTCTTTCCGACCAAGTTTTTCAAGAATCCGACCCTTGTTAACCCAAGCCTCTTCATCCCTTGGATTTAGCTCTATGGCTTTATCGTAGTTCTCTATAGCTTTAACATGCTCCCCTTTCTGCCCGAAGGAATATGCAATGTTAAAGTAGTTTATTGCGTCCTCTTTTAATTCCCTAGTGCTTCTGACCAAATAGACATAATGACCTAAGCTAACATCGCCAAGAAAAGGGTCTCTCTCCAAGAAGCCGGTCAATCTCTTATCATTAAAATACTTCCTGAGGGTTTCCCACTCTTCTAATCTCTTTTCTCTTTCAGCCTCCTCGCTTTCAGAGACATCCTTCAGGACACGAACCAAGTTTGTTTCAGTTTCACTATAAATGCCGATTAAGTCTGTGTAGAAATCGGGCCAGCTAAACTCCAATACGCTAAGTTTAGCCATTACTCTATCCTCTACCTTAAGATCACTCTTGGCAGCTAGTATCCTTTGAATCTCAAATCGGTTCAGAAGCCGTTTTATCGTTCTCGGATTGTCACCCACCTCGGCAATGATCGGGGCATAATCCTTCATCTCATCCGATATCGGCAATTGTTGGATGAATTGTTCAGTGATAATGTCCTTCCTTATAGGGGGCAGGCTAACAGGGATTTGAATTATCTTATCCAGATAATTTGTTCCCCAGTTTTCAAACCTTTGGCCATATTTCTGGAGTATCCCGTCTTCGATCACCTTCTTTATCAGCGCCAATTATGAATACAGAGTGGTGAACATTCAGGAACAGCTTTATTGCCTCCAGCACTTCTATTGCCTTTTCCGGAATACATCTATCCAGATCATCAATAAAAACGGCCAGTCTTCCCTCATCACCTGCATAGTCTTCCGCAATGCCTTTGAATTCATCCTCAAAATCGCCTATGAGTTCTAGAGTCCCTCCCGGAACATCTTCCGGGGGCTTTACTAAGGCCTCCGTTCCTTGTTGCAAAGCCAAGCCTGGTGGCAAGAGCAAAGATAGTGTAGCCTTCCCCAATCCAAGCCAGTTTACTCGCTTAAGGAGCCGTCCAGCTTTACTCTTGAGTGTGCCAGCAGCAGCCTCGTCTCTTTGTATTTCTCTTAAGATTGTATGGATAAGCGCTACCCGTAAATCATGAGCCTTATCAAACTTCCAGGCATCAAACCAAACACTCTTTATCTTGTCTCTATCTCTTAGCAGATCCTGAGTCATCCGCATCAGACTAGTCTTGCCGGAACCCCATTCTCCATAGACTCCGATTGTCAAAGGGGTTTCTGAGGAGCATATAATCTCCTCTACAGTTTGTGCTAAAGCCTTGTACCCCAGAGAGTCTTCTGCTATTCTTCTTATTTCATTATCGGTCAGCATCCGGGCCTCCTTCGGCTTGTATTCTGTGGATGAATTCCCTCCATTCGTGCAACAAGCCGGATGCAGCTATCTCCATTGCCCGTAATTCTAAACCACTACCAGCTCCTTATCAAGTATCATACTTGATTCTCCGAAAGCCTCCTGCCTCGGCCGGGAACCTTCCAGGCGCCCAGAGCAGAGGTATAGCTGCTTTTGAACCAGCAATTAGTTCCTACCCCAGGCAAAGCCTTGTTCTTGTCACAGATTGCCGTAAGGGCTTATTCAGCCCCCGGGCTAGCATATCATCCAGGAAACAAAGCCAACTAGCGTGGGACTCCCTACTTCCTAAAGCCAAATGCACCAGCACCCTCTTGCCATCCTCTGAGATACCATAGGCGCACTGTTACCATGTTTGAAAACATTACAGAGCCCGCTGAAGTTCTGGCAACTAAGGGTGCCTGTCAGCGTATTCAATAGGGTCCCTAATTCCCGCCTCGGCGAAGGCCTGGAGTCTGCGGACACAACTCAGGCAAACGCCGCAAGGCGAGATAGAGTTGTGGTAACATGACCAGGTGAGATGAAGGGGAGCTCCCAGCTCCCAGCCTTGGCGTATCACCTCACTTTTCTTGAGATTGATGAGTGGGGTTAGTATCTGGATGTGGGTTTGGGGGCGAGTTCCCACTTCAACTACCTTATTGAACTCCGCAAAGAACTCCTTGGTAGTATCGGGGTAATGGCTGCCATCTTCTCGAGTTGCCCCGATGAATATGTAGCTTGAACCAATCACCTCTGCCCAGGAAACAGCTACTGCCAGGAGTTGGGCATTTCGGAAAGGAACATAAGAGAGAGGAATACCCTGGGGCACATCGTGCTCAAGCTCCATTTGGGCACTAGTCAAAGATGAGCCACCAATTTGCTTAAGATGAGATAGGTCCACCTCAAGTCTCTGTTTTGCCCCCAGAAAATCACTGATGAGGCGCGATGAGAGCAGCTCTCTTTGCTCGGTCTTTTGCCCATAATTTATATGAAGAGTGGCAAGCTCATAGCTCTGCCCGGCTACTATGGCGGTAACACAACTATCAATGCCACCACTTAAAAGAACAACAGCCCGGTTCAAATGCACCCCTGGCGTTTTTTACACCCCCCTTCTCGTCCTCTTCCAGATATACTTGTGCAACTGCGGGTTGAAACGTGCCTCCAGGTGATCTTTCAACATCCACTCTACTACCTTTTTCGGGGAAAGCCGGCCGTAGGCTACCGAGATTAAAACGGTAACTTTGCTGGGCAACGAATACTCCCTCAAGACCTCTTTTGCCCACTGGTAATCCCTCTTGTTTGAGAGCACGAATTTAACCTCATCTTGGGGTCTCAATACCTTGAGATTGTCCCAATACATTCTGTCCGACATTTGACTTTGGGGACATTTGATATCAACTATCCGAACTATCCTCTCATCGAGTAGATGGATAGGAAGAGAGCCATTTGTCTCTATGAGCACCTGATAGCCTTCAGCAAGGAGCTTCTCGGAAAGTTCGAAAGTCTCCTCCTGAAGCAAGGGTTCGCCACCGGTGATTTCAACCAGGCGGCAACCTACTTTAGGCACTTGGCTCATAATCTGGCCTATCGAAAGCTCCTCCCCACCATCCCAAGCATAGCTGGTATCACAATAAGAACAGCGCAGGTTACATCCCACGAGCCTCACAAATACACAGGGGCAGCCAGCAAAGGTTGACTCCCCACAGATAGAGTAGAAAATCTCCGAAACCTTCATGGCAGCGATTTAGCCAAACTCAAGCATCTTCTCAACTGCCGATTTAGCCTTAAGGCGGATCTCCTCAGGCACCCTAATGTGGTATTTCATCTCCTCTAGTGAGTGCAGGATGTGCTCAAGGGTGATCAATTTCATATATGGGCAGATAGCCTCTAGAGAGGCGGGGATGAAGTGCTTGTCAGGATTTTCCTTGCTGAGTCGATGAATTATCCCCACCTCGGTAGCCACAATTATCTCTTCGGCTTCGATTTTTGCCGCCAAGCGGCACATCCCCCCGGTGCTAAGCACCTCATCGGCTAAAGAGATCACCTCTGGCTTACACTCGGGGTGGACTAACACTTTTGCCTTGGGGTATTGTTCCTTTTGCCTTAAGATATCCTCAGGAGATATCCTGACATGGGTAGGACAAAACCCAGGCCAGAGGATCAACTTCTTGCCGCTCCGCGATGAGGCATAATGACCCAAATATTGATCGGGCACAAACAGGATATCGTCATTTGAGCTCAGTTTCTCTACTACCTTGAGCGCATTGGCTGAGGTACAGCAAACATCCGACTCCGCCTTAACTGAAGCTGGGGAGTTGACATAGCACACCACATATGCTCTAGGCAACTCCTGCTTCTTTTCTCTCAAGCTTTGGGCAGTGATCATGTCCGCCAGAGGGCAGCCGGCATTTACATCTGGTAGTAGAACCATCTTATCCGGGCAGAGGATAGCGGCAGTTTCAGCCATGAAGCGTACCCCGCAGAAGACGATTACCTCGGCATCAGTTTTGGCGGCAATTTGACTGAGCTCCAGCGAATCGCCGCCAAAGTCGGCAATATCTTGAACCTCGCCCAGTTGATAGTTATGGGCCAGGATGAGAGCCTTCCTCTCCTGTTTGAGCGCGGCGATTTTCTCTCTCAGGTGCAAATCTCGGTCAGCGTTCAACATGCTTTTCTCCGGTGGAACGGGTAATTTATAGTTAACCACAAAATTCCTTGTAACTCCACTCCCCTGGCGGGAGGGGGAAATTCACCCTCACCCTACCCTCTCCCTTCAAGGGAGAGGGATTTCACACGAAATTATGCGCAAGACTATAATTTAAATTCTACAGGAGTAAACCTCTTCTTGACCCATTGGTCTCCAAGAACTATGTCAGTGAATTGTTTCAAACTTATCCATTCCCCAAGCATGACATCTAGGACATCCAACTGGTTGGCCGATTTTTGCTTCGCCAAGTCCCTTGTCTCTTACCCAAGCTGGACAGCCATCAATAAATCCAGGGTCTTCTTCATTTGAACCAAGGCAATAGGTGTAATCGTTGAATTCGTATATCAACTCGTCTGCACTATAGCCACAACTCAAACACCTATATTTTCTCATGTTCCCTCCTATTCCTCGACTAGGGTGATGTCGCGTTTTTCCTCGTCTACCCGGTACTTTAGTAATCTTACCGTTTTTTCTTCAATTACCTTCCTTTTATCCCGGTAGCTAAGAACCTTTTCATCAAACTCAAATCCAACGAGTATACTCTGGATCATTTGTGAATCACCCTGAGCGAGTTTCCTTATCAGCCAATTCTCATACATTATGATCTGATTCAAATCCTCTTCTCTTACAGTACCTGTTTTGAGCTCAATGCAAGTAAACTTGTGCAGGATATCAACCCCATCAATATTTGTCACATGGGTCAGGAAAATATCCATTATTTTGTTGAATGAAGTTGGTACATAATTTATGAAATCACTGTAATCGCCAATAAGCCCCCCTAGTCCGCCATGGGCGAAGGCTTGCATAAACCAAGCATTGAGATAACCTTCATAAATCAAACGACCCTTTTGGTCGCAATCCAACTGCATTGACAAAGGTCTTGGTGCCTTTGATAGATAAGGGTCAGATAGTGGCTTAGTTGGAACGTAAATGGGATTATTCCTGAGCAATAATCGAATCAGTTCCTTGCCTTCCTCAGTCGTTATTGGATGGTGGTTTTTCTTGGTAAATGCCGCTAAATCAAATGTCCAGATTTTGCCCTTGTCTCTAAGGTCCAATATATCACTAAGGGCAACAGGGTGGCTAAACTCTCGCACAACTGGCTCAAAACAAACTCTATAGGGGAAGACCTGCTCGGGATCATTCCAGAGTGGTTTATCATCGTAAAAAGGTTCGCATGCAACTTTCCATAACCCGTAAAGTCCTACATTTTTGACATAAAGAAACACAGAATCGCCTATCTTAATTCCAGCAAACCCTGCTATGACCTCAGAATTCATTTGCTTGGACTTTGGGGAGCCGGTTGAGTAAGTACCCCCATAAACTCCTCTTTCCACACATAGTTTGAGATGATCTAGTTTAGTAAGTAGGATATGATAGCTCATGTTGTCCCCTGTAGCTAGATCGAAACTGTCGCATCCCTTCTCTAATTATTATATATGCGACAAGCTTCTCAAGGTTTTTACCCTTGAAAGATCGCCAGGACTGCTCGTGATCTCCCCTTGGTGTCGGATTCTTTAGGAAGTCTCTTTTATGTAGCCCCTTTGCTTCCTTCAATAACTCTGAAATGTGCCTATAAGCCTCGGCACCATATTTTTCTTTGTATTTCCCCCAGAGCTTAGTTAAATCTTTGAAAGTCATTAAGTAAACATCCCCCCCTGAACCTTCTCACTACTAAACTCAACTTACTAAGTTGCTTCCTCAACGCCATCCCAGCAACTAAGATGGCAGACATAGCGAATACAGGATCCGTGAAAGGTTAGTTCCTCATCTGC
>DEIJ01000061.1:11634-14364 GCA_002352365.1 Dehalococcoidia bacterium UBA2777 | reverse complement strand
CTACCAATGTGCTCAGGGTGTAATCTATTTGCTCTGGGGTATTCTCTCTCCCCAAAGAGAACCTTACCGCCCCTTTGGCTACTTCAGCGGGGACCCCTAAGCTTGAAAGAACATGAGAAGGTGTAGATTGTGCTGAGGTGCAGGCAGGACCAGCAGAGGCAATAATGCCCTTCATATCCAGATTCAAAACCACCGATCCTCCTTCAATAGATTCGAAGCTTACATTCAAAATATGGGGCAAACTCCGAGTGGGATGTCCATTTAGATAAACCTGGTTTATCCTCCCCATAATGCCAGCCTCAAGTCTATCCCGCAGGCTAGCCAAATAGGCCATTTGGGAGGCTAAATCTCGGCAAGCAAGTTGGCACGCCTGACCCAATCCTACAATGCCAGGGACATTCTCCGTGCCCGGCCGAAGGTTTCTCTCCTGGTGCCCTCCATAGATAAGGGGAACTATCTTGGTCCCCTTTTTGATGTATAAAGCCCCAATCCCTTTGGGACCATATATCTTATGGCCGGCTAGCGAAAGCAAATCCACTCCTAGCTCACCCACATCTAGCCCAATTTTTCCCACTGCTTGCACCGCATCGGTATGCATATAGATTCCCTTCTCCCGGGCTATCGCGGCGATTTCGGAGATGGGCTCGATGGTGCCCACTTCGTTATTAGCTTTCATGATACTGATGAGGATGGTATCATCGGTGATTGCCTTGGCCACCTCATCAGGATCTACCACGCCATATTTATCTACTGAGAGGAAGGTAACATCGAAACCCACCTCGAGCAAGTGAATACAAGTTTCCAAGACTGAATGATGCTCGATCTCCGAGGTGATAATGTGCTTGCCCTTGCTTTCCAATGATTTGGCTATCCCGAAAAGGGCGAAGTTATTGGCCTCAGTACCCCCACTGGTGAAGAATATCTCCGCTGGGTCGGCACCAATCAAAGCTGCTACCTTCTCTCTAGCCTCATCCACCGCCCTTCTTGCTTCCTGCCCCAGGGAATAGATGCTGGAGGGATTACCGAATTTATCCTCAAGATAGGGCAACATAACCTCTAGCACTTGGGGATGAATAGGCGTAGTAGCAGCGTAGTCTAGATATATTTGGTTCATGATCGACCCTACTTTCGGTCGAGCCCTTCCAATTCAGCCGGAGCATCTGAGCACGATGGTGAAGCCAATCCCTCCAACCTCTTTATGCGCTCTTCCAATCTAGCTTGTTCCTCCAGGAGGTGCTTAATTGCTTCGTTAACCGGATCGGGCAATTTACCGTGTTCCAAATCTATTACCAGTTTTCGCTTATCTTCTACTACTCGTCCGGGAACTCCCACTACAGTGACCCCTGTGGCAACAGACTTTATCACCACTGAATTAGCCCCAATCATTGCCCCATTTCCAACGGTGATCGGGCCGAGCAATATTGCGGCGCTGCCAATAACCACATTGTTCCCAATGGTGGGATGGCGTTTCCCCTTGCTGAGGCTGGTGCCTCCGAGGACAACTCCTTGATATATCAGCACATCATTCCCGATCTCTGCTGTTTCCCCGATAACCACCCCCCCTCCGTGGTCGATGAAGAAACGCCTGCCAATCTTTGCTGCGGGATGGATTTCAACCCCGGTTAATAAGCGGCTGAATTGGGAAAGCAAACGGCTGAGAAAATGGAGCTTATGCTGCCACAAGAAGTGGGAGACGCGGTGAAGCCACACCGCGTGAAGGCCGGCATAGCAAAAGATCACCTCAGGCACGCTTCTCGCCGCCGGGTCTTTAGCAAAAGCAGTCCTAATATCTTCCCTTATGGTATTAAACATGGATAACCCCTCATCCCCCAAAATTAGCGAGATAAATCAGGGGGTATCTCGCTAAGCTAAAAACGCACTTCCATAGCTCGGGGAGGGCAAGCTAGTACGCAGAGTTCGCAGGCAATGCATTTATCGTCATAGAAGTCCACTCGCCGCGTCAGTGGGTCGAGAGCCAAGGCTTTGGTAGGGCAGATAACGACACAGGCACCGCAGTGAGTGCATCTTGCTTCGTTGCGGATGACATCCTGACTCAGTGGCTGAGTTTCCACCCCTACTTCAGCCAAATATCTCATGCCCTTCTCATAGTCCTTTCTCTCCCCGCTTAGCTCCAAAACTAACAAGCCTTCCTCTTTGGGGGTAACCGAGGCCTTCAGGATATTAAACTCAAGATTATAATCCTTTATCAGCCGGCATACTATCGGCTGATCCACCAAAGAACATGGAAAGCGTAAAACAATTCTATGTGAGATAACCACTTTCCCTCCTCAATTGGACAAGCGATCACCTGGCTTTCTCTACAGGGCGTTCCTTGAGATGTTTAAAGGTTATTCCCGATTCCACCCCAGGCAATGCTGCCACCGGCTCAGTTAGCAGAAATTCCCCCTTTTGAATCCACTCCTTTAAGATATGTGCTATCTCTTTGGCTTTTGAATAGCTAGATAGGGAGGCAGTAGGCACTCTCTTCCCCAAAACTTCTATCTCCCCACTTTTGAGCTCCGAATAGCTTAGTTCTGCCAAGATATCCGATTTCCCCTGGGGGTAAGCCTCAGCATAATCTATAACCGGGGCAATAATCTCTTCATCCTTTACCGCTGTATAGCGCAGGATTTGCTCGGAGAGTATTGGGATAGGAACCCCTATCCCCACAGTCATAGTGCACCCATAGCCCAGCATGCTTGTCCCCACAAGGTATTGGGGCTTCATCTG
>DEIJ01000061.1:0-11496 GCA_002352365.1 Dehalococcoidia bacterium UBA2777 | reverse complement strand
GTCTTATAGTAAGGGTCGTTAAGTAGGGGGGAGAGTTGCCCCGAAGTGGAGTAGTTGGCATTTCCCAAGTTTGGCTTTAACACTCCCATATAAGTATAAAGGGCCCGATCGGAGAGATTCACCCCCACATCGTAATTTTGGTAAGCATTTCTGATATTAAATAACACCGCCTCATTGATATCAGCTAGGTTAATCCAGGTTTCCAGCTCCCGTCTTGGGTAGCAATCCGTTCCGTAGGCTTGTACTCTCAGCTTAATATCCTTACCAGCTACTAACTCCTCTATTACATGTCCCCCACCATAGTTGAAGTGCCCCGGGGGTATTCTGTTTCGAGGATCGTCATCGGGGAGAGCGGTGACACCAATATAGACATCTACGGCAGCGATCCCGGTGTAGACAGGGACATCATTGAGATAAGCCTTACCTCCGCCGATTTTTATTCGTGGCTTGGAGTGGCCTAAATTAAGATAAGCGCCGGAGGAGCACATCGGGCCGAAGGTGCCGGTAGTCACCACATCTATATGGCGAGCTGCTTTGTCTACTCCTTCCCTATCAGCGATTTCGATCACTTCTTCGGCGGTTACCACTACCGCCTGGCCACGACGAATCTTTTCATTGATTTCAGCAATTGTTTTTGTCACCTTTCCCCCTATTTTTAGAAACCTCTCTCACCTAGGTTCATTAGCCCATTTTACCATAATAAGTAGGGGTTCCAAAATGTTTTGTGGTGTAGTTGCCTGATTATCTTTCTTTGTGATATACTGGAGAAGCTGCAAAAATCCTAGCTCTAAACCACCCCAAGGGAATGTTGAGCGTTTTCTTGGGGCGTATTAAGTTTCAGCAGATCTCATAGAGGTCCCCAAATATACTCAAAAAAGGCCTTCAATTTCAGTGGGTGGAAAAAAAAGGGGGGGGTTTGGGGGCCGATAAAATCAAATACTTTCCGGGGGCTAAGGGGGTATGGCCTTCCTTCTCAGGGGCAGGTGAGGTTTTTACAGTCGTTAAAATTTGTCCCTGTAGCTCAGTTGGATAGAGCAGCTGCCTTCTAAGCAGCGGGCCGTGAGTTCGAGTCTCACCAGGGACGCAGAGTAAATCCCAAGAAGCCTGGCGACTATGTTCTGCCCGCCGAAATTGAAGGCTTTTCTGGGTATTTTTGGGGGGTTTGGTTAAATTTAATCTGAATCACCGGGGTGGCTTAGACTATTAGAAATCCTTCTTAATCTCACCAAGGTTGCCCGCTACAATGTCACTAAACTAGGCAGATATTCAATTGGTTAAGGAGCAAGGAAAATGGCAGTTACTTACGAGGAAAATCGGCAGCGGTTGAAAGAGCAGCAGCAGCGCTTAATTAAGGAACTGGGGCAGCTAGTGGCTGGTGCTCCCCCTGTGGGGGAATTGAGAGAAGGCAGCCCCTTTGGTAAAAAAGAAGAAGGGGCAAGCGAAACCTTTGAGTTTGAGAAGCGACTGGCTCTGGAGAAGCGATTAAAAGAGCTTCTCGGTAACATAACCCATGCCTTAGATAAGTTTGAGCAGGAAACTTATGGCTTATGTGACGTTTGCGGGCAGCCTATAGAGGCAGCTCGGCTAGAGGTATTACCTCAGGCAAGCATGTGTCTAAAATGTAAGTCACTGCGGGCGAAAAATGCCAAGGGTAGGTTCTATTCGAGATAAGCGGCAAGGGGAGCTCTTTTTAGCCATTGCTATACTAATAGTCGTAGATCAGCTCAGCAAGCTGTGGGTGAGAAATGGCTTGTCTGTGGGACAATCACTCCCCGAAGAGGGAACTTTGCGGCTAACCCATGTTATTAATTCTGGTGGTGTTTTTGGATTGCCTGCCCCCCAGCCATGGCCAGTGGTTTTTTCTGTCCTGATAATAATTGGGCTACTTCTTCTTTATTACCGATACCCTGCGTTTGATAAGCCACTACCCAAGATAGCTTTGGGCTTGCTTGTTGGTGGTGCAGTAGGCAACTTGGTAGATCGCCTCCGCTTTGGCTATGTTACCGACTTCATTGATCTTAATCTCTGGGGGGATTTTCATTGGCCAGCTTTCAACCTAGCCGATTGTGCTATAGTCTTGGGAGTTTTCCTCTTCGCTATTTCCTTACTGGGTCGCAGAGAATATGTTAACCCTAACTGATCATAACGCTGATGGTGACCACCAAACCTTAACAGTAACAAATGAAGGTGGGCTTCGGCTCGATAGATACCTCTGCCATGAATATAAGGAAATCTCCCGCTCCCAGATTAAAAAGTTGCTTGATGCCGGCTATATCACGGTAAACAATGCTGCTGCCAAAGCAAACTATAGAGTTAAAAGCGGAGATAGAATCAGAATTAACTTGCCCCCTTCTCCTAGCCTTACTCCAGAAGACATCCCCCTATCCATCATTTATGAGGATAGCGAGCTATTAGTCATCGAAAAGAGTGCCGGACTTGTGGTTCATCCTGCCCCCGGCCATTCCCACCACACCTTAGTTAATGCGCTACTGGCCCGCTGCCCTGATTTATCCTCCGATGGATCTGTCCGGCCTGGTATAGTGCATCGCCTGGATAAAGATACCTCAGGGCTAATGGTTGTTGCTAAGAACAGCACAATACAAAGGGCTCTCGCTGAGCAGATAAAGAGTCACTCTATGGTGAAGCGATACCTGGTACTGGTAAAAGGATACCCTGCCCCGGAGCGAGGTGTCATCGAAGCTCCTATCGGACGTGACCAACGCTATCGGAAACGGCTGGCCATCGCTGCTCAGGGCAAGAAGGCACGCACTTTGTACCGTGTGGTCGAACGCCTGGCTGGCTATACTCTGTTGGAGGTGACTTTGGAGACAGGGCGCACCCACCAAATCCGGGTTCACTTCTCAGCTATCGGCCACCCAGTAGTTGGAGACACAACCTATGGGGCAAAATCACCCCTTGTAGAGCGCCAATTTATCCACGCCAACCATTTGGGATTCAGACTGCCGAGCACGGGGAAATATGTAGAATTCAGCTCAGAATTACCCCCCCAGTTAAAGCGGGTTTTAGAGCAGCTAGGTAATTCGGAACGCTGCTCTTAATGCCACAGCTACCTTTTCTGGTGAATCAATCCAAAGCTCATATCGCTGCATAAGCCGTTGCCTCCAGGTAACATCACTGGTGTAATATGGAGGTAGATAGGCTCGAGAAGCAACTTTCAACCCAGACCAAAAATATTCTGATTTATCACCTAGTGGCCCTGAGTATAACATCATATTAAAGCTAAATAGGTTTTGGCTGCTATAGTATTGTAAAACCTTGGCCAGCCCTTCTGCCAAAGCAGCTACATCTTCTTGAGCAAAGCTAATAAAACTTGACTTTTCTCTTACCACAGCATGGACCTCGTAGTCACCAGTGGGGGCAAATGGAACCAGCCACTCCGTGTTTCCAATGCTGCCAATATACCTTTCCTTTTCCACCTTCTCAGCTTCTATCAGCTCTGGCCAGTAATTTGCCCCATTTTTATCAAGGTAGAGCCTGCTTTCGTCTAGCAGCCTTTTCACATAGCCAAAAGGAATCGAATCCACAAAGATATGGAAGTGGGAGTGGACACTAGACGAACCGGCGGGGAAAAGATAATTACAGCCAATAACTGCGTATTCAGCACTAGGATCTATGTTGTGCACTCTTTTGATAAACTCTAAGGCACCAGTGAAACAATCGTTAAGCAGACTTGGCGTGTATTCAGCTATGCTCAAGTAGTGCAGGCCGGGTATAGTAAGGACAGCGGTGTGTTTGGCAAGGGCGAATATGTTAGGAAACAGGCATACCTGTCCTACTCTAAGTATCCCCTCAGGGACAATTTCACTCACGTATCTTGCCGCTGATTTATCGACCTGCTCAGTACAAAGAAAACAGCCCTGTCTTGATTTCTCAATTGCCTCCTTAAGCAAAGCCTCATCAAGCCATATAGGAAATCTTACCCCTCTTTCAGCGGCGGTTACATTAAGAAAAGTAGTCTCCTTGGTTAGAGGGTCTATCCTATATTCAACGGTTTGCGTATCCAGTTCAAAGTTATTTAGCGGACTTAATAGTTTTGATTGCTGAACCACCTTTTCAAATTTGATTGCCATTTGATTGCCTCCCTATAAGTAACCTGCGCCTTTTATCAAGCTGCCCAAAAATCTTTTCCGCGCCGACTGATTGCCCACTGCCTCCCAAAATCAATCGCCTCTTTTATCGACCAAGTGCATCTCTTTGGTCCGCGCCTAAATATCCAGGTTTTTCGCACTCTTGGCATGGGCTTGGAGAAAAGCTTTGCGTGGGGCAACATCATTGCCCATCAGGATGCAGAACATTTGATCTGCTTTGACCGCATCCTCTATTTCTACTTGCAATATTGTTCTTGTCTCGGGGTTCATGGTGGTTTGCCAAAGCTGTTCCGGACTCATTTCCCCTAGTCCCTTATATCGCTGAGTCTCCACTTTCTTGCCCGAGAGCTTTTTTAACCAATCTTCCTTCTCCTTCTCGGTATAGACCCAATGTTGTTCTTTACCTGCCTGGAGACGATAAAGAGGGGGTTGAGCAATAAACAGGTGCCCGTTCTCGATCAACTGCCTCATATAGCGGAAGAAGAAGGTGAGCAATAAGGTGCGGATATGAGAGCCGTCAACATCAGCATCAGTCATGATAATTACCCGATGGTAGCGAAGCTTGGAGAGATCAAAATGCTCGTTTATGCTCGTTTCCAAGGCGGCGATTAAGGTGCGGATTTCTTCATGGGCTAGCATCTTATCCGGGGAAGCCTTCTCTACATTGAGAATTTTCCCCTTAAGGGGTAATATTGCTTGGAAACCCCGATCCCGCCCCTGCTTGGCGGAGCCGCCAGCCGAATCTCCCTCCACCAAGTAGAGTTCACAGTGAGAAGGTTCCCTCTCGGCACAAGCAGCTAATTTTCCCGGCAAGACAGCGACACTCGAGGTCCGAGACTTTTGGATCAGCTCTCTGGCTTTACGTGCTGCCTCCCGGGCCTGGGCGGAGGCCAAGCATTTGGTCAAAATTTTCCTAGCCTCGTCGGGATGCTGTTCAAGGTAGTCTCCTAGTCCTTCAGCTACCACCGACTCCACTTGACTTTTCACTTCAGGGTTGCCTAATCTAGCCTTGACCTGCCCCTCAAACTGAGGCTCGGCAAGTTGGACACTAACGATAGCAGCTAATCCCTCTCGCACATCCTCCCCGACAAGGTTTGCACCCTCATCTTTAATCAGCTTCATCTTGCGAGCATAATCATTGAGGATGCGGGTTAATGCGGAACGAAAACCAGTAAGGTGACTCCCCCCATCGGCAGTATCAATACAATTGGCAAAGCTGAGGGTGAGTTCACTAAAGCTTTGATTATATTGCAGCGCCACCTCCACTGCTGTCCCATTTACTTCCTGGGATATATAGATAGGTCTGGGGTAGAGAACAGCTTTGTTCCTATTAAGATAGCGAACAAAGCTCGTTATGCCTCCCTCAAAATAGAAATTTAATTCCCGCCCTTCCCATTCATCTTCAATATGTATTGCCAACCCGGGCACTAAATAGGCCAGCTCTCTGAGTCGCTGCGTCAGATAATCGAAATCGTAGTTCAGGTTACCAAAAATGTTTCTATCCGGAAGGAAAGTGGTGGTGATCCCGCTACCAGCAGCTTCTCCTTTAACCTTTACCTCATCCTGGGGGACACCATAGCGATATTCCTGAGAGAAAATCTTGTCCTCACGTCTGACTTCAACCTGAAGGTATGAGGAGAGGGCATTTACTACTGCGGCCCCTACACCATGTAGCCCACTGGAAACTACATAACTTTTTCCACCGAATTTCGCCCCAGAGTGGAGTGTGGTCATCACTGTTTCCAGTGTTGACACCCCGGTAGTGGGGTGGGTCTCGATAGGAATACCTCGCCCATTATCGGTCACTCTGACCTTACTATCGCGGCAGATAGTAACCTCAATCCGATCGCAGTAGCCGGCTATTGCTTCGTCAACACTGTTGTAAACGATCTCCAGGATGAGATGATGAAGCCCTCGCTGATCAGTACTCCCAATATACATGCCAGGGCGGCGACGCACTGCTTCCAGTCCCTTCAAGACTTGGATGTCTTGAGCTGTATAATCATCTCTTTCCGAGGAGAAGTTGTCTTTGTTCATTCTTGTTATCTTTTTGCCTTAGACGACTTTAGGGCAGTAGAGAAGAAGGTTGATACTCTCCTGGCTACCTCTTCCTCATATCCCCACCAAAAGTGGTCTGCCCCGGGGATAATCTCAAGTTGCCATGGCTGAGAAAGTTGCTGGCTGAAATGCTCAACTTCTGAGGAGGAAACAAAACCGTCCTTGTTGCCACAGAGAAGAAGCTTGGGCACAAGATAATTCTTCATTTGCTCCCAATCAGAGGCTGAAAATAGTGGCGAGATGAGTGCCAACGCTTGAAGGCACTCTTCACGAAGTGCCACAGGAAGGGCCACTCTGGCACCAAAGGAATACCCCAGCAGTCCAATCCTCTGAGAGTCAATTTCTCTCCTACTACGGAGGTAAGCTATAGCAGCCCCGACATCCTCCTGCTCACCGACTCCCTCAGCAAAGCTACCTTGGCTTTTCCCCACCCCACGGAAATTGAACCTGAAGGTGGCTATCCCTGCCCAAGCCAGGGCACGACAAATGGCCAAGACAACATTGTTGCTCATATCTCCGCCAAAAAGGGGATGAGGATGGCAGGTCACTACGCCAGGGGAGGGGATTACCCCGGCAGGGATATGCAACACCCCCTCCAGTTCGATCCTGGCTGCGGAAAACATCAGATATTCTTCACTATCCTGTGAAAGCATAGTGCAAACTTTTGCCGACCGTTTTTTTCTTACCCTTTATATCACCCTCCTGGAGCCTACTTTGGGCTACGACCCAAAAGTAATGCTCCTACCAGAAACCACACATACCATTACCTGATACCTGAGGCAATGCAGCAACCACAAACGCCAAACTGCTTTTCTCCTTCAAGATTCCTAAACCACCCCACGAGAGTCTTGCAACTTTTTGGGGTTTGTCTACTCATAATTATAAGCAAACTGGAAGCTTATGGCGAGGTCATTTGGGCAGGAGAGCGGTTCTTAGCAAAAAGCAAACCTTCAGTTCCCAAATCAACCACCACAGTATCCCCTTCGGTAAACTCGCCGGTCAAGATCTTTTTAGATAATGGGTTCTCTATATAGCGCTGGATAGCTCGGCGCAACGGCCGTGCCCCATACATTGGGTTATATCCCTCCTTAACGAGCCATAATTTTGCCTCATTGGTAAGCTCCATCATTATTTGACGCTCAGTGAGGCGACGTTTCACCTCATTTATCATCAAGTCGACAATCTGCTTAATATGCTCTTCAGTCAGAGGACGGAAGATTATGATCTCATCTAGGCGGTTAAGGAACTCAGGGCGAAAAGTCTGCCTTAAATTACTGTCGATAGTGCTGCGCAGCCGCTGTTGCTCACTGAAGCTATCACGGAGAAAGCCTACCGCCTGCCGCTGCAATTCCTGAGTGCCTAGGTTTGAGGTCATGAAGACAATAGTATTCTTGAAATCTACTGTCCTGCCATGACCATCGGTCAGCCTGCCATCCTCTAAAATCTGGAGGAGGATATTAAATACCTCGGAGTGGGCCTTCTCGATCTCATCGAAGAGGATCACCTGGTAAGGACGGCGACGCACTGCTTCAGTAAGTTGCCCCCCCTCCTCATAGCCTACATATCCTGGAGGGGCACCGATAAGGCGAGATACGGTATGTTTTTCCATATATTCTGACATATCGAGGCGTATTAGGGCATTCTCATCATCGAAGAGGAACTCAGCTAAAGCACGAGCTAGCTCTGTCTTGCCCACTCCAGTAGGGCCGAGGCAGATAAAGCTCCCAATAGGTCTGCGTGGGTCTTTAAGCCCGACTCGAGCCCGCCTGATAGCTTCAGAGACACTAGCTACTGCCTCCTCCTGATCTACCAATCTCTGATGAATCCTTTGTTCCATGTGAACTAATTTCTCAGCTTCGCTTTCCAGCATCCGAGATACAGGGATACCGGTCCATTTGGAGACAAGATCGGCAATATCTTCCTCATCTACCATACCATCTAGTCTTTTGCCTTGGAGCCACTGCGTCTTTTCCTGATTGTATCTATCTGCCAAGCTCAATCTTTTCGCTCTAAGTTCAGTGGCACGCTGGTGGTCTTGCCGTTGCGAGGCTGCCTCCTCCTCATTGACTAGATGCTGAAGTTTCTGCTCTAGTGCCTTAATCTGTGGGGGGGCACTTTCAACATCGATGCGTAGCTTTGAAGCGGCTTCATCGACAAGGTCGATAGCTTTATCTGGTAGGAAGCGATCGGTGATATAGCGGTGGCTCAACTGAGCAGCAGCGACGAGAGCATGGTCATCGATCTTGATCTTATGATGTGCCTCATACTTGGGGCGAAGTCCGCGCAACATTTCTATAGTAGTCTCGACGCTGGGCTCACTGATGAAGACTGGTTGCAGACGCCGCTCTAAAGCTTTGTCCTTTTCGATATGCTGGCGGTATTCATCGAGAGTCGTTGCTCCTACACATTGGAGCTCCCCTCGAGCCAGCGCTGGTTTGAGCATATTGCTGGCATCAATAGCTCCTTCTGCTGCCCCGGCTCCCACCACGGTATGAAACTCATCAATGAACAGGATAATCTCCCTTTGTGCTTCACGAATCTCATCCATAACTGCTTTAAGCCGCTCTTCAAACTCACCACGGAATTTGCTTCCCGCCACCAAAGCCCCCATATCGAGGGCGATTACCCGGCGCCCCTTTAGCGAGTCAGGAACATCATCGGCGACAATTTTTTGTGCCAGCCCTTCAGCAATAGCTGTCTTACCTACTCCAGCCTCACCGATAATTACCGGATTGTTCTTAGTGCGCCGAGTAAGGATCTGCATCACTCGGCGTATCTCCTCCTCTCGACCAATGACCGGGTCAAGCTTGCTCCGCAGGGCAAGTTCAGTGAGGTCTCGGCTATATTTCTCCAAGGCACGATATTTGCTCTCAGCTCTGCGGTCGGTAACTCTATGCCCACCACGAATTTCTTGAAGGGCATGGTAAACCCTCTCCCGATCGATGCCAAAACTGCGAAAAATACCGGCAGCCTCCCCCTGCTGTTCTCCGGCAATAGCAATAAGAAGATGCTCTGTGCCAATGAACTCGTCTTTAAGTCTATCCGCTTCGGCGGAGGCATTTTCTAACAACTGAATAGTGCGTGGCGTGGCATAGAGCTGTACCCCCCCGTAGGCAACTTTAGGAGCTTTCTCCAAGGCCACCTCTACTGCCTGCTTCATTGCCCCGGCATCTACCTTTAGCTCATATAATATCTTCTCAGTCAGGCCATCCTCTTGCTCCAGCAAAGCAAGCAGAATATGCTCCACATCCCACTGGCTATGATGGTAGCGGCGCACTAACTCCTGCGAAATGACCAACACCTCCTGTGCTTGCTCAGTAAATCTCTCCTCTCTCATAACAAGCCTCTTCCTACCTTACCCCCGAGAACCATTGACTCACCTTAACGCCTAGGCAGCCAGGGCACTTTTGGAAGGGATTCCCCTGGTATTTAGTTTGAAAGAGCCCAATCTCGAAACTCGCTAACACGAGGACATTTCTCTGGGGTAAGGCAGCTCTTCAACTTCTTCGCCTGGTTTTTTTCCTTACTATACCTTCTGTAGTAAGTGCATATTGCGGTTCCATCTTTATGCACCAGAAGGCTTGTCCCCTCATCCACAAGATCGCAATGAATCCCCTTTGCAGTTACTTGCCAGCCCATTTCACCCCCTTTCTTTACCCTTAAACTCTCCAGATTTTCTGGAAACTCCGGGCAGATTTCTATTCTTAGCATCCCCAAAAGTACACTTCTGGGGGATGATTTAAATCCTTGTCTCCTTAAGGTGCTCGATCTCCGCTTGCATCTCGTCTAGCTGACGTTGCATCTGGGTTATGTGTTCCATCAGGCGAGTAATAACTTCCACCCCGGCCAGATTAACCCCCAAGTCATCAGTCAACGTCTTTATATGACGGAGCTGGTCAACATCTCTATCTGAGTAGAGACGAATATTCCCCCGCGAACGAGATGGTGTTATTATGCCCATTCTTTCATAATAACGCAAGGTTTGGACGTGGACTCCTACCATCCTAGCAACTACACTTATTACGTAGCAAGGTTCGGAATCATCAGATGTTATTCTGTTCATCTGCTGCTTAACCCTCACAGAGCAGCTTATTTGGGGCGAAGCGCCTTCAACTCCTCGAAGAGCTTTTTCTCCCTGGGGGTAAGATTAGTAGGCAAGACTACCTTTACTTTAGCAAAAAGGTCTCCCTTAGCGGAATCCCCCAGATGGGGCATCCCTTGCCCTGCCAGATGGAAGAGCTGCCCATTTTGAGTCTCAGGGGGTATCTTAAGCGCCAACTTGCCTTTGAGGCTAGGTATCTCCACCTCCCCACCAAGTATAGCAGTAGTCAATGGAATAGACACCTCTACATGCAAATCGCCGTTTCTTCGCTCAAACAGGGCGTGGGCTTTCATTGAGACTACTAAATAAAGGTCACCTTTAGAACCACCATACCCTGCTTTTCCCTCCCCAGCGATACGAATTTTGGAACCATCCTTAACCCCGGGAGGGATGTTGACCTCCAGTCGGCGAGATTGAGTTATCATCCCTGAGCCGCCACAGGCGGAGCACGGCCTATTTTGAATAATGCCTCTCCCGGCACAAAGCTGACAGCGCTCTTCGGCTTGAAGGTGAATGAGGCGAGTAGCACCATGATATGCCTCCTCCAGAGTTACTTCTATAGGATAATCTCTGTCTTCACCCCGCTTAGGGCGACTGGTGGCGCGGAAACCACGCCGCCCCGCTCCCTGGTCACCGAACAGGGTATCGAAAATGCTCCCCAGGTTACCTGCCCCGGAGGCAAGATCACCGAAATCGAAGGTAGTGGAAGTTCCCCCCTGGCCAAAATCCCATTGGAATCCCTTCCCGGATTGATCAGCATATTGCCACTTCTCACCGAATTGATCATACTTTTCCCGCTTCTCGGCATCGGAAAGAACTTCGTAAGCTTCATTTATCTGTTTAAATTTCGCCTCCGCTGACTTATCACCAGGGTTAACATCAGGATGATGCTTGCGAGCGAGCCTGCGGTAAGCTTGCTTTATCTCCTTATCAGTAGCCTTCCTGTTTACCTCCAGAATCTGGTAGTAGTCTTTACCTGCCATCCTGCCCGCCTCATTAACAATTCTATTATAGGATTCCTAAGAAGTTTTGTAAAGCATAATGGAAAAAAGAGTTTCCCCGCTTTATTTGGAATTCTGAATAGAGGTGACCGGTCAACTTTCAAAGACCAAGTCTAGGAACAGCTTTAATATCCCAGCTGTGGCTCCGTAGATTATCTTACCGTTATATTCATAAAAATAAGTAGTGAAGGGCTGCCCATGGAAAAGGTGCTGTTCTTGCCTGAAA
>DEIJ01000078.1 GCA_002352365.1 Dehalococcoidia bacterium UBA2777 | reverse complement strand
AATAAAATTCCCCCACCCTCCCGTCTTTTTTCCTCTAATATCTCCCATCGAGATTTTTCACCTTTTCCTTCTTTTATCACCTGCTTGCCAAACTACTTAAGCTGATAACCTGCAGCTACAGCACTTTTGACATCTCAGACTACCTCCTTTCTTTCCGATCTTTAGTATTTTGCTCTTCTCTGCCCTAGTCATGTGATTCTTACCAGAAGGGATCCTCTACCTCACCTGCTATATGCCAGGCCTTAATCCAGTCGCTGCAAGCTACGTTTCTGCCATCCTCCACTTGGTAGACGCGAATATATTTTACGGCTCCAGGTGACTCTTGACTTAAGCTAATTGCAAATGGGAGACCAAGATCGAAATCCCTGATGCTGATCAAGCCATCCCTAGCGGCTACGCGGGTCAAATTCTCCAGCCCCACTTTCTCTATCGCCAGCCTCAATCCCTCCACCATAACCGCCGCACCCAACCAACCTACAGTGTAAAACAACTTGACATCTTCTGGTCTCCAGCCGCGGTATCTTTCGCTCACCTCGAATATAGTATTCATCAAGGGATACTCTATGTCCGTGTTGGAGGGGGGCCAGGCATATTGATACCATCCCTCAGCATCATCCCCAACCATAGCAACCACTGCCTCGTCTAGACCCCCTATTGCCATTGCCAGCTTTATTCCTTTTTGAGGTATTTCCAGCCGAGCAACATCCTTTACTATGACAGCAGCATTGGAGCCATAGTGAAGGGTAAGGACCCAGTCTGGCTCCTGTGCAGCCATCCTGAGCCACTCTACAGAGGTATCGAGAAGAGTCATATAGCCAACAATCTCGGTGTGAACAAGATCTACTCCCAGTTGTTTACAGGCCCACTCGGCACCAGTCTTCACCCCCCACCCTTGAGCAGCATCATAGGTGAAAACGCCAATCCGCAGGGGGCGTTCTTCCTTCCAGTTGTCATTGAGCCACCTGATAAAAGTGGCAGTTTCATTTTCCATTCCTGCAGACATGCCGAGAACCCAATGCTCATCCCCTGGCTTCATATCAGGAGGCCAGACGGGACTTCCCAGCCCAGTGATAGCTAACATAGGGAATTTATCTCTGGCACACCAAGGGAGTACTACGTCTATGGCTGAGCTCTGACAATAGAAAAGTTTCACTTCCGCATCTTCTCTAAACCTTTTATATGAAGTTGTTATTGCACCGTATGGTGCTCCTCCTAAATTTTCCCATATGTAATCCACCTGCGTGCCGTTGATACCGCCTCGCTCATTGATATACCTCAAGTAATCGAACACTCCATAGGAGCCAGGTACCCCAACCGTAGCTATCGGCCCGGTGACATAAAGCTGCAACCCAATCTTCACGGTCTTCTCCTCGGCGGCCTTGGCAGGGATTACCGGGCCGAGGAGTAGCGCCAAGACTAACCCTACTGAAACTGCTACTAGGCTGAAACCTTTAGCATGCTTAAACACCTTTGACATTTCGGACTACCTCCTCTGTTTTTGACTTTTAGTATCTTGCCTTCTTCGCTCCAGTCATTTTTGTGATGCAACAATCTAAGGTTGGGTTACCTACCTAAATGATTTGACACGCCCCCAAGGCAGTAATCATAGTACCCTATCGTGTGTGTTATTCCGGGAGAGGATAAGACACCGGTACTTGCATCCACTCACTGACCGGCACCAATGTTCCCTGCTGAACCTGATACATCGCGAAGTAGTCTGAAAGCCAAGGCTTGTCTTCACTCATACTTCCTGGAGGCAGCAGCCCTGTGTCAAAGTCTTTAATGTTCACCAAGGCATCCCTAACCGCTGCCCCATTCAAATGGTCAATTCCCACCTTTTCTATAGCTAGCCTTATAGCTTCGACGATAACCATTGCATGGAGTCATCCTGCAATGTAATATCCTGCAATATCTCTTGGCTCACGGTCACGATATTCCTTGGCGGCCTCATAAATGAACTTCATCCCTGGTAGATGTGTGTCCACAGAGGTTGGATACGGATTTAGAGAATACCAGTTCTCAGCTTCCTTCCCAATTATGTCTACCATCGATTGAAGCAGAGCCAAAGTAGTCGCACAGATTGGTGTCCCCTTTTCAATAATCTCCAACCTACCAGCATCCTTTGCCAGTGTTACCAGTGATGAGGCATAGACTCCGACAATCACTATATCCGGTTTTTTGGCCAATAATCTAAGCCATTCGACAGAGGTATCAATAGCTCCATAGAAAGGTACCACCTCATAACCAATAAGCTCATAGCCCAACTCATCAGCAAAGTACTCGGCACCCTCTATCGCATCCCGCACAGCAGCTACATCAAAGATCATGAGGCCTACTCTCGGAGGACGTTCTTCAGTCCAGACTTCCTCCGCGAACCACCACGCTGGCATTGCCAGCCATGTCTCTACCTGGAAACACATGCCGAACTCCCACCTAGGGCGGGGGGTAAACATTGATCTGGTTGGACCACCAACATATATTACCGGTACCTCATCTCTTATTGCGAATGGTCTCAGTGCTTCACCAGGGCCAGACTCTATAATTAACTCCGCCACCACCCCTTTCTCCATAAACCTCTTATGAGCCGTAAGCGTGCGAGGTATCAACGCCCTGGTATCCTCCCACTCTGCTTTCACTATAACCCCATCGATGCCCCCTTGCTTCTCATTCAAATATCTTACGTAATCTAATACCCCTTCAGACCATGGAACACCAACATCAGCGAGCCCTCCAGTGAAAACTCCATGCAATCCTATCTTCACTGCCCTTCCCGGCCCAGCTTGGGTCACCTGGGGGACTACACCACTCACTAGTAACACCAGCACCAGACCAATCGAGATCAGACCAAGTCCTATCCTTTTCCATGCTTTGTTCATTGCTGTCATCTCCTTAAATAAGACAGGGTGTTTAATTTCGCCTCAACTGCCCTTACAATCTTCACCCCCAATTCAAATTGCCGCTCTCAGCTTCATTTTTGCCCAAGATCGCTAACTCTTCAAAGCTGATTTCTAAGCAGCCTCGGTTCTCTTGCCTGGCCTTTGTTTGCTCTACTTCGCTCATCACCCGCAATTTTTTGATGTTATTTTACCATAAAAAAAGCAACTTTAAAGGATAATCTCCTTCGTTTGATCCTCCACTTTCTTGGCATCTTCAGGTACGGTGCCCTGGGGCATGAACTCTACCTTATCTACTCTCAGCCGACATCTACTTTGAAAATCCCTTTGAAATGGATCATCCCGCTATCCGTGGAGGCATAACTCTCCACATAATGACCTTCGGCCCCCGGTCCCCTAATCTTTCATAAGAGCTCGATACCCTGTGGTACCAGCCAGGAGGTCATGAGGGCGACTGGGGTTGAATCCTTCCGTTTGTGAATTCTCCTCTCATATAGCCTCTGTGTAGGCGTAGGTTGAAGGCATCAAACCACCGTAGCTCCCCCCTTCTGCTCCCCACAATTCCAGAATCAGAGTTGAAAAAATCCAAACTATGGGAGAAACATCCTTTCCCCCAAAGAGGGTCAGGGGGGCACCTTCAGGCTTGCCTGATCTTCTGAGCTATGTCATCCAATACCTCTTGCGGTACTATTTTGAAGAAGTCCATTATCCGCTGGAAAAAGAAGGTATCTAACGGGTCGTTTTCAACCGAGGGCTGCAAGATAATATGAGTATGGGAAGGAACCCCCCGGCCGCGAATGAACACAGTGACAAATTCAGGATTAAATGCCCGCCTAATTTTGTTGGCCACATTTTTAGCGGTAGTGAATAGCTTCCCGGCTTCTTCATCAGTTAAGTCATAATAAAAACGGACATGCCTTTTAGGAATCACCAAGCAGCGACCAGGGATAAGTTCACCGTTCTCTAAGCTAATCTGCCCTATATCCACAATGCTCAATGTAGTCTCATCCTCGTATAACTTTCGGCAGCTTTCCTCTCCTCTTATTATCTTACAAAAGATGCATTCACTTGATTCAACCACTATTCAATTACCTCCTTCTGCGCCCTCTCTATAGCCTGAGGGGCGGTTGTAACCTCAGGTGATGGCAAAAACCTGCCCTCATTTCTGGGCTGCGGTGACCAGCTCCTTTTGGCGGTGAGAGGTAAGCTCACTATGCTAGGCTTGGTTAGGCCAGAGCCAGACACCCTGTGGCAAAACATACAAAACTGAGCAACAAGCCCAGCCTAAAACAACTTGCCCTCCTCTTGTTCCCTCACTACACGACAAGCTCCCCCAGATCAACTCTCATCTTTCGCTGAGACAGCAGCCATAGTGCTCTAACCAAAGTTCATTCAAATGAAGGTGAAATTACTTAAACCACTCCTCAGCAATGCCATAGTACTTATATCTCTTCTCGGTTGTAGGCCATAGCCTACCTTCTCGAACCTCGAAGAGCCGTATGCTCCGGGTCCAGTAAGGGTGAGTATCATCCATGCTCATAGGAGGCATAAGTCCACCAGCATCGAAGTCTTTAATGCGTGCCAGGCCATCCCTCACAGCTTGTCCAGTCAGATTCTCAAAACCGGCCTTTTCCAAGCCCAGCCTTATACCTTCAACCATAATAGCAGTTTGAATCCAGCACTTAATGTAAGCTGCCACTATATCCTCTGGCTCCCAGCCACGGTACTCCTTTACCACCTTAAGAAAGGTTTTCATTCCCGGAAGATCAGACTCCACGGAGGTGGGATTCCATTCAAATGTATACCAACCCTCCAGGGCTGCTCCAACTGTCGGTATGGTCTCTTCCATGCAATAGTTGCAATGTGTGAGGATTATTCCCCCCCGGCAAAGTAGACTTTATTCAAGGCACATCTTACTAGCTCAAACATAGAGATACTCTCCTCAAAAAAAACCTTCTCAGCCTCTCATGCTGCTTGGGGTGGCATAGTACATCAATTGTACTCCTCATGACACTAAGATATGCCAATATAAACCCTTAGTCAAGGGGGTGCGCACCCAAAAGATGTGGGACCCCTTTGCTCAAAATTCAAATCACCACTCTCGGCTTCATTTCTGCTTAGGAATTGTCAAAACCTCGTAGCTGATTTTTAAACCACCTCCTAGAAGTAAGGAGGGAATACTTGAACGGTGATCCTCTTTAGGCTCAGAAGTTGCTCCATCGTAAATTCTGCTTCATTTGTTGTTAACCATTGAAGATTATCATCTAATTCCTTGAGTATCCTATAAACTTTATCCGGTTTGGTGAAAAGGAAAGCATTACAATTAGGAGTTCTGTAGTGTATCGGAATGATTATTTTAGGCTTGATTTGCAGGCAGACCTGTGCTACTCCTCCTGGTTTCATAACTGGGAAACCAGAAAAAGTAGCAAGCAATATATCAACTCCTCCTATCTCGGCAAGTTGCACACCATTGAGGAGATGGCCTATATCCCCTGAATGGCATATCTTTATTCCATCTACTTCAAGGCAATAGACAATGTTCTGGGTTCTAAAAGTCCCGTGACGAGTTTTCACACCATTGATGGGAATGCCCTTAACTATTCTTCTCCCAACTTCTCTTACTATTTCTGGATCACCTCGAACTGCCTTTATGTTGTTATGATCGGGATGATTATGGGTGAGTACCACAATATCAGCTTCCTCATCAATTGGAGGATAATCCATCTTCATCAAGGGGCCCCGCCATAGCCAGCCCCATGGATAGGGATCAGTAATAATTTTAATGCCTTCCTCCGAAGTGATTAAAACGCAAGCATGTCCCAACCATTTTATCTTCATAATAATTTGCCCCCCCCATTCTTATTTTATGTGTCACTTCTAATCGGGCTTTGGGCAATTTCGCCTGAAAAGTTTTTGTATACTACAATCATATCCGAATAACTTGGATGTTAAAAGGGTTTTCACACAGCCTGACGGTTTGTGGGTTGCCGAAGTGCGGCGAGCGTAGCAAGCCGCGTTTTGCGGAGGTCATAGGGGCAACCCACTGTTGTGACTGTCGAAAAACCCCTGACAACCTCTTTTTCAAAGCTGGGAGTCTGACCACTCCAAAGCTGAGCCTCTACTTTTTCGACAGTCTCGTTAGGCGCAGTGCTGCTAGGGTCGTGGACTGCTTTCATACTGCCAGATCATGGCGCTCGAATGCGATCAGGGCCACCGCTAAGAACACTACTGTCAGCACAATCAATACCCCAGCGTGTCCCATATCCAGCCCGTTCCGTAGCGGTTCGGCGCTGGTGTAGTAGTAGAAAGGTGACAATTTGCAATAAGACTTTAAGCCTTCCACCATGGACCCGAGCGAGTTGAGTAAATAGGCTGCTACGGCAATGCGCTGGCCTTCAGAGCCTCGATCTTCTCTACGGCGATGACCCGTCCCTCTCGGATGATCCCTACACGATTGCATACCCGTTCCACCTCTGGCAGGATATGCGACGAAAGAAACACCGTCCGCCCCTCGGCCTTGACCTCAGCGATCAGGCGGTAGAATTCCTGCTGCATCAATGGGTCCAAACCGAGGGTCGGTTCGTCCAGGATCAGCAGTCCTGGCTTGTGTATAAACGCCTGGATCAGCCCGATTCTCTGCTTGTTGCCGTGCGAGAGCGAGCAGATCGGCTGCGAGAGATTGCACTCCAGCCGCGCCGCCAGTTCCTCGACGAATTTCCACTTCACGTCCCCGCGCAAATGGCCGGCGTAACGCAGCAACTCCGCGCTGGTTAGGTTATCGTACATCGCCAGTTCCCCGGGCACATAGCCCACGCATCGCCGGATCTGGCAACTGTGTTAGCGCATATCCAGGCCGAAGATTGTTGCACGCCCGCGCGTGGGGCGGATAAAGTCCAACAGCGTTCGGATGGTCGTCGTCTTGCCCGCGCCGTTGGGGCCGAGATAGCCGAACACCTCATCCCGCTGCCTGCCGTAGAACTTTGTTAGGCTTTCGGTACGGATAACAGGATTACTCGTCATCCTTCCCCCCTTGCTCGCCTCCTAATCACAGGCATTGCGCCTAGCGTGCTTGTGCTTTACGAAGTGCCCTGAAAGGGCATTTGTGTGGAGCGATAGCGTAACCGTAAAGCACATTTAGGCGAAGACAAAATTGTCAATTGTCCCTTTATATTCATCTTGCGCACTTTTCACAATATCTTTTAATTTATCTCTAGAAACACCTTGTATAAAATATGCTATTGCTGCTTTGCCAATTGCATACGTCCCACCACCCGCAATAGCAGCACTAAGAGCACTACCTGCACCAGGAAAAATCAAATTTGCAAATTTGCTTCCCTGCTGAAATAGAACACGAAAACCAAAACCAGTAGCACCACCTGCGCCAAGCGAGACAAGTAGTTCCTTTGCCGTGCCAAAACTTAGATCCCTTCCACTTAAGTATGCTATAAGCATAATTAAAATTGCTTGCAAAGAACTTAAAAGAATTATATCAGAAAATGGAATAGGCGTAGTTGCTATGGCTAATGATATCCCAGAAAATACTTTAATAAATCTATTTGCGATTTTTCTGCTTACTTGATCGAGTCTCGAATAAAGCATTAAGAATATCCCTGCTTTAATACTCATATTGTTTTCCAATAAATCAAGTAATTTATCTATATTATAGCGTCCATCAAATATTATTTTTAATTTATTCCAACTTTCTTTCTCTACTTTAGTCGGATCTTCATTCCATTCAATATATGAGGATACCGGTAATATACCCAATGGTGTAATATCATTTTCCGCAAGTATTTTCGAAAGTTGATATGCTGCATCTTCAATATTCCTTTTCTTTCTTTCTGAATAATTATTGGGATTTTTTTCTCTACTCTCCTGCAATTTGTCGACTTGAGCAGAAATAGCAATTGCAGGTATTTTGAAACCTAAAATGTCATTAGTTTTTTTCAAAACAGTTATATCTTCAGGGACATAAGCGCGTCCTTCTACTAAAAACAAAATAGCGTCTGGGGAAAAATTAGCAACCAAATCTTTTAAATCTTCTTCAGCAGATCGATTTGTTTTTAATGATTCTCCTATACCGCGTGTATCAATAACTTCAAAAATAGTTTTTCCCATAAACTTGTAAGAATATTTTTCTCCGAAAGTTGTACCTACTTGTACATCGCTTTCTTCTGCCAAATATTTACCGCATATGGCATTAATCAGACTACTCTTACCAACTCCTGTCCGCCCGATTAAAATAAATCTGGGTGGTCTGCGCTTCTTTATGCCCTCTATCAATTCTTCCATATCTTTATCTCCTACCAACAAATTAATCAATTTTATCTTTATATTATCTGGTGCTGGTAGCAATTCCATAAGTTCAGAAAGTTTGTTATAGATGCCAGTAATTCTTTCTAGTCTATTTTCAATTTCTGATTGTTTCATCATTCGTTTCCTCCTCGTATGATATGTTTTGAAGGGTTGGTTTTAGACCCTTCACAAAAGTGGATGGCCCTGGGATAATTAGTCATGCTAGGCTAATTTGGGACAGCTCTTGTTCCTCCTTGTTGCACCGGTTATCGGTGACTTCTATCGAAAGTCTGTCCGCCTTGAGGTCTTTATGCAGGTCATCGTGGAAAGAGTCAGCATGATATGGGCCCAGGTTAGCTTCTATTCCACGAATTGCCAGGTTCATTTTGGCAAGGCGCCAGGTCGTCGGGTTAGATTCCTGTCCATAGACAGATATATCACCAATGCGACCGCCATGCCGACGAATAAACTCCTCGCTCTGGACGAACATTCCACTGGAGCCGCAACAGGGGTCGTATACCCGCCCCTTAAATGGTTCAATCATTTCTACCAGCAGCCGAACCACACATCGTGGTGTATAGAACTCTCCGCCTTTCTTGCCCTCGGCGCTGGCAAACTTGCCGAGGAAGTACTCATATACCCGGCCGAGAATATCTTTAGAACGGTTTTCTTTGTCACCTAGCCCGATAGTGCCGATAAGGTCAATCAGCTCTCCCACCTGCTGCTTATCAAGTGTTGGGCGGGCATAGTCTTTAGGCAGTACTCCCTTGAGAGATGCATTATCACGCTCGATAGCCACCATCGCATCGTCAATCAACCTGCCGATGGTAGGTTGCCTGGCATTGGCCTGAAGATGCGGCCACCGCGCTTCCTTAGGCACCCAAAAGATGTTTTCAGCTTTGTATTCATCACGGTCTTCGAGAACTCCATATCGCGCTTGTGGTTCCTTGATATAGTATTCATGTGAAGGATCGGAGGTCCAGCGGCTAAGCTGCCGGTAACGTTCTTCAAAGGCATCGGAGATATACTTGAGAAAAACAAGGCCCAGGACAACATGTTTGTACTCTGCCGGGTCCATATGACCGCGCAGTCTATCAGCCACCTGCCAAAGCTTCTCCTCGAAGCCCAGGTTGGCGCCATTTGACTTCCGAGTCCGATCACTGCTTATGCTGGAGACCCTTCTTCTCGCCATAAACAGGTCACCTTCCTCCGTCATGCTTAAAAGAGCTTGGGAATATCCCAGCATTGGCCCGTCTAGGATTGCGATAAGTTGATGCGAATTTCTCCAGTTTCTCTTTCTGGATGAGCCAAGTATTATGAACCTTCTCAGCGGGGATGCGCCCACGCTGGCATAGGCGCTTTATCGTCTCCGGATGAACACCGAGAAAGGTGGCTGCCTCGGGAACTTTGAAGTAGCTATCAAGAAGGGGCATAGCTCAAACACCTCATCTTTACTTATTTCGCCGACGCTGTCTTGATAGCAAAATATTAACACTGCCGGCTCGAGAAAATCAATTCCGTTTCATCACATAAGCTTGACTTCCTGCGAAGGGAGAGCAATGAATGTGGCAAGATAAGAAATACAGGAGGGCATAATGGCAGCTATCTATGAGGCACTTGATGAATATTTAGCAGCACTCACTACAGAGGGAAAGGCAAAATGCAATCCTAAGTAGGGCCAAAGGTGACCTATTGAAGCAGCGAGCCGACTTAGAGAGGCAGATGGAGGCAAGTAAGCGAAGCAAAACAGATATAGAGGATATAAAGAAGCCCTGTGAGCTTGTTGAGCGAAACCTTAGAAACCTTTCCTTTGAGGAAAAGCGAATGGCTCTGGAGACATTGCAAATAAAGGCCTTTATTGATAATAATAGGGTAGAGATTAGGGGTGCTATTTCTATGGAGTGTTCCAATTTACAACTATATCCTCAGGAAGAGGTGGTCTCATGAAAGATGGCAAGCGATGGACATACATCTTTGCCCTATTAATCGTGGTAATTGTTGTCGGTGGGGCAGTACTTATATCTGAGCACAGAGGTGAAGGCCAGCCCATAGAGATCTCCCTTTCATCTCCTCCAGCTTCAGAGATAGAGATTTATCTCAGCGGTGCTGTAGCCAACCCTGGCATCTATACCTTTAGCCAGGATAGCAGCATTAGGGATATTCTTCAGGCAGCCGGGGGCACAACTGAAGATGCCCAACCTAACAAGGTCAAAATTCAGGTCCCCTATATCGACCAGAGTCCATTCGAAAAGCCCCCCAAAACAAAGATCAACATTAACACCGCATCTTTAGAGGAACTCCAAACCTTGCCTGGCATTGGCCCTGCTCTTGCTCAAAGGATAATCGACTACCGCAGTGAACATCTCTTCTGCACCCTCCCCCAGCTAATGGAGGTAAAGGGCATCGGGCCGGCGAAGTTTGCCCAAATGGAGGACATGATTACAGTAGTGTAAGCAGCCCTGCTTCCGGAAGATGAAGCTTATTTGTCTTAGCTGCGCTTGGATTGCCGGCATTTATCTGGGATCGAAGGTTGCCTTACCTTTATATGCCTGTGCCACGCTATTTGCTCTTGCCATCCTAGTCATCTCCTTTTGGCATAACCGGCAGACTTTCCTATGGGGTGGGTTATGCCTTACCACCCTCCTCGGTGCTCTGTTTTGTTTCCAATACACCACAACTGAGCCTACTCTCCAACTTTACAATGAACAGGGAATAGTAGAGATAGAAGGAACGGTAGCCCAAGACCCCAAATTTGAGGGCAGGGGTATTTCCTTCCGCCTTTCCGTCCGAGAGATAAAAATAAATGGGGAGTGGCAAGCCCTTTCGGGCACTCTGTTAATACGCACCAGGAGTTTTCCCACTTATAGCTATGGCGACCTGCTCCAAGTTAGTGGGGAACTTCGTACCCCTCCTCAATTTGGTGATTTTGACTACCGGGCCTGGCTTGCTGAGCAAGATATTTACTCCATTATGTTCTACCCCGAAATAGAGCTTGTAGGCAAAGGCTGGCTCTTCAGCCTAAGAGAGCGCCTTTCCCAGTCGCTAACTCATGCCTTGCCCCAACCGCAGGCTTCCCTAGCTCAAGCCCTTCTCCTCGGCATCCGCAGCTACATTCCCGATTCCCTGATGGATGCCTTCCGCCACACTGGAACCGCCCATCTGATCGCTATCTCAGGGCTTCATCTCAGCATTTTGGCTGGTATCTTCCTCAGCCTGGGAGCTTGGCTGTTTGGTCGGCATAGACCTACTTACCTTCTGGTTGCCTTAGCTGGTATCTGGGTCTATGCTTTGCTCACCGGGCTACACCCTCCAGCTTTCCGAGCAGCTATCATGGTTAGCCTGCTCCTTGCTGCCCTGTGGCTGGGCAGACCTTATAGTGCTATGCCTCCCCTCGCCCTTGCTGCCGCCATAATGGTGGGGATAGATCCCCAACTTCTATGGGATGTAGCCTTTCAATTGAGCTTTGCGGCTGTGGCTGGGCTTGTCCTTCTTGTCCCCCCTCTCCAGACATTAGGGAGAAAAGGGATTAAGGCTATAGTTGGGGATAACGAAAAGGTAATTGCCGCCACCTCTCCCATTATAGGCAGTTTTGCGGTTACCTTGGGAGCGATCATCGCCACTTTTCCCCTTATTGCTTATTACTTCCACTATGTCTCCTTTGTTGGCCTTCCTGCCACCTTTTTCGCCTTACTAGCCTTGCCGGCTATTGTTATAACTGTACTCGCTACGGCGGTGCTTGGGCTTTTTGCTCCTCCTCTATCTCAAGCTATTGGGTGGCTGGCTTGGCTTTTTCTCAGCTATGTAATCGAAGTTGTCCACGGCTTTGCTGCCTTGCCTTTTGCCTCACAACAGATTGGCTCGATAAGTGGCAATATGATATGGGCTTACTATGGCCTGGGGGCTGGTGCCTTATGGATCATCCCCTCACGGAAACGGTTGGGGGCAAGTTTATCTAAGGCAGCGACTTGGGGGCGAAAGAGATTTGATAGAGCTGCTGAGCTTCTAGGTAGGCTGCCTAGGAAAGAGTGGGTGTTTACCTTCACTCTTTTAGCCGCCGCCCTGATATGGCTTGCCGTGATAGTGGCCCCACCGAAACAACTTGAGGTTAGCTTCCTCGATGTGGGGCAAGGAGATGCCATCCTCGTTCAAATACCAAATGGCCGGCAGATACTCATTGATGGTGGCCCTGATCCTAGAGAGGTAAGCCTCAAATTAGGCCAAAAGTTTCCCTTTTGGGATAAAAGTATAGATGTGGTGGTGCTCACTCATCCTCATGATGACCACCTTGTCGGACTAATAGAAGTGCTGCGACATTATAAGGTGGGACAGGTGCTAGAACCCAAGCTTGACTACACTTCTCCCGCTTACACTGAATGGCATAAGCTGATCGCCGAGAAGAATATCAAGCATATTTGGGCTCAAGCAGGCCAATACATTGAGTTAGGAGATGGGGTAAGAATGGAGGTGCTTAATCCCCAAGCAGAGCTGTTCGAGGGCACTGCCGCAGATATCGATAACAATGGGGTGGTATTACGCTTGGCCAAAGATGAAGTTAGCTTTTTACTGACGGCAGATATCCATGATGAGGCAGAATGGAAGCTTTTATATCAAGGGAGGGGGTTGAGGAGCACTGTCCTCAAGGTTGGCCACCACGGAAGTAGGGATTCCACTTCCAGCCAGTTTTTGGTAGTGGTTGATCCTGAGATAGCAGTCATCTCAGTAGGGGAGAATAACCCATTTGGCCATCCTCATGAGGAGATATTAGCTAGGCTAACAAAGAAGATAAGCGAGAATAAGCTATATCTCACCTCAAAACAAGGAACCATTACCTTCACCACCGATGGCGAGAGGCTATGGGTTAAGACGGAGCGTTAGAGGACCCTCTCGAGAGTCATATTAACAGTCTCAGGTAGAATCGGGGGGACCCCCAAGACGCGTCAAACGATTTAAGCAGGTAACCCAACTTCAGTTTGTTGCCTCATAATAAGCAAGAACATAATCTGGGTGTGATCTATGTTTTCATCTTTGTCAATAAAAATGCCTACATGTTAAAAAATTCAAACCTTTTGTCAAGACTCTTTAG
>DEIJ01000001.1:4418-4661 GCA_002352365.1 Dehalococcoidia bacterium UBA2777 | reverse complement strand
CCCTTGTGATGGTAACAGTTGACCTTTCCCTTTTGCCTGCTTCACCTGATCCATCATTTCCTTCATGTTTTCTTTAGGAGCAATGAACATCAGAAGAAAATTGTGGGCCATAAAGATAACCGAAAGTATCCAGCCATTCCACAGACCAATTCCAAATTCAGGTATAAAAGACATCATTTTCCTTCCTGATTATAGTATCTTGCAAAAATCTTCGCACAAACTCCTCTCCCTTGACGGGAGAGG
>DEIJ01000001.1:0-4404 GCA_002352365.1 Dehalococcoidia bacterium UBA2777 | reverse complement strand
GAGGGTGAGGGTGAGGGTGAATTCCCCCTCCCGCCAGGGGATGGAAGATTTTGAGGATTTATGCGGTTGACTATAGTTTCCTAGAGTCTATACGGTGAATCTTCCCGATGAGAGCCAAGTTTTCCCAAGGTTGAGGTGCTAGCTCGCACTCAACCTCAACTACAGTTGGTTTTTCAACTCCTCGGCTAGGGCCATTGCCTTGTTAGCTAATTCCTCGCTGACAATACCCTTCTCGGCGGCTTGACGGAGTTGGTGTTGATCGATGACTTCCACTTCTCCAGAAGGATACCTCACTACATCGACCTTCAGGTCAATATATCGGATGCCATCGGGGTAGAACTCAGCCGGTGTATTTATATTGTATATTTCCCCCAAAAAGTGGCCTTCCTTACGGTAATAAGAGCGCTTACATATCCAAGAACCTGCTTCAACTTCCACCAACCCCCAGTCGCCTTCTTGCTGGGGGATATGAAGACCATCGTATCCCCCCCGGCCGGCAAAACTCCTCTTCAGCTTTACAGCACAATTCTGGGGGATAAATTCCATTATCTTCCCTTTAAGGTACACTACACTTCCCTCAGGGCTCACATGCTCTACGGGGACTACTCTGCCTGTTTGATAGCGATCATAAATTATTTCCTGTTTAAGATTTGCCGCGGCTTCCTCCAAAGATTGAGCAGATTTCTCTGCTTCGTCTACCCTCTGACAGTCTACTACTTTGAGGAGATGGTGATCGGCAAGGGTAGGACATATTTTGGCTCTTATTGCATCTAAAGCATATTTGGAGTTATAAGGTAGCTCTATATCAAACCTAGCCTTAACCCCGAATATGCTTACAAACTCATGCCATGATAGCTTGGTTGCTTTGCCTTTTTGCTCTATTTGGGGAGAAGTCGGCCTTATGATCACATCGAAAAGGGTCTCCTTGAGGATGCTGATGACTGAATCTGCCGCTTCTCTATCACCTTCCACTGTTATTCCCTGATGGTCTGCTCTATCGTATATCGATACCTCTTCAGATTGGGGACATGGCTCTATGCTAAGCCGGTGGGCAATCACTGTCGAGGGTTGAACTATGCAGAAATCGTTATCGAGGAGGAGTTTGGTTAATGCGGTGCTGTAGATACCCCTGATCTTTGCCTTATATCCCCCCATGATTGTAAAATAGTTTACCTAATAAGCTGGTATTATTCAACTTATGCTCAAGATAGATGGTTCACAGAGGTCAGGCAGTGGCACCCTCCTTCGCCACGCAGTGGCTCTGGCTACACTGCTGGGCGAAGACTTGTACATGTGGAACATCCGAGCTAACCGGGAAAAGCCAGGGTTGCGGCATCAGCATCGTCAGGCAATCTTAGCTTGCTGTGACCTCTCAGGAGGTAGTGCGGAGGGGGCTGAGGTAGGCTCAACCCAGATAAGGTATCGACCAGGAAGGGAGATAAAAGGGGGAGATTATGAGTGGGATATAGGCACAGGTGGCTCCACTACTATGTTGGCTATGACCATATTGCCTCTGGCCTGCTTCGCAGATCGGGAAACAACCTTCAGCCTCTCAGGGGGGTTGTTTCAAGATTTCGCCCCCTCAGCCTATCATATGCAACAAGTTCTATTCCCGGTGTTGAGCAGAATGGGCCTAAGGCTTGATCTTGCCATCAAGAGACCTGGCTATGCTGAGCAGGGTGGTGGGACTATTGAACTGAAGGTGAAACCATTGGAGGGCAAAATTGCTCCGCTTAAACTTACCACACAGGCTAAAGTTGAGCGGGTCAACGGAATCGCTCTCTCCTCCCATCTGGAGCAGAGTAAGGTTAGTGAGAGGATGGCGAGGGAGTGTGAGCGGACGCTCAAGGCACATGGCTATCAGGTCGAGATAGCCACTCTTTATGATACCAGTGCAGCTCACCAGGGTGCTGCACTAGCTATATGGGCCAAGGCGAAGACTTGCTTCATCGGATCAGACAGGGCTGGCAAGAAGGGGAGGCGTGCTGAAGCAATTGGTGAATATGTGGCCAAAAATCTAATCAACTGCGTCGCTGCCGGGGCGACAGTGGATAAATATTTGGCTGACCAACTCATTATCTACGCCAGCCTTGCCGAAGGCATAAGCGAGTACCTGATACCTGAGATAACAGAACATGTCGATAGTAACCTGTGGCTCGCTGAGCACATCTTGGGCACCAAAGCTGAGATCGAAGACAATCGCCTTAGGATAGATGGCATCGGATATAGCAGAGACCGCTGAAAAACTGTGTTTTTTCAGCGGGTATTAAATCTGGGGGCAGCTTTGCGCTAAGAAGGAGCAGCAAATGGAAGTTCAAAATATATTGTCTGATTTAATAAAGATACCATCGGTAAATCCTCCCGGGGGGGAGCTGGAGGTAGCCAAGTATTTGAAGGCGCTTTTTGATGCCGCTGGAATCCAGAATGAGATTATAGAGTCAAGCCCGGGTAGGGGAAACTTTATTGCTTATTTAGGTGAGGGTGAAAGGAGACTTTTATACCTGTCTCATACTGATGTTGTCCCCGCAACTGAGGATTGGGATTTTGAGCCCTTCTCCGGGGAGATAAAAGATGGACTTGTTCACGGGAGGGGGGCTTTGGACTGCAAGGGCCTAGTGGCTGCCGAAGCTTATGCCATGCTCTATTTGGCAAGGAACTCTAAGCTCGAGGGAAGGCTTACCTTTGCTGCTACTGCTGATGAGGAGGTTGGCGGGACATACGGGGTAAAGTATCTAATTGAAAATTTCGGGGAAAAGATTTTAGCAGACTTCGCTATAAATGAAGGTGGGGGGGAGCCAGTACGCTTAAATGGCGAACTAGCCTATTTTATCCAGATCGGGGAGAAGGGAAGCGCCTGGGCTCGCCTTTTAGCAAAAGGCAGAGCTTGCCATGGCTCTGTCCCTACATTGGGCGATAATGCTGTAGCTAAGATGGCTAAGGCAGTGACACATCTGGCTGAATATAAGGGCGAGATCAGGTTAATTCCGGAGATGAAGGCATTATTTGGGGCCATTTTTGGCCTGAAAGGGCAGGATTTGGAGTTAACTGAAGGAAATATTGATCCTCTCATCAGGCGATTTGAGGATAGATCATTTGTCGAGTATCTGAGGGCTACCACTAGGATGACCATCTCTCCCAATATCATTCAGGGGGGCGTAAAAACGAACATAGTGCCGGATAGATGCCAAGCTGAAATAGATATCAGGGTTCTGCCGGGACAAGATGAAGGGTATGTTATCGACAAGTTAAGCAAAATAGTAGGTGAGGATATTGAGATAGACATTCCAAATTATAGTGCTCCATCTTTTTCCGATTCGGAGTCCCCATACTACAAATTAATAGAAAACACCTTAAAAGAGGCTGTGGGAGATGTTGCCTGCCTACCCTGCATATCTTCTGGGGCTACTGATTCGAGATTCTTGAGGAGGAGGAACATGCCATCTTATGGGCTGTCCCTCATGGCCAAGGATTTTGATCCCAGTTTAATAGGGACTATGCATGGTAAGAATGAGCGGATTGACATAGAAAGCCTAAGAACAAATTCAAAGTTCCTGATAGAATTGGCCAGGAGCTATTTGGGCGGCTCCCGTTGAAGCCAGAGTGGTGGTGATCGGATGGAAGTTGAACTAGAGATGATCCTGCGTCTGTTGCTAGCCGGGGCACTAGGTGCGCTTATTGGCTACCAGCGAGAGCGAGCGGGAAAGCCAGCCGGGTTACGCACTCATGTCCTCGTTTGTCTCGGGGCAACCATTTTTACTCTAGCCTCTATTTATGGCTTTGGCCAAGCTGATCCCGCCCGAATAGCCGCGGGGGTGGTTACCGGAGTAGGCTTTCTTGGAGCTGGTGCCATTGTGCGTAGCCGTGAAGGATTTGTCGCTGGGCTGACCACAGCAGCGAGCATCTGGGCAGTGGCAGCGGTAGGCCTGGCTGCTGGTGCTGGCTTATACATCTTTTCTCCAGTTGCCACCGGGGTTATTCTTCTGGTTTTGTGGCTCCCCAGTCATATCCAGGGGTAGCCCCATCTCTTGGGTAGCCAAGACATTGACAAAGTATCTACTAGAGGCATAATCTCTAAAGTAGCCTAAGCCTCAGGTAGCCACATGGAAGAAAGTCACCTTCAAAAAGAGTATCAAACTGTCATCCTGGCTGCCCTGCTCCACGACATTGGGAAGTTCTGGCAAAGAATCTGATGACAAAAAGAGAAGCAAGGTAGCAAACTTGCTGGAGGATTATGGTCAGCGGGTGCAGTATAGTGTCTTTGAGTGTCGGCTGGATGAACAGACCCTGGGGGAGCTTGTTCACAAACTCAAGCCTTTCGCAGCAGAAAACGAGGACAGCATCAGGGTATATCGGATATGCCAAGCATGTTTGAAGAAGGTTATTTATTCCGAAAATAGATTCCCC
>DEIJ01000133.1:1785-4650 GCA_002352365.1 Dehalococcoidia bacterium UBA2777 | reverse complement strand
ACTGAGCCTGAAGATAATCCTGCTTTCTTTATCGCTTCCTCCATAACTTTAATGGCCGCCTCATTGCTGCTGTCTCCGGTAAGCGATAGGCTTGAGGATAGAATCTTGCCGTTTTCCAGGATCACAGCCTTAGCAGTTAGCGAACCTACATCTATGCCGCCGGTTATCATGTTGCCTCCTTTACAGCATCTCGATGAAGGCTTGAATCCTGGTTCTTAACTGACCCAGTCCTGAGAGGCTATGGTCTACCTCCAGCATCAATGTGGGGACATCTTTCGCGGCGAGTTTTTCTCGAAACAGCGCTGCCTCATACAGAAATGGGTGGCAATATTTCAGGTTGAAATAGATGACGCCATTAGCTCCAAACTCTTCGATAAGTTCCCACAAGTAATCAAACCTTCTCTCCGGCGGATGCATACAAGAGCAGAGGCATCTTTCGGTATTATACCTCGAGAGGGCATCCAACGGGTCTTTATTTTGGCCTACCTCCTGCCAAAAGTATTTTGTGGTGGTGCATAAATCATCGGCAACCACCACCCCGCCTACTTCCTCAACCAGTTGAATTAGAGTAGGATCATCAATGATGCTGCCGGTAATTAAAATCCTTGGCCCACGGGTTTTGGGAGATTCTCTAGTCTTAACTTCGGCTATTAATTGCTGAAGTTGCTGGTTACACTTATCCTTGGGCATTAACATACTGGCCATAACAATATCCAGTGCCTCCCCCCCGGAAATAAGGGGTGGGTCTTTCTTCCTCAATGAGTATAGCTCTTTCAGTAAGCCCCTGGTCTGATTATGGAGGTTTATGGCACTTTGTAGTGACTCATCGCTGATGCCATTTCCGGAGAGATTCTCCATCTCAGATTTGAACCTTTTTAGCTCGACGCAATAATACTTGTAGCCACTCTCGTCATACATCTTTTGGGGATTATTGATAATATGACAGTCAGGGACTTTAATATAAGTGATCCACATATCGTACAGGTGGCGGACAGCATCACAAGTATTACATAATACTAAGCCGTCGAGGAAATTCAATTTGCCATCCAGGGCATGGTCGAATATATTGCGAATGAACTCGCAGGTGCAGGGCTGGAAATAGGAGTCGGCTTGAGTTATGGCTTCTGGAGTGCCGAAAATGGGATAGGGCCACATTCCGGCGGCCCAGATTATCTCCTCTGGCACATATATACATCTATATCCTACTATCTTTTTGCCTTGTGCCTTCCAATCAGCTACAAGTCGCTCCGGGTTGTGTAATATATCTCGCATGGTATCGATTGTGCTCACTTATCCCCTCCTCTTGCTGTCCAGTAATGTCTCGATGAACGAGTCGATATTAGCTTTGGTAGCGGCATCGTCATACTCTCTTAGGTCCATGCCATCGAGGTCGAAGATAGTGGTGGGAATGCCATCCGCCTGGTATACGGCGTCCTTGACTAATCTAAGCACCCCGGGTATGAGTCCGCAGCTACGCTTGACCAGGGCTATTTGGCCATCGACGCTGAAATCCTTGGCTGTCTGGACAGCGAAATCTATCATATTTTGATAGGTGGGGTTAACGATATCGACAAGGGCCTTGGTAGCCAAACTTTCCAAGGGTTTCTCAGGATCCATAATCGCCGGATCAAATGCTCCGCCAGCAAGATACTCCACAAAGCTTTTTACCACAATGGCACCATATTGTTCCGGATAGTTCAACAATCCCATGTTGTAGAATGGCGGCACTCCAATCCACAGTAACCGGAGTTTTTCCTCCTCAAGAACGCCGATTTTATTCTCCACTCGCTCCTTAATCTCATCGCGTAAGCGTTCATAAAGCTCAACACCGAGTTTGGTCCCCGGAAGTTGAATCAAGGGGAAAGCACAGGTAAGTCCATCAACTATCCCCATCGGGGCAGGGATGGCTTTTCTATATTCATCGATCTCCCGCCATAGATAAACCAAACGGCGGGAAAGTGCCACTGCCTCCTTAAGCTTTGCCCAGTCCAATCTATACCCATACCCCCCCAGAAAATCGAGTGCCTCTCCCAACTGGCCAGCGTAATACTCTACCGCATAGTCAGGGATCTCTTTCCCCCAGATATTTATGGGGGCATCAATGAAGAAGTAGGGGCAATTGAAGTGGTTGGCTGCATATAAGAAGGATTTCGATTCCGACATACAGGGGAGGTTGCTGGCTACTATAAGATCCGGTGGTGCCCAAAACTTGGCCAAATAGGGATGCTTCTCCTCCTCAGCGGCACAGCCAATAAAACAGCGATGAAATGCGCAAACATCCCGGGAAAAGCCCTCTTCTTCAGCTATTTGGCAGTAGCGGCCTGATAGCTGTTTGGTCGACATCAGCAGCGGCAAGTGTTCTAGATATATTACCGGTGCACCCACAGCATGAAATATCTCCCGAGGAATTAAGCCGTAGGACCAGACTATTGGCTTGCCCTCTTGTTTTGCTGCCTGAACACCGCCATAGTAAGCTTTTACTGCTCGGCTTATCTCTAAGGTGGTTTGCAGGCTTTTCTTCCCTGGCGCCGTAGCTCCTGTTACCATCCCTCACCTCCAATTAGCCTTTATGGCCTTTATAGCTCTTTGCAAATTGGTTTATACTCTCCTCTTGCCGGGAAACCTGACACCGCCCTATCTCTCACTCTCGTTGCAAGCGAAGCAATCTCGTTGTTAATACTCCAGGAGTTACCACTGGAATCTCTTCATCCCCTTCGCTTCGCCTGGGCTTTGGCTCACACGCCCCTCGCAATCTACCATGCCAATTATTGGCACCACGGACAATGAAAATTCTATTTTCGGAACAGTGACTGTAGATTGATAAGCATTCATGCGGTTATATCGACATGGCAGCCGGAGATAATG
>DEIJ01000133.1:0-1707 GCA_002352365.1 Dehalococcoidia bacterium UBA2777 | reverse complement strand
GAGAGGATTATGCCCCTCTCTCATTCCATTTTTTAGTTCTATTGCCGCCGAAGGTCAAACCTTCTTTAAGGCTGTTTTCTTACCTGTCTTTCTCAAAACAACTATTCTGGTCAGTCCCTCTTGCTGAGTACTTAGGTGGGCGGTAGCTTTATAGGTGACCTCTATAGTCTCCCCATCAGGGGTCAGCACAACACTTACTGGAATCCTACCTACTTTATCAGCAATATTCTTGCGAAGTTCTTCTAAATCGATTTCTGCCATCATACCCCCCAAATAACATTTAACCGGCCCTAGCCAGAAATTATAAGAGCCATAAACATCTCTGCCAAGACTGAAAAACACCCTACTCCCATGCAGTTTATCACAAGGTAGACAAAAAGAACAGGGCTTAGCTTATCGCTAGGGGGGAATCACAGAATCAAGTGGAGATGGCAATTCAAATTTGGTATAATTGGGGGAATCCGAAATGGGATCGATGTCACCAAAGCTTGGACTTGGTTGTTTACCTACTGCCATAGGGAGTATGCCCCATACTAAGGCACAAGAGGCATGTCGCCTTGTGTTCAGTTATCTTCATGCTATCCCTCCCTGGCCTCAACTGCCCAAGCGTTCCTTTGTGGAAAACATGTATATCCAGTTTAGCCAAGGTTTCCCCGGGGCGGTAATAGATGGCGAGCATATCTATATAGACCGTTCTCCGCATTTCACCTCAGAGCTAGAGCAGCTTTACTCTGCTTATTTGGAGAATAAGAGCGACTCGTATGCTATTACTCCTGATTATGCAGCGGGACTTCATACTTTTCTCTCTGCCGGGATAGGCGCCTCAGATGCGGTCAAAGGACAACTGACTGGACCTATTAGCTGGGGACTCTCAGTTACTGACCGGGAATATCGTCCTATAGTTTATGATGATGTCCTCAGTGACGCTGTAGCCAAACATCTGCGGCTAAAAGCTGCTTGGCAAGAGAAGGCCTTAAGTCAGCTCTGTGCTACTACTATCATTTTCGTCGATGAGCCTTACCTGGCTTCCTTAGGCTCCGCCTTCGATCCCATTCTTCCCGAACAGGTGAGCAAACTCTTGAGTGAGGTTTTAGGCGGCATCAGCGGTATCAAGGGGATACACTGCTGTGGGAATACCGACTGGCCGCTCTTGCTAAACCTCCCTATTGACATTTTGAGCTTTGATACTTATAACTATATGCGGCCGTTCAGTCTTTATCCTGCGGAGGTGAAGGCTTTCCTTGAGCGGGGGGGGGCGATTGCTTGGGGGATCATTCCCAATGAGGAAGAGGCTTTAGCTAAGGAATCAGTAGCCAGTCTTGGCGACCGTCTGGAGGAGGCAATGGCACCTTTTACCAGGAAGGGCATCCATTTCAGGCAGTTAATAGAACAAGGATTGCTAACTCCTTCTTGCGGGCTGGCGTCTGTTGCACCTGAAGCGGCGGAGCGAGCTTTAGAGCTTTCGGTCGAGCTATCTACCAGGTTGAGGAAACGCTACATAATATGAATAAGGCCAAGAGGGTAGCGGCACTTAAGCGCCGGCGTAAACAGAAGAAGCTCAAGCAACGCTGAAAAGCTGGTTCAGTAATTCCCTAAGGCGGGCGATGTGAAGCAGGCTTATCTTCTCAGTGGTGCTCCTGGTGTGGGCAAGACTAGTATTATCCAGGAAGCAATCGCCACAGTAAAGGGGAGGGCAGGAGGCTTTTA
>DEIJ01000160.1:3136-5447 GCA_002352365.1 Dehalococcoidia bacterium UBA2777 | reverse complement strand
ATCTCACTTCCGTCACTCATAATGAAATCTCTTTCTTCATGGGCCCCAATCCCATGAAGAAAGAGATTTCATTATGAGTGACGGAAGTGAGATGAACAACAAAGGACAGAACACCCCGGTACTGGTTATCGGGGCGGGTATTGCCGGTATTGAGGCAAGCCTATTATTGGCTGACTCAGGAAGAAAGGTATACCTCGTTGAGAAGACTTCGTATACTGGCGGGAATGTAATAAAGTTTGAAGAGTTATTCCCCAGCATGGATTGTGCCACCTGTATGATAGCACCGAAACAGCAGGAACTATTAGCTAATGAAAACATTGAGTTGTCAACACTCAGCCAGGTTGAAGCTGTCAGCGGGTCTTTTGGGGATTTTTCGGTAAAAATCAGGAAAAAGGCTAGGTTTGTGGACTTGGAGAACTGCATTGGATGCAATGCCTGCTTTGACCCTTGCCCAGTGGAGGTAGGCAACGAATTTGAGGAAGGGCTCTCCAAAAGGAAGGCAATATATATTCCTTGCGCCGGGGCTCTCCCTAATGTCCCTGTCATTGACACTGAAAATTGTCTGCGCTTCAAAGGACAGGATTGTCAAGCCTGCCAAGAAGCTTGCATATTTGAGGCTATTGACTTTACCCAGCAAGATGAGGAACTCGAACTTAAGGTTGGAGCAATCGTCGTAGCCACCGGGTTCAGCATGTTTGACCCCAGTAAAACTGCTCAGTATGGATATAAGAAATTCAGTGATGTCTACTCCGCCATGGAGATTGAACGAATATGTGCCTCTAACGGACCCACTCAGGGGCAGATTATTGTTCAAAGCGGTGAACCACCAAAGTCGGTGGCTATCATCCATTGCGTGGGACGGGAAGAGNNAGGCTATTGCTCTTCAGTATGCTGTATGGGTTCTCTCAAACTTTCGCACTTCTTTAAGAAAAAGTTACCCAAAGTGAAGATAACTCAATTTTACTCTGACCTCTGTATTCCCGGTAAAGCCTATCAGAAGTTTTACGAAGAGGTAAAGGAAAGCGGGGTTGATTTCATTCGGGCTACAGTGACCGAGGTCTCAAAGCCAGGAAAGGAATTGGCTATCAAGTATAAAACTGAGGACAGCAAGGAAAATAGCCTAAATGTGGATATGGTTATCCTTAACCCGGCGCTTGAACCGGGAGCCGAATCATCAAAACTGGCAGAGATGCTAAATATCCTTCAAAGCAAGGAGGGATTTTTTAGTGAAAAGGAACCAGACCTTACTTCTGTAGCTACAGCACGAGAAGGCATATTTATTGCCGGGTGTGCCCAAGGTCCTAAAGATATTGCCGAGACAGTAGCTGAGGCAGAAGCGGCAGCGGGAAGAATACTCGCATTATCGAAATAGAGGATATCAGATGGCAAAGAAGATAGGTGTATATGTATGTGAATGCGGTGGTAATATAGCCGAGAAGGTGGATATTGAGAAGGTGATTNNAGAATGTGGAAGTTGCCGAGAGGCACAAGCTTCTATGTTCTGAGGGCGGGAGGGAATTCCTAAAGCAAAGTATCGCAAAGCACGGCTTAACGCATGTGGTAGTCGCTGCCTGTTCACCAAAGCAGCATGAGGTCACTTTCATGAATGTATGCAAAGAGGCAAGTCTCAATCCACAACTTTTCCAGCTTGTCAATATACGGGAACAATGTGCCTGGGTCACACCGAATGGGGAAGAAGCTACTGACAAGGCAATAAGGCAAACAAGAGCTGCCATCAGCAGGGTCCGCTATCATAGTCCCCTTGAGAAAAAAGAGACGGAGTGCTCTCCTGACGTATTAGTAATAGGAGGTGGTATTGCCGGGATTAAAGCCAGCCAGCTACTGGCGGCACCAGACAGAAGGGTCTATCTGGTAGAGAAAACCTTCTCGCTGGGAGGCAAAGTAAAAAGCTTTAGCAAGCTATTCATCAATATGGAATCTGGCTTGAGCCTGATGGAACAGGAGATAAAGAGCCTTCTAGGGAATGAAAATGTTGAGGTGCTCACCGAGAGCGAGGTAGAGCAGATTTTGGGATTCCTCGGAAATTTCGAAGTAAAGATAGTAAAGAAGGCAGAAAACGAAGAGCTAAACTTCAATGTTGGGGCAGTGATACTGGCTACTGGATTCGACCTATTTAACCCCAAAGGGCTTCCTCAGTATGGATACGGAAAGCTTGACGATGTCTACACGAGTTTAGAATTTGAAGAGATGAATATCCCTGATGGACCTAGTGGCGGGAAAATTCTCCTTAAGAACGGTAAGCCTCCAGAGTCGGTGGCCATTATTCATTGCGTAGGACGGAAAGAGAAGG
>DEIJ01000160.1:2708-3131 GCA_002352365.1 Dehalococcoidia bacterium UBA2777 | reverse complement strand
CTACTGCTCCAAGGTATGTTGCCTATATTCGCTCAAATTTGACAGGATGCTAAAGTCCCAACTTCCGGCAGTCAAGGTATCTCACTTCTACCCCGACCTATGTATTCCGGGTAAATCCTTCCAGAAATTTTATGAAGATACGAAGGAGTTGGGGGTTGAGTTTGTCCGCTCGGCGAAAACTGAGGTTGCCGGAAATGCTAAAGGGACGACCATCAAATATGAAACCGAAACCGGCTCAAAAGGTGACTTGGTTGCAGATATGGTAATCCTCATCCCGGCGATGGAAAGCAGCAGTGATGCTCAGAAGTTTGCTGAAATGCTTAACATCCCTCAAGACGAAAAGGGATTCTTTGCCGAAGAGCACCAATTGCTTGCCCCGGTGGCCTCCGCTGTGGAGGGAATTTTTGTTATTGGCTGTGCTGG
>DEIJ01000160.1:2554-2703 GCA_002352365.1 Dehalococcoidia bacterium UBA2777 | reverse complement strand
GGACCCCAAAGTATTTCGGAGTCGATAGTTCAAGCAGAGGCTGCAGCCGGCAAGATACTCTCTGCGCTTGTTCCGGGGAGGAAATTAGAACTGGAAGTTAGGACATCCGAGATTTCTGAAGACTTCTGCACTGGATGCAAAACGTGCAT
>DEIJ01000160.1:931-2548 GCA_002352365.1 Dehalococcoidia bacterium UBA2777 | reverse complement strand
GATGTTTGCCCATATGGTGCTATTACCTTTAATGAAACGCGGAGAATCTCAGTGGTGAACGAGGTTTTGTGCCATGGCTGTGGAAGCTGTGCAGCAGCCTGTCCTTCTGGTGCAGCAAAGTTGAGGCATTTTACCTTTTCACAGATTTACCAAGAGCTTAAAGAGGTGGTGCGATAAGTAAAATAAGCGAGCATTTACTATTGAGGAGTTAATATGGCTTCTACTCAGAGAGGTGCAATTTTCCCCGCAGAAGGCGGAGGAGAAGGGGGAGTTCTTGATTTTATAAAACAGGCGCTTGGCAAGGGGTGCTTTGATGCTGTCCTCGTCCCAGCCAAATTGTCAGGTAGTGATTCATTTACCTATTCATTAATTAAAGACGAATCGCTCCTGAAAGATACCTATCCTATATGCCCAATTATGCCAGTTCAGGGAGCTAAAGCCCTTTCCAGTCTTACCGGACGCGGCAAAGGCAAGAAAGGAATAGCCGCTCTGGTACGACCCTGTGAAGTGAGAGCAACAGTCGAGCTATTCAAACTTGGACAAGTAGACTTAGGGAATATATTTCTTATCAGTATTGATTGTCCTGGGGCGCTACCACTGGCCGATTGGGCCAAGGACCCAAAGAAGGCTGAAGAGGCATTTTCGGAGCTCCTCAAGGGAGGGGCTAGCGAGAGTCTGCGGCCAGTTTGCCGAATATGTGACAAGTTCTCTACAACTGGTGGGGAAGACTTGCATATTGGAATACTAGGAGCAAAGAGTGGCAGGATTTTCCTCATTCCCAGCAGTCCAAAGGGGAAAAATATCTTGGACTGCATTGGCATTTCAGTGGAAGAGGATATATCCGAGTGGAAAGATAAAGTAGACAGATTAACCGAGGAGAGAAGAGAAAAGAGAAGACAGGCTCAAAAGGAGCTGGAAGCCAAGGCTGTAGGACTAGATAAACTACTAGATGTTTTCAGCAAATGCATAAACTGCCATAACTGTATGAGAGTATGCCCCATATGTTATTGCCGACAATGTTTCTTCGATTCGGATAATATGAAATTCGCATTTGAAGACTACCTGNNGGAGGGCAGAAATGATGGGCGGGTTGAGACTTCCACCCGAGACCTTGCTCTTCCATCTTGGACGCATGCTGCATATGTCCCTCTCCTGTGTGTCATGCGGAGCGTGTGAGGACGCCTGTCCCACATCCATTCCGGTAGCCCAGGTCTTCAGCCTAGTTGGAGATAAGAACCAGAAGGAATTTGATTATGTTCCCGGTAGGAGCCTAAATGAACCCCTCCCACTGAGGGTTTATGAGGAGAAGGAATTCGAAGAAGTGGAGCAGTCTTATGTAGAGACCTCTGCCAAACAGGAGGCGCAAGATGCCTAAGGCATTAAAGTTAAATAAAGGCGCAGAGGAATGTGGACGAGAGCTTCTCAGGTTTCTATTAGAGGGTGAAAAGGTAGAGGGAGTTTTCACCCTCATAAAGGTGGACGAAAGCGGTGGGGTAGCTTATTCGCTCGTTACTGACCCGAATGTGCTTGAAGAGGCTATGCCACTTTTCCCCTTGATGCCGACAAGTGCAGCTAAAGTACTCTCCCGTCTTACATTAGTGGAACCTGCCTCTAAAC
>DEIJ01000160.1:0-853 GCA_002352365.1 Dehalococcoidia bacterium UBA2777 | reverse complement strand
TCTTATTCATCAGTTCAACCTGTGTTGGAGTCTATCCACTTGAAATGGCTGTCAATGGGAATATTGAAGAGAAGCTCCCCCAATATTGGGATGCAGTTAAAAAGGGTGAGATTGCCGCTGATATAAGACCTGCCTGTGCAGCCTGTGAGCATTTCNNNTGCCTTACAATGCAGACATGACTGTTGCCTTGATTGGAAACAAGGATGTGGATAAACAGTGTGTAATATATCTGAATACTGACAAAGGAGAGCAGTTTGCGGCTGGTATAGCGGGAGAGCTTGCCGAAGGAGAAGTTGAGTCGGAAGTAATTGAGGGTCTCCGGAGCAAAAGGGAAGCCCAAAAGAAAAAGCTATTTGATGAACTCGGAATTGGAGATTTCGATATACAGAAAGTTTTTGAGAAGTGCATAGGTTGTCATGGGTGCAGCAAAATCTGCCCTGCTTGCTACTGCCATGTATGCTTCTTCGACTCTGGGGGCGAGGAGCATGATTCAAATTACTATGAAACAGAACTAGAGAAAAAGGGGTATGTGCGAGTTCTTCCTGACCCGATATTTTACCAGCTAGTAAGGTTATTCCATGTAAGTATGTCTTGCGTAGGATGTGGCTTATGTGCCGATGTGTGTCCTGTTAATATCCCACTCTGGGCAGTCGCTTTGAAAACAGGAGAGGCAGTTCAGAAAGCGTTCGATTACCTGCCGGGGAGAGATATAGAAGAGGGACTCCCTATTACCACATTTGTGCCAGAAGGGTTTGCCGGAGCTGGATGATAAGGGTGAAGTAATCGCAATCCTGCCCCCCGTTTGAACATTGGATTGAATTTTCCCTGCTTGGCTCCTCGATGTCAAAACTGC
>DEIJ01000012.1 GCA_002352365.1 Dehalococcoidia bacterium UBA2777 | reverse complement strand
ATTATAGTTACGAAACACTAGCTGTCTTCATACTTCGTCCCGGGTCTCCTCGTTCTCGATCTTCGATATGGATTACCTCGGCTCCTAAATCAGCAAGCATCGCCGTCGCCACTGTGCCCATCTGCCATTGAGTCCAATCCAGGATCCTTATTCCTTCAAGTGGCGTGGCCATTTCGATTAAACCTCCCTTTGAAATTGCTTCGCTTCACTGGCGGTGGCCGGAGACGGCCTCTACATGAGAAGCTCAAACAGAAGATTCATCTTCTTGCATCTTTCCCCATTTGCTTTCAAATTTGTCCTTAACCTGTGGGTTAAGAAGACAATGTGGCCACCTTTTATCAATGATCCTTGATATTTCCTCAAAAGGTCGCCTTCTTATCTCTGAAGCGGAAGACTCGGAGTAGTGGGCGGAGTGAGCAGTGAGAATGACGTTATCTAATTCAAGCAAAGGATGATCTAGATTGACAGACTCCGTTTCCAAGACATCTAAACCCGCTCCGGCAATATAACTTTGGCGAAGGGCAACATTAAGTGCCTCTTGATCGACAAGGGGACCTCGAGCAGTATTGACAAGATAGGCGGTGGACTTCATTTTCTTAAATTCTTCTAAGCCAAGGAGGTGATGAGTTTCTGGGGTGAGTGCGGCATGGATGGAAATATAATCTGAATTTCCAAGCAAATAATCAAGATCTACCAATTCCACTCCATACTTTTCTCCCACTTTAGAAGACACATAAGGGTCAGAGACTATAACTCTTAATCCAAATCCCTTTGCTTTGGGAACAAGGGTGCGGGGAATGTTACCGAAGCCGATTAACCCCAAGGTTTGCCCTCTTAGTCTGAACATTGGAGGGTATAATTTTGCCCGGATCTCTCGTTTTTCTGGTGAATCCCACTTTCCAGCTCTAACCGCTTTATCCAAACGAGTGATTTTCCTAGCGCAACTGAGAATAAGAGCCATAGCGTGATCTGACACCTCCTCCAAACAGTAATCTGCCGGGGTGGAAATGCAAATGCCCTGTTCGGTTGCTGCTTTAACGTCTATACCCTCATAGCCGATTCCGATGCTGTGAATCAATTTGCATTTGCTCAGCTTCTCGATCACCTTCCTGCCAAAAGGTTGAAGACCTGTTATTACGGCACCAGCATCAGATGCTGCAGTAATAATCTCCTCTTCCGTTTTGCAGGGGGCCTTGATAAAATCTATCCCCTTCGCTTTATATGCCTCTTCATCGTGGGGGAGTCCCGGGTAAGGAAAAGAGATTGTCAATACTGTCTTGAAAGCCATTTCTACACCATCGCTTTTTTATAGTCAGCAACGACTTCAATACAGAGGCCTATCCTTGCCTTAAATTGAGCCTGGGTAAGGAAAACCAGCCGTTGCCCCTTCCTTTCAGCCCTCGCTTGAGATCCCTTTTGCCTGGCGGCAGTGAGGAGAGCGTCCGGATACGACACACCGAGGGCGCTTGTAGCGGTAACCCGTATCTCGCAGAGCTCTGCGAATAGTCCGCCCACTAACCTCTATTTGCCTCTCCCGACATAAGTGATGCCGCACAAACGGGGTTGTCCAGACTGGCTAACGATATCCAAATTGACGAGGCTCTGTTTTGATAACCGAACCACGACAGGTGCGTCGCACTATATTACTCAATTGACACTGCCCCGCTTCCGATAATTGAGGGAAAGTATAGCACAGAAGGCTCCCTCCGAAAAGTTATGTCCAGCCACTTAGAACATGGTATACTGGGCAGGCGCAAGAAGCAGCGTACCATGATGCACTATGGGGGGCAGAAGAGCTTGTAGCGGAACTTGCAAACGAATATTCCATCGATGGGATAATTATGTTCTCTATAGAACTTGTCGGCTTTGGAATCTGGGCCAGTGGGAAATACCACAGAGCATAGATGGAAAATACAGGATACCAGGGTGGTGATAAAGGTGGACATGGTTGATTCCTCTATGCTCTCTGAGGCACAGATAGACACGGAAATACAAGCACTACTGGAAACTATTGATGCATGGAGGAGAAGATAGGGTAGCTCATTATACCTAAAAAGCCCTATAAGGTACCCTGGCTCTTCCATATGCGGTAGAGATTATATAGCCGATATCATCAAATTGCAGTCCAGACAACTTCAATGTCTCAACCATAGCTGTCTCTGTTATCCCCCTAAACACTGAAGCACTCCTCAGAATATTAAAGGAGAGGATATCATGCTCGCCGTTCATAAGCACGGCTTTAGTACGCACTGAGCCCACATCAATCCCCGCTACTACCATAGATTACCTCTTTTGGGGCTTCTCCTAGAAAGGCTGCCTTTTTCTTATCCCGTCTATCCTCTCGAAAAGGGCTTGCAGCCTTGTGTCTATTTGGGCATCGGAAATCATTCTGGAGTCCACCATGTCCCCTTCTATGATAATGCCGGGAACGCCATATTTCCTCTCTATAGCAGTCATCATGTCTTGTTGGCCCATCCACAGCCTACAAGTCTTAGAGGTAAAAAAGATTATTCCATCAATAGAATACTCTTCGATCAATTTGCCGTTTAGTTCCACAGCACCCTCAGGTCCATCATGCCACAATATCTCTTGACCGCTATACCATTGCTTTACCAAGTCATAGATGATGTCCTCGGCTTCGGGGTCAAAGGCTTCAGGGTGAGGGAAAAATTCCCACGGATATCTACCACAAATTGGAAGGGCCCCATAACGCACTAGCTTTCTGATAATGCGCCCCAGGAATGCCCAGGGTAACCAGCCATCCCACATTAGCCGATATTTTTCCCCGTCGGGCGAAAGGGCAGGAATATTTTTGGCTGCTCTTTCGGCTAGCTCCGCTTTGAGCTTCTGATAGTAGGTCACTCCCTCTGGCTTCCCCATCATATAAATTACCGGGGCAAGACTAACGCCGTAATCCCAAAGGGTCCATGGGGTAGGTTTCTTCTTGAAGAACTCCCAACACTCATTCCTTATCAGAGCTGTCTCCTTCAACACGCTCAAAATCCTCCGCAACTCATCATAATCAAAAGGTTTGCCACATATCTCCTCTAGAACAGGAATCAGGATCTCCTTATGTTCCCTGGTCACAAATTCCTCTATCTTGGGGAAATCTTCCTTCTTGCGTGGTATGGGATGATCTATACCAATGACACGAACCCCAAATCTCTGATGAAGTGCCTCACCATAATGCGATTGTTCCGGACAGAGGCGGGCACTGATCATCAAATCAGGCATGGGAAGAACAACCTCTTCCTTTATGGGGATACCTTTCTTAATGGCATAAAACATGCCAGTATGGAGCTTATGGTAAGAGCAGGTATCGACCAGATCTCCGCCGGACTCTGCGGCTTCAATCACCTGATCCCCACAACGGCGACCGGCGCAGTAGGAAGAATAGCCGGCCATGAAGTGGCATTTCATTTTCATGGCATAGGGGAGTATAAAACCTGGTCCCGCTGCCCAAGCCACCTTCTCCCCTCTTTGCTTCGCTGTCCTCAGTTCTGCCCAGTGTTGATCTACCATTGGGCCCATCCCCATGGTGGTGTGTAACATATTCAGCTTATATTCTTTCTGTTCCATTTACGCCCTCCCTGTCATAATCTCCACAAATGATGCCAGCCTGGTCTTAACTGGCTCTAAGGAGGTAACTTCATGCTCTACCTCTATCAAGATATGGGGTATTCCTGCCTCAGCCAATTTCTCTCTCACCGCAGGATACCAACATAGATGAGGGGGGCAGTATTTAACCAGAAGAGAGATTACCCCATCGGCATTGTTTCTTTTTACCATATCTATAAGATAATCGCCCCAGTTTTTCTGCCATTCCCCCTTTGTGGGACATACTGGCTCATCCTTCATATACCGATCAGCCAGCGCTTCTATAGGATTGCCATTGACATCGGTATCTATTGCAAAATACCTGGAGCCGATATACAGATCATCGTCAATGATTGCCATGCCTGAATCCTCAATTAAGCCTAGGAGGTCAAGAGAAGGAGTTTGACAAAGACATCCTGAAACTATCACCCTTTTTGCTCCTTTAACAAGCGTGGGGGGCTCCTTTTTCTCCAGATCACCTAAGATTCCCTTTAGCAATTCACTGTGCTCCTCTTTGGGCATTAGCATTGAAGAGTGCACCATGACCAATATATCTCTAGCTTTCAGTAGTCCAGGTTTTGCCCTCCTAAGCTGATATAGCCTTCTCAATAGCCCACGGTTCTCGTTATATATTTTGATACTCCTGTTAAGGGAATCCACAGTAACTTCTTTCCCACTTAATCCTTCGACCCCCCTCTGAAGGGTTTCTAACTCTTCTATCAAAAATTCCTTTAGACAAGGGGACCGGTCAAAAACTGGAGGGAGGTAGAGATGCTCCAGATAAGTTGGTTGTGGCTGAGCATGTCTTTCTATTATGAACCGCAAAACTACTGCCTGTAGACACATCCGGTAGAATACCATGCCATCCATGAAATCGAGTTTTCCTCTCACTGCATCATCAACGAAGCTGCGGGTCAAGCCACAATTAAAGGGCGGTAGGTGGGCGTGCCCCTCGGTCACTGGCTCGTTTCCCCTCCATATTACTGCTGGTAGTATGTCAGCGGCATGGATTATCTCTTCCGGTATCCACATGGGGAAAACACCGATAACCTTTTTCCCTGTTTTTCTCTTCCATCCCTCTACACTTTTATAAGGGTCTGCGGCGACTTCATAAAATCGGTTTAAGATTTCGTCCATGGTGAAACACCTCTTGCGGATAGTATATCACCTTCCCCCACCAGGATATCAAGTAGTGTACTTGTTAAGACGCTAAGGACACAAGACAATATATCCCCTTCACTTTGGAGAGGAAACTCGCCCTATCCAATGCGGCATCTTCCGCTGGTAAGCGGTGAAGGCCTAACTCAAAGCTGAGGATGTGAGGCAGATGGAGCAGACATCAACTACCGAGAGAGATAAGCTGTTTATCAAATTATCAGGCTGCTCTTCTGATTGGGCTACTGCATCTTAGAGGACCTGGCTCCCGGACTAACGGCGCAGAGCGCGGTAATCTGGGACAAGCTTAGGGTTCATATAACAAGAGTAATGAGAAGTCATGCCACAATCAAGGATGTGAATTGCCAAGGCTAAATCCCTGCCTTTGCCCTCTGGCCTAATCGCTCCAGTCTCCACATGCGGGCATATGTTTTCACCATTACCTGAAATAGCCATTTCCTACATTCCCTGACGCTCTTCGAACTCCTCACGGGCAGATTCAGCTTCAGAGGACTTTTGAAATTCCTGGAGACGAGCTTTGCCCCACTCAGCCACTTGAGTGTCTGGGTCCTCTGCCCAGGCTTGGGCATGCTCAAGCTGAGTCTTAGCAAAGCCACTCATACTGCTGACTACCCCAGGGGTTGAATGAGCCCTCGCAGCCAGCTCCCATGCCGCTGGACTGTTCGGGCCGAATCGTATAATCAACTGACGTGCCAACTCATTGAGCGGGTGCTCATGCGCCGGGCACAGGAGAGCCACTATCAGCGAGCGCCCTTTGTCCTCTCCAACCCACTCCATGATGACTTCTGGTGGAATGTGGGAAACCAACTTATGTGTCTCAGCTTCTAGGACAACTCGATACCAATCCGTATCTCTTGGTTCGATAATCAGGGCTAAAGCACGCCACACTATCTCTGGAGCTGCTTCTAACAGAACCTTCCATGCCTCTTTATCAGAACCATATTGCTCAGTAGACTTGATAAGCACCACAGCTGCATCTACCGCTGTTTCGGTATGACCTCTAGTCAGAAGCAGCTTGCACCCGCGTTCCCAGACGCAGCTTGCCGTCTCTGTCAGTCTTTGGGAAGCAAGGCCTCGTACAACTGCCAAGAGAGTTGGTTCCAGAGTACCGACTTCGGGTGGACATGTCTCGGCACGATCGAGAATCAAGTCCAGCGCGGTCAGTTGAGCCACAGGTGCTTCGGATTTGGCGAGGGTTTCAATGAGCTTTCTCATTGCCGCGCCGCTTCCACCTCGTCCCCAGGACCCCATGGTTAAGCAGTTGGTGGCCTGGGGATCAAGATGTCCGTTCTCCAAATCCTCAGCAATCCACTCTATGCGCTCATCTGTAGCGCCCAATCGCCGGACTGTGAGAAGTGTGATGAGAGCGAGCCGTGAATCATCACGCCATTTGCGCAACAGTTCATCGACCTCATCCTCAGACTCCGACCTAGCCACACCAATGAGGTATGCTGAGAGTGTGTTGACTGAGCCACCGGCCTTTACTCGCTCAAGCAATGGCTCCAGTAACAAGCGCTGCTGATCGACTGCGCCTACATGAACCATGAAGGGGACAGAGCGCACAGCTTCCTCTGTGTCCAGCCACTCTAGCTCAGCAAGCAGCGGTGTTGGAGGTGACAATCCCTCGGCTGCTAGTTCCTTATCAAGCCTGTCTTCTAAATCCTGACACTTTTCTGCTGGAAGATTCTGATCTCCGGGGAACCATCGCCCGACCAAGTCCACGAGTCGGTCGTGAAATGTCTCGGGTGCAATGAGGGCGCTCAAGCGAGCGACTGCTACCCCTAGCTTGCTGTCCTCTTCCAATTGACCTGCGTGATAGGCCTTGATCGAGTCAAGCTCCTTCCTGAGCCTGGCTAGTTCTCTCTCCCCCCAAGTCGACAATGTATCTGCTATCACGTTCACAGCAGACACGCCTGCTCCCCAGCGGATGGCAGCTTGGAGGTTAGCTATTGCTACTTTTCGCGCCTGTTCAGCCACTGCAGGCTCAGTGTCCACAAGCGGTTCCTTGAGCAATTCCCAGGAATTAAGTTTCGCCTGCACTACTTGGCCAATCGTGGGTGTAGTCCATGGCCCATCTAATGTATCATCCGAAGAATAGCCTGGACCTGTATGCTCCCGAGAAACTGCTGAGGCAAGTCCCTTCAAAGCTACGAGCCGAGAGTCCACTGTCCCAGTCATAACGCGCTGTCGAAGGATTGCCAGACGGGGGCCAAAGTCCCTGTGCGTCAAGTTTAACGCTGCAAGGAATAAGCTCGACCACACGCTAGTTGCATTGTTAGCCCAACTCTCGTTCTCGGCAAGAGCGAGTCGAAACAGAGATGCCTCAGCATCTTCAAACCCATTCTTTCTCCGCGAGATGTGCTTCAGCGCAAAGACCAAGTCAGGCCTAACGTCAGCACGTTCCCGAAGTTCATCAATGGACACTGGCTCCAGCAACTGGCGTAATCGATACGCTGTTACTCCCGGCTGCCATTTTGCCAAAAACTTCAGCGGGGTGTACTTTGGTGGCCCCCCGACTAGTTGGTCAAGCGAAAAAAAACCTTGTTCCTCCCCCAGTTCTTCTTGTGCCAAATCCTGGAGCACATCCGGCCGGACTTCTAATGCCTCAAGACGTGCATAAAGAACTGCTGTGAGCTTGGGCACGTGTCGACGAACGTTTCTGCCGAGAGAAAATGGGGGCTGCAACAGATGGGTTGTGGCTAGCCGTGCCAGAATCTTCGGGGTAACATATTTATACTTCCAG
>DEIJ01000015.1 GCA_002352365.1 Dehalococcoidia bacterium UBA2777 | reverse complement strand
TGTGCGCCATCGGCCACCGGTTGGACGCCCCCGAGAAGCTGATGCAGTCCTACCTGAACTTTGGCCTCCAGGAGAAGAATGAAGAAGCCGAAACTAAGCAGGAAGAGGTGCTCGCCATTGCCTGACATTTACACACTTTTTGACAAAACCTCGGAATGTATCCCATGAGATGTGAGCGAGTAAGTAACCTGCTACCTCAATTTTCCAGCCGTCTGGTGTAAACTAGTATAAATGCAGGAATCAAGAATAAGTCTATTTGAACCCGAGTTAACCAATGAAGAGAAGAGAGTATCTGTATACTCTGCTACAGGTACCCCGACTATCCCTAGCGAAGTCACCCACATAACTCCTCTGGAGAGTCTTAATCTTAATTGGAGGGAGAGAGACCTTCCTGAGAAAGAACGCACCAAGCACGTTCATAGATTGCATCCGTATTTGGGTAAATTCATCCCACAGTTAGTTGAAATATTCCTTCGGAAATTTTTCCAGCCTGGCCAAACAGTACTTGATCCGTTTTGCGGTTGCGGCACCACCTTGGTCCAGGCTAATGAATTGTCAATCGATGCCGTGGGATATGATATATCTGCCTTCAATGTATTGTTGAGCCGCGCAAAAGTCCGTAACTACAGTGTGGGCAGAGTTCGAAAAGAAGTACTGGACGCCCTCGGAAAACTTCGCAATCTCAGTCAACCGAGGACCCAACTAGGATTGTGGGAAGACAAAACAGAAGAGAGAGTCCATGATCTAAGCATTGCTGAGACGGATAGCGAGTATTTAAGACGCTGGTACGCGCCCCAGGCGTTGAATGAACTCCTAACATACCGATATTTGATCCAGACCGAGGGGTATCTATACAAAGACCTACTAAAAATAATATTGTCTCGCTCAGCCCGCTCTGCACGTCTAACAACCCATTATGACCTTGATTTTCCAAAGAAACCCCAAACCGAGCCGTATTGGTGCTATAAGCACTCTCGCACATGTCATCCCACGCAAGAAGCATTCAAATTTATTAGCCGGTACAGCCTTGATACATTACGCAGAATTGAAGAATTTGTTGCCGTGCGCTCCAAGGCAAAATCGGATGTTCGGCATGCTGACAGTCGTTATGCGAAGTTCCCACCAATACATGGAGTCATAACGAGCCCACCCTATGTTGGGCTAATCGATTACCATGATCAACATGCCTATGCTTATCACCTGCTCGGACTTCGTGATCGCCGCAAAGCTGAAATCGGACCAGCTGCGAATGGCTCGAGTCATAGGGCACAAAGGCAATACCAGCTTGATGTCGCGAGGGTCTTCCTCCGGGCTATAGATGCGATGCCTAAAGGCGGCTGGATCATCGTCGTTGTTCACGACAAATCAAATCTTTATCCCGAAATAGGCTCACTATGTGGGGTAGAAGAGGTTGTGATTTTAGACCGCCATGTCAACCGTCGAACGGGACGACGTTCTTCTGAATTCTATGAATCCATCTTTATCTGGCGGAAAGCATGAAGGAATCGTATATGGATAAGAAAAAAGACATGAAAGCAGCTATCCAAGACGTTATTAAGGCAATGATGGATAGAGTTATGGAGAGAGTTTTAGTCACGGATCCATTTATCGAGGAAGAGCACAGGGCGAAAAGACCCTTATATGCAGCTCTCGTCCCCGGCGAAATATTCAAGGGGTCGCACTTTGAACGACGATTTGTCACTCCCTTTGGCAATGCCTAGCAAAATCTGGCTGTCGTAGCTGCAGAAGCTGGTCTCGGTCAGGGGATAGCCAGCCACAGAATCGACGGCGTCGTAAAGGCCGAAAGGCTTCGGCGAATAACTGAGATACTCAATAGGTTAGAACATGCGGAAAAGGGCCAAAGAAAAATCCAGCCTGATTGGAATACGGAACTAAGTTACATTTTGGCTGGAGATGGAGAGAATATCCCTGTATCGGTCATTTGCGATGTATATGCCGAGGATGTCGAAAACAGAAAGCGGTATGCATTTGAGCTCAAGGCGCCACTTCCTAATAGTGACCAAACAAAAGTAAGTAAAGAGAAGATCTTGAAGCTATACTGTATGGATCCTCGCCAAGTTGATGAAGCATATTATGCTCTTCCGTACAATCCATATGGTACTAAAGAAAATTACAGTTGGAGCTTCCCTGCCCGATGGTTCAACATGAGAGAAGACGAGGTAGTGCTCATCGGCGAAGAGTTTTGGGAGAAGATCGGGGGTTTAGGAACTTATAGGGCATTCATTGAGGCTGTGAACGAAATTGGGCGCGAATATAAGGATAGGATTTACCGGGAGTTCCTAGGGATAGAGCCACCAGCTGATGCTTACGAAACCAGACTATAGTCAATGATGACAGTAGCCTTAGGTACCCAGATTTTCCAGATACATCAGGAGATAGCTCATCACGGCAATGAAAGCGCCTGCCGTGTCTAGATTGTCAACAATCTGAAACTAAGTGACACTACCCGCTTCTAGCAGATTGTGTAACAAAAACCGCCACGCTCTTTGGGCATAACCTCAAACCTGGTC
>DEIJ01000111.1 GCA_002352365.1 Dehalococcoidia bacterium UBA2777 | reverse complement strand
CCCCCCTTTTTCTGGCGTCTTAGCTTTTATCTTCAGTTTAGCTCGGCTTTGCTTACTGCTGAGACCTCGCAGGTAGTACAGCTTCGCCCGACGTGCCCTTCCTGGCTTTAATACCTCTACCTTTTCTACGAGCGGCGAATAAATAGGGAAGGTACATTCCACTCCCACACCATGAGTAACCCGTCTTACCGTGAAGTTGGCACCAGCCCCACCTTTTTTTACTCGAATTACTACCCCTTGAAACAACTGGGCATGCTTCCTTCCCCCCTCTCCTATCCTGGTACTGACTATTACTGTATCCCCAGGATTAATTGGGGGGACGTTAGGATTAGGTTCAACTTCAATCCCAATCTGCATTTTTATCCCCTTTCCATTTTATCTCCCCGATACAAGCTTACCCACCACCTCAGACAATCCCGCCAAGAGGTCAGGGCGCCGCATCAAGGTGCGCTTTCTGGCTTGCTCACCACGCCATTTGGCAATCTCGCCATGATTCCCCGAAAGCAGAATGGAAGGAACCTCCCATCCTCTGTAAACCCGGGGGCGAGTATATTGAGGATACTCCAGAAGATGCCAAGAATGAGAATCCTCGGTTATTGCTTTTGAGCCTATGGTGCCGGGTAGTAACCGCACTGTGGCATCTACCACTACCATGGCAGCTAGCTCTCCACCGGTAAGTATATAATCGCCAACGCTGAGCTCATCATCTGCCAAGTGCTCCCCTACCCTTTCATCTACTCCCTCATAGTGCCCACAGATAAAGATGAGATTCGATCTGGTAGCCAGTTCTTGGGCTATCTTTTGGCAAAAAAGCCGGCCTTGCGGGGTAAGCGAGACGACGAATGCCTTTTCCTGCCCCAGCTCAAGCTGGATCGATTCTACCGCTTCGAAGATTGGCTCAGGTCTCAGCACCATCCCCACCCCACCACCGTAGGGATAGTCGTCCACTGTATGATGTCTGTCATGAGCATAGTCCCGGATATTATGAATAAAGATGTTCACCAAACCTCGCTCAACTGCCCGTTTGATGATGCTCTCCTGAAAAGGGCCAACAAACATGTGAGGGAATAAGGTTAAAATGTCGATGCGCATAAATGACCATCCTAGCGGGCACACTCAGTGGATTTCCCTTGAAGAACCTCTATAGCATGAGGGAGGGTAGGCAATATCACCTCGAGACATTCCTTAACTGCCCGAGGACTGCCGGGTAGATTAATAATCAGGGTGTTTTTGCGGATACCAGCTATTGCTCGACTCAGCATGGCTAAAGGAGTTATTTTAAGGCTTTCCACCCGCATCGCTTCAGTAAATCCCGGGGCGAGTCTATCTATTACCTCAAGAGTAGCCTCTGGAGTAACATCTCGGGGACCCAATCCACTACCTCCTGTGGTAAGCACCAGGTCTAATCTTGCCTCATCTGCCCACTCCTTCAGCTTGCCTGAAACGATCTCTCTCTCATCGGGAACGATGTCATATTCCCTTACCCCGGCCTCAAGGCCAGCGAGGCATCCTCTAATCACCGGGCTGCTTTCATCTTGACGCTCACCCCTTGACCCTTTATCGCTAATAGTAAGTATACCTACAGTGAACATAAAAGCCACCCTGCCCAGATTTTTTCATGTTTTCTATCATATCATAGACTGGCCTTATTGCAAAGCGGCCTTGACTTTCTGCCTTTCTCCTGATATAGTCTTGCAAAATAACTCTTAACTTTTGGGGAAAAAGAAGTGCCAAGATTTAAAGAGATACGGCGGGCTTATGGCTTCGATGAAGTAGCTTTGGTGCCTGGGGAAGTTACTATTAACCCGGAGCAAGTAGATATTGAGTTTGAGCTGGGGGACTTAACCTTTTCCCTTCCAGTTCTGGCCGCGGCAATGGATGCTGTGGTCGATCCTTCCCTAGCCATCTTGCTTGATAAGTTAGGTGGGCTAGCGGTGCTCAATTTGGAAGGGATTCAAACACGGTATGAAAACCCCAATGAGGTGCTAACTGAGATCATTCAGGCTGCTTCAAGCGAAGTGACTCTTCTTTTGCAGAAGGTCTACTCTCAGCCGATCAAAGAAAACCTTATTGCTGAGCGTATCCAACAAATTAAGCGAGCTGGGGCAATATGCGCTGCTTCAGTCACCCCAGCTAACACCAAGCGATTCACCACTATTGCTGTTGAAGCAGGGATTGATATTCTGATTATCCAATCCACCGTCACTACTGCCCGCCATATCTCTAAGAGTCCCCGGGGGCTCATCTTTTCAGAGCTTTGCCGAGCAACCCCGGTGCCTATTATTGTAGGCAATTGCGTAAATTATGACACGGCTTTACAATTGATGCGAGCAGGTATTGCCGGCATACTGGTTGGTATTGGCCCAGGGGCAACTTGCACCACCAGAGAGGTTCTCGGTATAGGAGTCCCCCAGGTGACTGCTACTATGGATTGCGCTGCTGCCCGGGAGGAGTATTTTCGAGAGAGTGGTAGGTATGTGGCAGTGATTACCGATGGTGGCATCCGTACTGGAGGTGACTTGTGTAAGGCTTTTGCTTCTGGCGCCGATGCAGTAATGTTGGGTGCCATCCTTGCCCAAGCTGATGAAGCACCAGGGAAAGGCTACCATTGGGGCATGTCCAGCCCTCACCCATCACTGCCCCGGGGAACACGGATTAAGGTGGGCACCGCTGCCCATCTTGAGCAGATTTTCTTCGGGCCTACCTCAGTAAGCGACGGGACGCAAAACCTCATCGGGGCTCTACGCGCTGCCATGGGTATCTGTGGTGCTGCTAACCTCAAGGAGATGCATAGGGTAAAGATGATGGTCGCCCCAGCGATAAAAATGGAGGGGAAGTTTTGGCAATTAGCAAGTCATTAACCTCCCCAGAGAGGGGTAACCTCAGCGACTACTCTGGGAAGGGTCTGCTATCGATAGCCGACCTCCCTCCTGGAGAGATCTGGCACCTCATCCAAAGTGCCATCAAAATGAAACAAGGGGATAAAAAAGAATATCTTAAAGGTCAAGCTGTGGCTCTTCTCTTTGAGAAACCATCACTACGCACTCGAGTGAGTTTCGACATAGCAATGTGGCAACTGGGGGGGCATGCTATTTACCTTTCTCCTAGTGAGGTGGGACTGGGGAGAAGAGAGCAGATTCCTGATGTCGCCCGAACCCTGAGCCGCTACGTGGATGGCATCGTCGCCCGAACTTTCTCTCACCAGACGCTGGAACTTCTAGCTAGCTATGCCACTGTACCGGTAATTAATGCCCTTTCAGATCAGGAGCATCCTTGCCAAGCGCTGGGCGATTTTCTCACCATCTACGAGAAAAAGGGGAGGCTTAAGGGGTTGAATTTTGCCTTCATCGGTGATGGTAACAATGTAGCCAGTAGCCTAGTGCTGACAGCAGCGCGGCTAGGGGTAAATTTTAGCATTGCCTCGCCTTCTGGCTACCAGCTACAGCGAAAGATACTACTCAAGGCTCGAGAATTTGCCTCTCATAGTGAGGCCCGTATCTTCTGTACTCCAGAGCCCCACCTTGCGGTTAAAGAAGCTGATGTAGTCTACACCGATGTGTGGGCGAGCATGGGACAAGAGGCTGAGGCGGAAAATCGTCGCCTCGCCTTTGCCAACTACCAGGTAGATGCTCAGCTTTTATCCTTAGCAGCAAGCGATGCCTTGTTTATGCATCCCTTACCTGCCCACCACGGTGAAGAGGTAGCAGTGGGGCTCATTGAGCACCCCCAAGCGGCGGTCTTCGACCAAGCTGAGAATAGACTTCATATTCAGAAGGCAATATTGGTAGAGTTGATAGGGGCAAGATGACCAAGCCTATTGTAGCCATTGTGGGACGACCCAATGTAGGCAAGTCCACTCTGTTTAACCGCCTTAGCGGTGAGCGGCGAGCTATTGTGGGGAGATCACCGGGGATAACCCGTGATCGCCTCTATGCCGATATCTGGTGGAAAGGGTGTGAGTTTGTTGTGGTGGATACCGGTGGGCTTGAGCTAAAACCACAATCTACCCTGAGGCAAATGGTTTGCCGGCAGATAGAGATAGCCATTGCTGAAGCAAAGGTAATCATTTTCTTGACCGATGGCCGGGATGGGGTTCTCCCTCCGGATGCGGAAATAGCCGATATGCTGCGTCAGGCGTCAAAAAAGATTGTGCTGGCTATCAACAAGATAGACAGTCACGGGCTTGAAAGTGAAGTGTTTCAGTTCTACCAATTAGGCATGGGTGACCCTGTCCCGATCAGTGCCTATCATGACCGGGGCATCGACGCCCTGTTAGATAGGATTATCAGCTACTTACCACTTGCCTCAACCGCAACCACGCCACAGGCGATGATGAAGGTAGCAATTGTAGGCCGACCTAATGTAGGTAAGTCGATGTTGCTCAATAGGCTTCTAGGGGAGGAGAGGGTCATTGTCGATGAAGCCCCAGGCACAACCCGCGATGCTATAGATACCACCTTTCACTCCAATGGTGAGAGTTTAGTCCTTATTGATACTGCCGGGATAAGACGGCGGGGGAGGATTGAGAAGGGGGTTGAAACTTACAGCCTGATACGTGTCCGTAATGCTATTGACCGGGCTGATGTTGCCTTAGTGGTTACCGATGCCGCTGAAGGCATCGCTGCTCAGGATATCCATCTCTTAGGCTATGTTCAGCAAGCATACTGTGGGGCAATACTGATAGTCAATAAGTGGGACCAGGTTTCCATAAAGGACACAACCCAATGGGCAAAGTTTATAAAGCAAAAGATTAAATTTATGCCTTACATCTCTATTCTATTTATCTCAGCTAAAACAGGGTATGGGGTGGGAAAGGTTCTCCCTGCCGCAAAAGTGATCTATCACGAGAGATTTAGGTCTCCTCCTCAGTTGTTGCTGGAGGGTGTGGTCAAGGAAGCAGTAGCTGCTCATCCGCCACCGATGAAAGGAGGCAAACGGCTGTTGATTTCCCGGGCTACTCAAGTGGGGGTTAACCCGCCGGCCTTTGTCTTTGGGGTGAATGATGCTAAGCTGGTGCATTTTTCCTACCGGCGCTATTTGGAAAACAGACTGCGTCAATCCTTTGGGTTTGAGGGTACTCCCTTGCGTCTTGAGTTCAGCAAACAGTGTGGTGGAAAGCAGTGCTTGAATTCGCTGCCGTTATTCTCTTAAGCTATCTCCTCGGCGCTATCCCCTTTGGTTTGATTGCTACCAAGCTAACTGGAGGGATAGATGTCAGGGAATATGGTAGTGGTAGGACAGGAGCAGCCAATGTGCTGCGCACCGGAGGCAAGAAAGCTGGCTTGATTACCGTAATAGGTGACCTAGCCAAGGGCGCTGCTGCGGTACTCTTGGCGAGCTTTTTCCTTTCCACCCCTGCTGCTGAAGTTGCGGCAGCTTTAGCGGCTATAGTAGGGCATAATTGGTCCATATATATCAAGTTCCAGGGAGGGCGCGGGGTTACTACCTTCCTCGGAGGATTACTAGCCATATATTGGCCCATTGCTTTACTCTGTGGTGGAGTAGTGCTGGGAGTCACTGCTCTCACCCGCTATTTCTCCTTGGGATCTATAATAGGAGTATCCTGCTCCTTTTTGGCAATGTTACCCTTGGCACTTTTGGGGAGGGAGCCGATAGAATATTTGATTTATGCTGGAGTAGCTGCCTGTTTAATTGTATGGCAGCACCGTGATAATATACGAAGGCTTCGGCTTGGTACAGAGCACAAGCTGGGGCAGAAGGCAGAGAGGGAGCCTTCTTTGTCCCTAAGATGAAAGGGGTGAGATCATGCCTAAAGTGGCCATAATTGGTAGTGCTAGCTGGGGGACAGCTTTGGGGATAGCCCTTGCCCGCAAAGGAATGCAAGTGAGATTATGGACGAGAACAGAGGAAGAGGCGCAGAAAATGAACAGAGAGAGAGAGAATGCTGCCTTTTTGCCTGGTTTTCGTTTCCCTCGCTGCCTTGCAGCGGCAAGCTCCATAGAGGAGGTATTTGATGGTGTGGCCCTGGTCATTCTAGCCGTGCCCGCTCAGAGTGTACGCTACAATGCCAGACTAATAAGGGATTATCTGAATGAGTCGGTGATCGTGGTGAACGCAAGCAAGGGGCTGGAGGTAGGCACCTGTAAACGCATGTCTCAACTAATCACTGAAGAGCTCGGCCAAAACCTTAAATCCAATATCTGCGTACTCTCTGGGCCGAACATAGCTCAGGAGGTTGTCTTGGGCTTGTACTCGGCAGCAGTGATCGCAGCTAGTGATATAGCAGTAACAGAGAGAGCACGGCAGATAATAGAGTCACCTTGCTTTTCCACCTTTACTACCACCGATGTAATTGGAGTAGAGTTAGGGGGAGCACTAAAAAATATTGTCGCTTTAGCCACCGGCATGGCTGAAGGGCTAGGCTATGGAGATAATGCCAAGACGGCTCTTATCACTTATGGACTAGCTGAAATAACCTCCTTAGGGGTAGCCTTGGGAGCTGATCCACTCACTTTTAGCGGACTTGCCTGCCTAGGTGATATAGTGGTTACCTGCTTTAGCCCGCTGGGCCGTAATCACCACCTGGGAATAGAATTGGCTAAAGGACACCGGTTAAAAGATATCCTGAGTACCACGTCCCATATAGCTGAAGGAGTTACTACTACTATTGCCGCCCGCCAGCTAGGGCAGAAGATGGCTGTGGACATGCCTGCCACCGAACATGTTTATCAGGTGCTTTATGAAGGCGTGGCTCCTAAAGTAGCAGTAGCTGACTTAATGAAATGCTATGCTCGCCAGAGTTGCCGCGTAGCTGAAACTAAGCTTGCCCCCAGCCTAGTACGTCATTATTTATGAATAGTTATCTAAACTATCCCTCGAAAGCCTGGCGATTTTCGTGGGGGTGATTTTAAGCGGATGTTCCACCC
>DEIJ01000157.1:5355-5659 GCA_002352365.1 Dehalococcoidia bacterium UBA2777 | reverse complement strand
ATCCTCGAAAGGGGATTGAAATCCAACAGAAAGAGAAGCTTTTGATGCTCTCTGCCTTTATCTTCGTGCGCTGAAGATAATGCAGATATGGTTGGCTGAAGTAGGCAAAAGATTGTATTATGAAGGACTGGAAAAGTTAGGATGGTAAGGGGGTTGGGCGTTGGCACAAGAAAAGAGACACTTCATAGTGGATGCTAAGGGGCGCAAGAGGGCAGTAGTTCTCCCCTTAAAGGAGTATCGTGAACTTCTTGAAGATTTGGAAGACTTAGCCATCATCGCTAAGAGAAAAGAGGAACCAGTTGAG
>DEIJ01000157.1:0-5259 GCA_002352365.1 Dehalococcoidia bacterium UBA2777 | reverse complement strand
CAGGGTCGCAATGACACATGGGGAATCTATTTTCGAGGTAAAAGTGGCAGAATCTCGAGTCGAAATAAAACGATCGGCTGCCAAGGAACTCGAAGATGTAGAGCCTCATCTGGGGAAAAGGATTTTGTCCTCCATAGAAGCGCTTGCCCTTGATCCAAAGCCAACACAATGCAGAAAGCTCAGCGGAAGCGAGAATTCCTAATCGTCTGAGGATAGGAGATTATCGAGTGATATATCAAGTTGACGATAAAGCCAAAATAGTGACTGTATCCGCAGTAGGTCATCGCCGAGAAGTTTACCGATGAATACAGATGAAGTTTTTGAAGAGCATTGGATTGGAAAGAGCCTGATCCTCGAAAGGGGATTGAAACTAGCCCTAAGGGTGCCTCTTCCTCTGCCTCTCCAAATCTATCGTAATAAGCACACCAACTCCCATCATCGTTTTGTGTAGATAGTAGCCATTCATAGGCCGATCTTGCCCTCTCATGCTCTCCGACCAGGTCCAAGGCTATAGCACAATAGGTATGATCCCAGGGCTCTATCCCCCAAACTTTGTACCATCCTATTTCTGCTTCAGGTGTTACCACCAATGGGATGCCTCCGGAGGAGAGCTGTGCGGCGAGGATAAATTCCTTCTCCTATCCCCTTCCTTGAATGGCTATTTGATTTTAGCTTCAATCGGTATGGTGGCATGATATTTTACTACTAACCTCTACATGGTTAAAATTATGGTGCTTTTACAGATGGAATTTTTGTCAGCAGAGCTTGATGAGATAAAGAAGGTGCATCTTTATCGCCAGTTGAGGTTGATTGAAGGGGAGCAACAGCCCACAGTAGCTATCAATGGCAGAAAGGTGATCAACCTGTGTTCTAACAATTACTTAGGACTTGCCTCCTATCCACAATTGAAAAAGTCAGCCAAGGAGGCTATAGACAGCTATGGTTGCAGTGCCTCTGCCTCACGGTTGATCTGTGGCAATATGGAACTCCACGAGCGCTTAGAGGAGAGGATTGCCCAGTTCGAGAAGAGGGAGGCGGCATTACTATTTAGTACTGGATATATGGCTAACCTAGGGGTTATTTCAGCACTTATGGCTAAAGAGGATGTTATCTTTAGCGATGAACTAAACCATGCTAGCATTATTGATGCCTGCCACCTAAGCCGGGCTGAGATAAGAGCCTTTCCGCATAAGGATGTGAATGCTCTGGAGAGACTCTTAAGCCAGTCTCGTCGATCGAGACGGAGACTAATTGTCACTGAAGGGCTGTTCAGCATGGAAGGCGATCTCGCACCCCTACCTCAGATCGTTGAATTAGCCACAAGATACTCAAGCTTGGTCATGGTAGACGAGGCTCATGCTACTGGGGTGTTGGGCCATGATGGAAGGGGAACTGGGGAGCATTTCGGGATTTCGGGCAAAATCGATATAATTATGGGCACTTTGGGGAAAACCCTAGGTGGTTTTGGGGCCTATATTGTGGGGAGTAAACAACTAAGGGATTTTCTGATTAATCGCTGCCGTAGCTTTATCTTTACCACTGCCCTTCCTCCTTCAGTGCTGGCGTCGGCTCTAGCTGCCTTGGAAATAATACAAGAGAGTCCCAGGCTAAGGGAAGAACTCTGGCAAAACGTCTATTTTCTTAAACAAGGTCTAAAAGAATTGGGGTTCGCAGTGAGGGGTGAGGCTCATATAATCCCCCTCATCATTGGGGAGGCCGAACTAACTATGGAGATGAGTGAGCACTTGCTCGCCGAGGGGGTTTTGGTTCAGGGTATTCGCCCTCCTGCAGTACCGCCAGGAGAATCCCGCTTACGAATCACCCCTATAGCCACTCATACCACAGGGGACTTAGAGAGAGCACTGGCTGCTTTTGAGAAAGTGGGTAGGGAGTTAGAGGTTATCTAAAGATAAATCTTTTCCATTGCAAGATAAGCTTTGGATGGTTGTAGACACTGTGTTTCAGCCAATACAGTGAGCCTGACAGTTCATCAGCTCAATTATGGTATATGGGGCGTAATCGGGTGAGCTTGCAGAGGAGGCAGGATGGTGGTTAAATTAGCTCAGGATAAAGGAGAGTGCTACTATTATTACCGGCTGTGGCGATGGGCACAGCCTGATAGCTGTAATGGGGATGCTGTGGCAGCTACAGTAGCTTTGCTTATTACTTCAGTGCCAGCTTTGGGGCCAATAATACGATAGTGTCTACTGACTGTCCTGGGGCATCCAGTTCCAGCGCCGCCAGCAGCTCCACATCGCAGCTTGTAGTGGGCCAAGTTTATTTAAAATTTTTGACCTCGTTTTGGTTGCATTGTGGAACTGAATGTAGTATAATCCCTGTGAGATTTTGGCAGTTCAGCGGCAAATCGGGGCGAACAGCTTCCTAATACGCTTGAATTGAAGCTGGAATTAAAGGGGAGGTGATCCGCTATGAGATGAGGGAAATAAAGAGGGCTAGGCAGTAAAAACAAACGAAGGAGGAGGTAAAATGCGCAAAGTCTTTGCTGGGGTTATGATGTTGCTGCTGGTAGCTAGCGCAGGCATGATCGGTTGTGCGAAGGAAGCTGAAGAGCCAGCTATAGCACCAGTTAAGGAGCTTGCACCCGTGGAGGTAAGGCTGGCAAGCGTGTATCCTGATTTTGCTGGTAAAGAGAGTATCACATTCTCCCCAGTGTTCGTTATCTCCAATCCCAACGATTATATGGTTACTGTAGACACTTTGGAGTATTGGCTCTCTGGTGAGGGTAAGCTGATCGCTGCAGTACAGCTTACTGATGACCTTTACATCCCTGCCAATACCGAGGTGAGCTTAAAGGATTCGGTTACCGTAGGAATCGAGGGATTGATCGGGGAGAAGGTATTCGCCGAAGGGCTGCCCATACTTCAGGCTATGCTGGCAACATTGCCTCTGTGGCATGTCTTAGGTGGCCAGTGTATTCCAGCACCTGCACCTGGAGCTGAAGACGCAGTTAAGGGGATTTTGGGCAAGGTAATGACGACCGCCGAAGCCATGGGAATGACAGAGATGTTTCAGGGGCTGCTAAAGAATTGGACTGGCGAAGAGGAGCTTGCCAAGCAAGCTAAGGTGATCGCGGAAAACCCTGAGGCCTATGAGCAGCTGCGCGATACTCTTGCCCAGATCGGCCAGGAGCTACCCAGCACGGTAGACGGGCTTCGCTTCCTGGTGCAAGGAGAAGTTGGCAAGATGATTACCGGAGCCTGGGAGGAGGCAGCGGGGAAAGGGGCAACCTTTACCGCCGAGGGAACTGCCTATATAACTAGCGAGGCGGGGAGCCTGGAGCTAAAGTTTGCCGGGCTAAGCTGGCAGGCCGAACCAGCACCAGAGATAGCAGGTCACTAGAGCTTGTGAAGATGGTGCTTTATGCCGTTTCTGGTGGCTGAGAAGTGGTTTTTAGCTTCCCAGCCACCAGGATAGGCAGTCGTCATCTTGGCTATAATGTTTGGGACTTGAAGAGGGGGAATCCCTCTGTTAACCAAAACTCGGCCAGGGGCATTGTTAGGGCTAAATATGACCGGGAATATGGTTTAGGTACAGCTCTAATAGCTGTGCCATATCCAGCGTCTTAAATGCTGGCTTCTGGCATCTTCGGTACACTATTTGGCTGCTCCCATTTTGTGGAATGAGAGGTCAAGGTCATCTGAAGTTCTTCAGTGGAGACCTTTTTGGTCAGAGGACTTCCTGTTTTCAGGTTTCCTGCCTCAAAGAAGCCCACCTTCTGATGAGTTAAGGCACAGAGTATACCAGGTTGTTGCCCTGTGGGGGCCCATGTTCTTATTAAACTGCTGTGTCGTTGGAAATGGACTTCGCCCTGGCAATCGAGAATCGTAATCCTTCCCACGGAAGCATCACCTGTACCGGTTTGCTCACAGTGCATCTCAGGGACTAATTTATACGCAACTATTCTTGTCGTTATATGCGGCAATCAGCCAGATGATCGGTAGCGTTCATAAGCAGCTCTAATCTTGTGGTTATTGGTGGATAGTGGTTGTTTTTAACCAATTCTTAACCTGAATTTAACTAAATGTTAATATTTTTGTGGTATCTTGATAACGGTGCGGGGTTTGAGGATGAAACCGAATTGGCGTTGGCGAAATTCTAAGGGGAATTGGGGGAAGGGATTTTACTGAAAGAGTGTTTTTTGGGATGGTGTTGAGGGCAAACCCGAAAGGGAAATCAGAAGTGACTCGGGGTAGCCTGAAAGGATTGGAATGTTTTGTGTCGCTGGCTCTCTCTTTAGTGTTGGCGCTGATGCTGATCCCCCCAGCTACTTCAATGAGCAATTCCACCACTCCACGAGCTCACATCTGCCTCGCTCAAGAAACGCAAGACAGCGATAGCGATGGGCTAAGCGATGCTGATGAGGAAAAGCTGGGCACCGATCCTCACCACCCCGATACCGATGGAGACGGCATATGGGATGGTGTGGAGGTCAATGGATTCGACATCACACACAGGTTCAAAACGAAGTACGAGAGAGATATAACCATCACCCCGGCTACCAGTACCGAGACCACTACTGCTGAGGAGGAGAGCCGCGAGCAGAAATGGGAGGCGTATCGCAAAGCCACCCAGGAGGCTGGCAAAAAAGCCGGGTGGGAAGCTCACCTCGAGGCAACCCGAAAGGCCAAGCGCGAGGCGGCGAATGAGTTAATGATAGGCTTCCCTTCCGCTCTTCCTATTATAGATCTGGCCGACTTCGAGCGTGTGGTGGCAAGATATATAGAAATCTTCACCGAGGAATATAAGAAATCGTATCAGGAGGAATATACCAAAAGCTATGAGGAGGAGCAGGTCAAAGTCGCCGCCGAATTCACTCAGAAAGAGACAACTGAGGTAACGGGCAAGGTAGTGACTGGGCTAGGAGCAGCAAAGGCGGCAGAGATTCTAGCAGAGAAGTGGGATGAGCCTGAGGTCACTATAAAAAACATCAAGACCGATCCCCTTAAATGGGATACTGATGGTGATGGGCTCTCCGATGGGGCAGAGCTTTCTATGCGCACAAATCCCCTCGACCCGGACACTGACCACGATGGCCTTCCAGATGGCGTCGAGGCTATGCTGGGCTTAAACCCTGGCGAATGGGACACCGATCGTGATGGACTTCCCGATTCGTACGAGGATATGGATGGGGATAAGTTAAGCAATGCTGACGAGATCGCCCTGGGCACTGATCCGAAGGTGGCTGATAGTGATGGAGATGGCCTTGTTGATGGTGAGGAGATAAAGTGGGGGGCAAAT
>DEIJ01000070.1:25558-31253 GCA_002352365.1 Dehalococcoidia bacterium UBA2777 | reverse complement strand
GCCCTTCCAGTGGAACATCCGATGGAAATCAATCTTCTCTCCAGGCTTATCTTGTATTGGAAGAGACTTGATCTTGACAACAAGATAAGCAGGCGGTAGAATTCAAGGTAACAATCCGACCGAAGGGGGGAGAAATTTACGCTATCATCCAAACTGGGGGGAAGCAGTATAAGGTAACCCCAGGTGAGGTTATTTTTGTGGAGCGGTTGCTTGTGGAGCAAGGCAGTACTGTTGAGCTCGACCAGGTACTCCTGGTGGCTCAAGATGATCAGGTGTTAGTGGGCAGGCCTATGGTTGAAGGGGCCAAAGTAATAGCCGAAGCCTTAGAGGAGGTTAGAGGCAAGAAGATAACTGTGTTCAAATACAAACCAAAGGTAAGATACCGCAGGAAAAAGGGGCATCGGCAATTTTATACCAAACTAGCTATTAAGCAGATAGTGCACACTTGAGGATTGGAGGTAAACGGAAGTGGCACACAAAAAGGGTGGTGGCAGCACTCGCAATGGCCGTGATAGTCAAGCAAAGCGGCTAGGGGTGAAGCGATACAGTGGAGAATCGGTGCGAGCCGGAACAATTATTGTTCGACAAAGGGGCACTCGCCTTTATCCGGGCAGCAACGTCGGCGTAGGTAGAGATTACACCCTTTTTGCCCTCATTGATGGGGTGGTCAGAACTGAACCTGCCCGCAGAGGTAAAAGAAGGGTGAGTGTCTATGCAGCTTAAGGGAAATGAAGCAGAAGATTCATCCCCAATATTATACTGATGCCAAGGTGGTGTGTGCCTGTGGAAACGCATTTACCACTGGTTCTACTAGGCAATTACTTAAGGTAGAAGTGTGTAGTAAGTGTCATCCTTTCTTTACCGGTGAACGGCGGATTGTTGATTCTGCTGGGCAAGTGAAGCGGTTCAGAAGACGATATAGCCAGAAAGAACCAGCTCAGCCTGACAGACAAGGTGAAGGGCTCGACACTTCTCTTTAGGCAAGTTGCTGAAAGAAGCAAGTTTTATTACCGGTGTGGCATACTGGGCCAGCAGGTTTTGCTTTGATTAGCAAAGTATCCTCATCGTAATCCTTCCACACCGAGCACACATATAAATAACTACCTGAGGTAGCCCCCTTGTGCCATAGCTCCTGCCGACTGCGGCTATAGAACCAAACTTGCCTGCTCTCCGAGGTTTTACCCAGTAGCTCCTCATTCATATACCCCAGCATCAGTACCTCACCACTATCGTCATCTTGGACTATGGCTGGGATGAGTCCCTTCTCATCAAAATTTAGGGTCATAACCGAAGAGAGCAAGATGCCCCGGGGCACTACCTGGCATGACCCCCGGACTTACTGGATCGATAAGCCCACAAATGCTCCCCTTGGCTAACTGATCAAGGTTAAGGGCTTGAGCTTCCTCCAGCTCGGTGTTCCCTGTCTGAGGATGATGCAACCCTCCCAGGCCATCGATGAACACCAATGCTATTTTAGCTGGAGAAGGAATAGCATTTTCCCTAATCTGTTCTAAACTAATCATGATCTTGAGTCGAGAAGGTATAACCAGCAAGAAAGACCCCTGATTTGCCTGTTTCAATCAGTGAAGTATCCCCAGTTTCCCAGAAATTCCTCCCTTTTAGCTTGAGGCCAAGTTTGCTGTTTAGCTCTGTTACCCCGCTGCTGAGCTCGAGCCCAACCAATAAAACTACCAGCTCAACTTCCTCTTCCTTCGTTTGACCATTCTCCACAAATTCCACCATTAAATTTTTGTTCTCTTCCGCCTCCCTTATGGTTAGTACCTTGCCCTTTCTGGGACTAACTTTAGAGTCGAAATATCTTCTAAACTCATCCTGAGGAATCCCATCAATAGAGAATATTGAAATGTCTAAATCCCTGAATTTGCTTTGGGTGATGAGTGCTTCTTTCATAGCGTAGCTCAGGGAATGAATATCCTCATGCTTGAGGGCGGGGACAAACGCAATCCGGCCAGGTATTTCGCCGTCATAGGGCCGGACTACCAGGCCACCGTAAGGCCCGCTATCACTCAGCATCCTCTCAAATTCTAAGCTGGTAACCACATTTATGTATCTCCCATAGCCAAATCTAGCTTCAATCCTAGAAGGAACTCTTTCTACCTCTGGAGTGATTATTATGGAACCAACTTCAAGCTCAATGTCCGAATCTGGGTCGTCAAAATCTATCGCTTTGGTGTGGCACTCAGCTAGGCAAAGGCCACAGCCAAGGCAGCGGCGACAGCTTAGGCACCGCCTCGCCTCAGCTACTGCCTGCTCCCGATCGAAGCCAAGTTCAACTTCTTCAAAGTTTCCCACCCTTTCCTCTATGGGGAGTTCGGGTATCCATTGCCTTCCCCTAGGGATATCTTTGAATTCTATAATATATCTTCCTTTTGATTCGGCCATAAGTGGATCACGCCCCTCTCAGGTATTTGTCAATGGATACTGCCGCCCTTTTCCCAGCAGCTACGGCCTCAATGGCAATACTGGGCCCGGTCACTGCGTCACCACCGGCAAAGACGCCAGGATGTGCCGTAGCCAGTGTATTGCGATCAGCCACCAAAGTGCCTTGCCGGGTGGTTTTTATGCCGCTATCTCCATTCAGGAAAGAGAGATCAGTAGTTTGACCAATTGCCAGTATTACCATGCCTAACTCTACATCAAATTCAGAACCCTTAATCGGTATTGGTGTTCTTCTTCCAGAGACATCGGGTTCTCCTAATTCCATATGGGTACATCTTAGCCCCACAACCTTTCCATTATCGGAAAGGACTTCAATGGGGGCAACTAGATATTGAATTTCGATACCTTCGGCTTCTAGCGCTTCGATTTCCTCCTTACTTGCCGGCATCTCTACTCTAGATCTTCTATAGAGAATAAATACCTTCTTGGAACCCAGGCGGAGTGAGCATCTGGCTGCATCCATAGCCACATTGCCACCACCTATTATGGCTACTCTCTCAGAAACTATAACCTCCTTTCCTAAGTTCATATCTCGTAAGAAATCGACCCCATGGACAACCCCCTCGGCATCTTCCCCCCCAATCTGTAACCTTTGACTTTTGTGGGCACCAACGCTGATAAACACTGCTTTAAAGCCTTGGCGGAACAGATCATTGAGAGTTAAATCCCCCCCTATAGGGGCATTAGTCTTGATCTCCACCCCAATATCTCTTATCGAATCTATCTCCCGTTGTAATACCTTCTTTGGCAATCTGTATTCTGGAATACCAACATACAACATTCCCCCGGCCACTGGCAATGACTCAAAAACAGTAACCTGATACCCCAGCCGGGCAAGGTCATGGGCACAGGTTAGCCCTCCTGGGCCAGCACCGATGATAGCTACTTTCTCATGGCGAACAGGAGCTTTGGGGGTGAGAATTTTAGGTCGTCTCGCTAGTGCCATTTCATAGTCGGCCACGAAACGCTTAAGATGGCGAATAGCGAGTGGTTCGTCAAAACTTGCTCTATTGCACTTCTGCTCACAGGGATGAGGGCAGATACGACCAATAGTGGCCGGGAAGGGAAGCCGCTCCCTAATTAAGTCCAGTGCTTGCCCAAATTTCCCATCAGCGATCAGGCCGATATAACCCCGAACATCCAAATGCACCGGGCAAGTCTCCTGGCAGATAGGCATCTCCTCCTTAATAATATGGTAGCTATTTGGTTGGGAATTAAATGAGTCTATGGCAGTACGGAAGGAGAGCTGCTCATTATAGCTGTCCCACAGGTTTATGGGGCACACTTTAATACAAGCTTTACAATCATCACACCGCGAACTTCTTACCCTTGAGGCTCGCACCCTAAGAGTGACCTTAAAGTTGCCATCTCGACCTTCAGCCTCTTCCAAATCAGCATTGGTAATCACCTCAATATTTTCATTTTTCTTTATCTCCTCCAGTTCTGGGGAAGTAAACCACTGACCTGGGGCGAAATTTCCCGACGCCAAAATTCTTTCACCAGCAAGGCCGGCGCATTTCTCCACCAGGTAAACCCTTTTGCCCGCTCTGGCCTGATCCAATGCCAGCTTAGTACCAGTCAAGCTGCCACCTAAGATTAACACCGAACCATTGTTCACCTCAGCACCCCCCAGCTTGGAGAGTATATAATGGAGAGGTCCCTTCTATGCTATGCAGGCAAATTAGCCCCTTTTTCCTCAGGCTGGCAACGTATCTTAGTATCCGCTGCGGGGGTAAATTCATCTTGGCGGCGATCTCTTTAACTGATACGGGTTTCTGTTGCATGAGCGATAATATTTCATTTATCGCCACCTCGTCCATAATAATGCCATCTAACACTCTACCCATCTCATGTTGAGTGAAGACCTCACCATATTTATTCCCTTGAGTGGTGAATTCAGTTTGTTTGGCGGCCACCCAGCGCAGCTTCTCACTCTCTAGAGTTGCCTTCGCTGCCCCGAGGGCAAAGCGAAGCTCTTGATCATTCTTTCCCTCTATCCCTCCTAACAGGCCTAGTTCTTTTATCTCGAGGGTGAACTTGGTTACTATGGCAGCAAATCGTGCTCCCTCGGCAGCAGATACCCAATCAAGCAGTAATCTTCTAGGATCGATACCCACATGTTCTAGCACCCTTCGGGTCACATTCATCATATTTATGGCTTCATAGTTGCCACTTATATAGTGACAATCACCTAAATGACAACCCAAAACTAGCACACCATCAATTCCCCTGGAGAATGCCTCAATCACAAATATAGGGTCGACCATTCCCGAACACATCACGCGGATAATTCTTATATTAGGGATGTATTGCATCCGGGAAACCCCGGCTAGGTCAGCGCCGGCATAGGAGCACCAATTGCAGCAAAAACCTAAGATCCTCGGCTCGAAGATATTAGCCGTTTAACTTCAGCCTCCAAGATCTGTTTATAGTCTCCAGTGACCTTCAATATAAGTAAGAATTAACCTTTTCTGAGATAAGAATCGATAGAAGCGGCTGCCCGTTTTCCCGCGCCCATGGCACTGATCACGGTGGCAGCGCCAGTCACCACATCCCCCCCAGCCCAAACTCTGCCTTTTGTTGTTCTGCCAGTCTGCTCGTCAGCAATCACTGTTCCCTGCCTGGTGGTTTCTAGGCCCAAAGTTGTAGAAGGAATTATTGGGTTAGGCCGGGTACCCAAGGCAACGATCACAGTATTAACCTCTATAGTGAATTCGCTCCCTGATTTGGTGATAGGACGCCGCCGGCCACTGGCGTCAGGCTCACCAAGCTCCATCTCATAGCACTCCACGGCCCTGACCCAACCCTTATTATCAGCGAAGAACTGTTTAGGATTAGTCAAAAGCTTAAAGATAATCCCTTCCTCTTTAGCATTTTCCCTCTCCTCACGCCGCGCTGGCATCTCAACCTCGGAGCGTCGATACACGATATGAACCTCCTCAGCACCGAGCCTCAGCGCACATCTAGCTGCGTCCATAGCGACATTCCCCCCTCCAATCACCACCACTCTCTTTCCTACCTTTAGAGGAGTATCGTATTCAGGAAAAAGATAAGCCTTCATCAGGTTTGTTCTGGTAAGAAACTCGTTAGCGGAATAAACTCCGCTTGAGTTTTCGCCAGGAATGTTCAAAAACATAGGGGCTCCTGCTCCGGTGCCCAAAAATATCGCCTCATATCTGTTGTTCAACATCTCATCAACAGTCATTAGTTTGCCTATTACCGAGTCCAGCTCAAT
>DEIJ01000070.1:21942-25404 GCA_002352365.1 Dehalococcoidia bacterium UBA2777 | reverse complement strand
GCTGCAGTGAGTCCTGCTGGGCCTGAGCCTACTATTGCCACTTTCCTTTCCGTGGGTGCTGCCTGCTCTATCCGGGGGGTTAGAGATGAAGAGTGAGCTAGCTCCCAATCGGCGACATATCTCTCCAAGCGGCCGATAGCTATCGGTGCATCTTTCTTGGCCAAGGAACAAGTCTCTTCGCATTGCGTCTCTTGAGGACAGACCCGACCACAGATGCCAGGAAGGCTGTTCTTGCTTTTAAGTATCTTCACTGCCTCGGGCATGTTGCCCTCACGTATAGCAGCAATAAACTCCGGAATATCTACCTCGACAGGACAGCCATCAACACAACTATGTCTTTTGCATTGAATACACCGACTGGCTTCCTCTGCCGCCTGCTCCTCGGTATACCCCAAGGCCACCTCATTGAAATTACTACCACGTACCTCAGGGGCCTGCTTTCGCATAGATACTCGGTTTAGGTTCAGTTTCTCAGGCATAAGTCCCACCCCCTAGCTCGTTTTCTCTATCGGTTTAGGCTGTTTTGTGCTCAGGGCTTTCTTCAAGTCTTTCATAAAGAAGCGAGGACATTCTTTCCTCAGGCAAATATATACGCTGTCGTGAGATCAAGAGATCCCAATCAACTTGGTGCCCATCGAATTCCGGCCCGTCTACACAGGTGAATTTGGTCTCCCCTTCTATGGAGACGCGGCAGCAGCCACACATTCCCGTCCCATCAACCATAATCGGGGTTAATGTTACTATAGTCTTTATGCCATAGGGTTTAGTGATTTCGGAGACGGTCTTCATCATGACTACCGGTCCCATAGTAACAACCCGCTTAATTTCCCCCTTGCTGAGTATTTCTTCGAGAAAATCAAGCCTCTTATAACCCTTAGAGCCATCATCAGTAGTGATGTAAAATTCACGGCTTATGGCTTTCATCTCATCTTCAGAGATTAGCAAGTCTTTGGTTCTGGCACCAATCACGGTGATAAGTTCATTTCCAGCTTTATGCAGGGCTGAAGCTACAAAGTAAAGGGGAGCAATCATTACTCCTCCGCCAACACACAAGATACTCCCAAAATTCTTGATCTCCGATGGATTTCCCAGGGGACCGACTAAGTCTAAAATACCACCCCCCTCCGTTAGACTTGCCAGCTTTTTAGTGCTCTTGCCCACCTCATTAAAAACTAGTGTTATTGTTCCCTTAGATAGATTGGCATTAGCAATCGTGAGGGGAAATCTCTCACCCTTTTCATCTATACGCAAAATCACAAACTGCCCCGGCTTCGCCTTTGCCGCAATGTCGGGAGCATAAATCTCAAACAACTTGATCTTGGGAGCAAGCTCCTGTTTAGCGACGATCTTATACATAAGCGATCACCTCGTAGTCATTTTTGGTAATGAAGATATCTTTGCAGTGAAAGATTCCAGCATTGAATCGAAGGTGCCCAGGTATCTTGGCGAAGCGACGCAAACCTCAAATCTACCGGCAAGATTTAGCTTGCCCAACACTTGCTTCAATGCCGAAACGTTTCGTTCGGCTGTTTCCCTACCTTCCCTGAGTTTACAGTCTTCCTCTGAACAAACAACCGCCAAAACTCCATCGAAACCTGAACGAAAGGCTTCTAAAACCTGAACGGGATCCAACCCATCAAAGCAGGGGATCTCAATGATAACAGCATTCTCTCTGACAAAGCTATCTGTAGAATGGTCTAAAGCAGAAAACTCAGCCCATTGGCAGCAGAAAACCAGGACAAGCGGTGAAATGCCCTTAGCCCTTAACTCATCTACTTTAGCTTTGTAGCCCTCAATGGCTTGAGATGAAAGCTCATATTCGAAGCCCTTAAGTTGAATGGCTAAGTGGGGACAAACAAGGGCACAGGCACCACAGCCTTTACAGGCTTCAAGATTTATCTGAGGGGTAGCTAATGGTTGGACTTCGATTGCATCATAGGGACATACAAATTCACACTTGTCGCAGCCAACGCATTTCTCGGTCTCGTATACTGCCTTCAAGGGATTCTTAATAATGGTTAATTTATCATTTCCGTAACCGAGCTGCTTTAGCAAAACCTGTAATGCCAGAACCTTGCGTAAGTTAATCGCGCTGCCCTTTTTAAATCGGCAAAAATCCGGATCGCATTGAACCACTATAATTTTGCTTATGCCTATGCGTAACGCTTGCAAATAAAATTCCGCTGTCATTCGGCCTACACATGGCACACGAAGAGGAATAAATACCTTCACGTTTCGCTCTTTTAGCACGTCTAATATTTGGCATGATGGTGGACTGCTTCCACGGCACATTACCACTAAATCTTTGGTTTCCAAAGCCTCCATCTGTCCTTTAACATAGTCAATTAACGACCTATCATCATAATAGCCTAATTCTATGGCAGACGACGGGCATACGCTGGCACATATTCCACAAAGCTGACACTTCTCTATATCTATTCTAACTTCCCTTGTTTCCGTGTCTAACGATATAGCTTCGAAAGGGCAAACTGAGTAGCATATCAAACATTTAGAACAATGATCCTCGTTAAGCTTTATTGCAGCTATTTTTATCTCGCTCAGCAAAGTCACCTCCCGTGAATCCTATTATTTCGGCTCATCTCCCGAGCAAGGAGAACAGGGTGGACGGCGATGGCCAGGGGAATTCTCTCCCCCCTTCATCAATCCTTATAGCGGCAAACTCCTCTCCTCTAACCTTTTGGGCGATCATAGGAGCTTCGATTTTGAAGAGGTGGATTTGAGGAGCCAAGTCCTCTCTTGTTATAATTCTATACATTCATCCCCTACCTTTCCTGAGGCTGCTTAATTTTGCCACAGCTTCAATCTCAAATCCACCTTAACTGCTGCTGGCAAACTTCACCTCCATTCAAATTACCACGCTCAGCTTCGTTCCTGGTTAAAAACACCGAAGCTACTCCTAAACAGCCTCCTCCTGTCAATATCCAAAACCCCTCAGCAGTAAGTAAACTTCGCAGAAATGAATGATACACAAAAGAGTAATCATCTCCTGGGGAATTTTATCTAGTTGACAAAGCCCTGGAAAGCTCAAGCCAAAGTTTATTGTACCTCGGAACGGAAGATATTTCAACAGAATCCACCTTTCCTGCCATATGCCTTGGGGCCCTAGCTGACTTATTTCCCTTGGTATTATGGTTATGGATCGAGTCCTTGCGCATCTTCATCCTAATGAGATGTGGCGTGATCAGGCCAGTTGTGCTGACCTTAGTTTGAGAGATGGTGAGCTAGGAGAGGTAATATCTAAGATTTACTGCCTGGGAATATAGCCTGTGTTAAGAGGTTGATTGGTCGGGGGGTGCCACAAGAAGAGGGGACAATACGACGATAGCGATGATAATCACTGGGCACTTAAACCCAAGTTTGGGGCCCCCTTTAGGATAGAGTCTGAAAGAATCATAAGTGGAGGTTTTGATAGCAGGCCAAAAGGGAAACCTTTGAGGATGA
>DEIJ01000070.1:0-21822 GCA_002352365.1 Dehalococcoidia bacterium UBA2777 | reverse complement strand
GCCATGCCCGGGATTCTGCAGGAAGAAATGATAGCTTAGGAGGAAGTTAACCCAGATGATTAGAGCAGTTTGTTTTGATCTCTATAATACCTTAGCCTATTACCAGCCGCCCCGGGAAGAGGTACATGCCAAGGCTTGCCATCGGTTTGGCATCAAGGTGAACCCCAAAGCACTTAGTGAATCTCTTCCGGCTGCTGATGCCTTCTGGCGTGACGAAAACTCTCGCTCCTCCGTAGATAAAAGACCTACAGAAGAAAAAATTGCTGTCTATGCTGAATATGAAATCAAGGCACTAAAGGGAGCTGGATTAGAAATCAGCTCAGATACCGCGCTGGGGATAATAGCCGCAGTGCAACAAATTGGCTTAAAACTTAAGATTTATGATGATGCTCTACCCACCTTAAAGTTGCTTAAAGGTCGTGGCCTTACTCTGGGGTTAATATCGAATGTAGCTCAGGATATAGCTTCTATATGCCAGGATTTAGGGCTCCAGCCCTACCTTGATTTTTGGGTAACTTCTTTTGAAGTGGGTTGTGACAAACCGCACCGCGGCATATTCCTGGCTGCACTTAGCCAGGCTCAAGTTGAACCCGCGGAGGCGATATACGTTGGTGACCAATATGATTTGGATGTTGTTGGCGCTCGCGGTGTTAATATGAAAGCAGTGCTCCTTGACCGCAATGATTCATTCGCCAACATCGGTGATTGCCCTCGAATCTTAAGCCTCAGTCAAATTATGGAGTATTTATAGCAGCCCAAATACCGGTACAATTGCCACCGAAAGTGATGACTTTTATGGATCAATTCGAAATCGTCTCCGAATTTGGACTTACCGGTGATCAGCCGCAGGCAGTGGAGAAACTGGTTGAGGGATTGAGGAAGGAGTATAAACAGCAAACACTGCTAGGAGTAACCGGGAGCGGCAAGACTTTCACCATGGCTAATGCTATCGCCGCAGAGCAAAGGCCTACCTTGGTCATTTGCCACAACAAAACCCTAGCTGCTCAGTTATACACCGAATTCAAGGAATTTTTCCCCCGTAATGCGGTGGAATACTTCGTTAGCTACTATGATTACTATCAACCTGAAGCCTACCTCCCTCATACCGACACCTATATAGAGAAGGAAACCGACGTAAATGAGGAGATTGACAAGCTACGTCATGCTGCTACTCGCGCCCTCTTTGAAGGAAGGGATGTGGTTATTGTGGCTTCGGTCTCCTGCATCTATGGCTTAGGCTCGCCCGAAGAGTATCAGAGCTTTGTGCTCAGCCTAAAGAAGGGGGAGCGGCACAACCGAGATAAAATAGTGCGTCAATTGGTAGACATGCAATATGAGCGTAATGACATCAATTTCTCACGAGGCAAGTTTCGCCTCCGCGGGGACACTTTGGAGATTCAACCCTCTTATGAAGAGCTAGCGATGCGCATCGATTTCTGGGGAAATGAGATCGAACGCATTGTAGAGGTTGACCCACTTACCGGGGAGATTGTAGCCGAGAGAGATTCAATAGACATCTATCCTGCCAAGCATTTCGTTACTTCCTGCAGCAAATTGGTGGCGGCTTGTGCCGATATTCAAGCCGAACTTGAGCAAAGGCTACAGGAGCTTAAAAGTCAAGGGAAACTCCTCGAGGCAGCCAGACTTGAGGCGCGCACTAATTATGATATTGAGATGCTTAAGGAGACGGGCTATTGTACTGGTGTGGAGAATTATTCCCGCCACCTCTCCCGCCGCTCTCCGGGTAGCCCCCCATGGACATTGCTTGATTATTTCCCCGAGGACTTCTTGCTGTTCATCGATGAATCGCATATGACCCTGCCTCAGATTCGGGGGATGTATCATGGCGACCGCTCTCGCAAAGAGACTCTGGTGGAATATGGCTTCCGCCTCCCTTCGGCTCTAGATAACCGCCCGCTAACTTTTGAGGAATTCGAAGCCCGCATCAACCAGGTTATCTATGTCTCAGCGACACCGGGCCCCTATGAGTATGAGCACAGCCAGCAAGTAGTGGAGCAACTGGTTCGCCCCACCGGCTTGGTTGAGCCCACTATTGAAGTTAAGCCCACCAGGGGGCAGATCGATGACCTGCTGGAGCAGATTGAATTGCGGGTTAAGCGGGGGGAACGCTGCCTGGTAACCACTCTAACTAAGAGAATGGCCGAGGAGTTGTCAGAGTATCTCAGGGAGATGGGGATAAAGGTTCACTACCTCCATTCAGAGATTGAGACTTTGGAGAGAGTGGAAATACTGCGTGACCTTCGCCTCGGGGTTTACGACGTGGTGGTGGGGATAAACCTGCTTCGGGAGGGACTTGATTTACCTGAGGTAAGCTTAGTAGCTATTCTCGATGCCGATAAGGAAGGCTATTTGAGGTCAGGGGGGGCGCTTATCCAGACTATGGGGCGAGCTGCCCGCCACGCGGATGGGCAAGCGATTATGTATGCTGATAGCGTTACCAGCTCGATGCAGCGGGCTATTGAGGAGACCTATCGCCGCCGCCGGGTGCAACAGGCTTACAATGAGGAGCACGGCATTACCCCCCAGGGGATAAAGAAGGCGATAAAAGATATCACTGAGCGGGTGCGAGTGGTAGCCGAAGCTTATGCCCCTTATACAGCAGCTACTGGGTTATCTCAAGATGAGATCGCTCGACTTATCAAGCAACTGGAATCTCAAATGAAAACAGCAGCCAGGAACTTGGAGTTTGAGAAGGCAGCATCACTACGCGACCAGATCGTTGAGCTGCGGCGTAGTCTAGTTTAGCAGCCCACAGCCTGCAGCGTCAGACTATTTTAGATAATCCCCTCAGCTTTGAGCTGGGAAAGCTCCTCCGCCTTTATGCCCAATAGATCCTGATAAACCTCGCTGTTATGCTCCCCTACCTTGGGGGCTGGCCTTTCTATCTGGCCCGGGGTCTGGGAGAGCTTGATTACTACCCCTGATAGAGGGACTTGGCCTACCTCAGGGTATTCCATATCCACCAGCATCTCCCTGGCCTCAACCTGAGGATGAGCGGCCATCTCAGCAATATTATTGACCTTCCCGCAAGGCACTCGTGCCCCCTGAAGCAACTTGACCACTTCCTCAACCGTTCTTTCCCCTACCCACTGGCTGACTATGGGCCCAAGTTCACGGCGATTCTCAAACCGGGCTAGGTCATCCTTGAATTTAGGGTCCTGAATTATATCTTCTCTCCCAATACAAGCGAGGAATCTCCTCCATAAGGGATTACCAATAACACTTATCATCACCCAGCCGTCCTTGGCCGGGAAGGCATCGGAAAAGTTATAAAAGCTGTGATTACCGATCTGAGGGCGGACTCCCCCCAACACCTTCCACTCAGCAGCAGGACCAAGACTGGCCACAAAGGAAACAGCAGTATCCATCAGTGCTACATCTACCATCTGCCCCTGGCCAGTTCGCTGGCGATGATACAGGGCGAGCATTGTGCCCAAAGCAGCGTAAGTGCCAGTGCCAAAATCGACGTGGGCTACGGCATCTCTAGTGGGCGGGCTATCAGGAAAACCAGTGTAACTCATTCCCCCGGCTAAAGCTTGGGCGATGGAGTCGAAGCAAGGTTGCGATGCATAGGGCCCCGAGGTGCCAAAGCCAGTAATACAAACTAAAATAATCACTGGGTTGATCTCCTTTAAGGATTCATATTTCAAGATATTGGCTTCTTCCGAGCCGAGGGTGAAATTGTGTAATACCACATCAGAGCACTTCACCAATTCCTTAAGAATTTCTTCGCCCTGGTGGCTTTTCAAACTTAAGGTGACCCCTTTCTTGTTACGGGTAAGGATCATACCATATGGCATGCTTTCACCATTAGGGGCAAAGGGGCCTAGCCTTCTATCCTCTTCTCCTCCCGGTTTTTCTATTTTAATAACCTCAGCTCCCATATCAGCCAAGATCATGCTACAATAGGGCCCAGCGGCATAACGGGAAAAATCAAGAACTCTTATCCCCCCCAGTACCCTCGTCATGTTAATGCTCCTCAGAGTTTTCTTTTTCAAGCAATTCCATAAGCTGAGTTGCTCGAGAATAGCCAATGTGGAGTTGCCGCTGCAAAAACGAGGCTGAAACTGTTTTGTGCCCCTTCGCCAAGCGCCTCGCCTCCTCCAAGAGGGGATCGTAAGCTGCTTCTTCCCCCACGATATAGGGGGGTACTTTAACTGCTTGGGGTTGTCGCTGAGCATCCCAGAAATTCACCAGCCGATCAATTTCCTGGGAGGAAACGAAACACCCTTGAAGGCGTTTAGGCTTAGTCACTTCGATGGGTAGGTAGAGCATATCGCCTCGGCCGAGCAATCTCTCAGCACCCGCCGAGTCAAGGATAGTGCGTGAGTCCACCTGCGAGGCTACAGCAAAGCTAATGCGAGTGGGAAAATTAGCCTTGATAAGCCCGGTGACTACATCTACTGAGGGACGCTGAGTGGCTACCACTAAATGGATGCCGGTAGCTCGGCCCATCTGAGCAAGACGACAAAGCAGAGGCTCTACCTCATTGGCCTTGGTCATCAGATCAGCAAGCTCATCGATGATAAGAACAAGGCGAGGCAAAGATTTTTCCCCCTTGTTGCTCCTATTGTACATCTCGACATTACGCGCCCTGACCTGGGCCATCATTTGATAGCGGCTATCCATTTCATGATTCAGCCACTGCAGAATTCCAATTGCTTTTTCATTATCGGTGATCACCGAGCTTGCCAAATGAGGCACCAGGTTAAAGGATATTAGCTCTACACGCTTGGGATCAATCAGCAGAAGCTGCAACTCATCGGGGGTGTTATTCATCAAGAGTGAGGTGATGACAGAATTCAGGCATACCGTCTTTCCACTTCCGGTAGCCCCGGCGATAAGCAGGTGAGGCATCTTAGCCAGATCATCCACTACTGACTCACCACCAGCTCCCTCGCCTAAAGCCAAGGCGAGCTTGGAGGAAGCCCTAAGCCGTTGGAAGCTGGAGGTCTCCATAGTTTGGCGCAGGGTAACCGAAATTATTGCTGAGTTAGGCACCTCAACCCCTATCATCGACTTGCCAGGTACGGGAGCTTCTATCCTGATGCTGGAGGCAGCCAAGGCAAGAGCCAGGTCTTTATCTAGAGAGGTAATACGCTCCACCTTAACCCTGGTTCTGGATACCTCCTCAAGGCGCGTTATGAGTTTGCCTTCTTTGTTCCTTTCCTTCACCTCCCTATACTTATGATCCCAGCCTGGCTCTACCCCAAACTGGGTAACAGTGGGGCCTACATTCATTTGCACCACCTTAGCTTCCACTCCGTAACTCGCCAATGCCTCCTCAATCAACCTTGCCTTTCTGCCCACATCTGCCTGAGTAAGCTTAGTCTCGGCAGGCTTATCTAGGAGCTCTGTACTAGGCAGTTGCCAGCGCTCCGTAGAGAATGAGGCCTCCTTTATTCCCCCACCATCGATTATCTCTTGGCCTCGGGGCAGAGCTTCTTTTGCTGCCGTAGCCGAGATAGCCTGGCGCTGGGGGCGTCGAATATAGAGAGAGCGCAACCACAATATAGAGCGTCGCATCAAACCTAAGCCTTGCTTTAATCTGGCCAAACTCCACCTGGCTGAGCTAAGAACAACCTTCCCCATGAAGTGAGGGGCTACTAAAGCTATTCCAGCGGCTACTATCCCTGCCAGCCGTAAGCCACCAAAGATAGTGGAGCTGCCAATGATTGCCCTTCCCAGTTCACCTCCCCAAGAAACCTCATCTGGCCAAGCAAGTAGGCCAAGGAGAGCAGCAGCGAAAGCAATAGCACCTAGCCAGCGATTCCACTTCTGCCACAGGAGGGAGAATTTTCGCTGCCATGCCATCCAAAGCAAAGCAGTTACGGTAAGCACTACTAGGATTGTGCCCATCCCGAATAGCCGAAATAGACTGTCCCAAAACCCAGATAACAAACCTGCCACTGCAACTAGCTCGAGGAATCGCCGGGCTAAGAAGGGTACAGTAATAGTAAAGAAACCCCCCTCCTTTTTTGGCTGCTTGCTGATTGGTTTGGTTCTCGCCACCTCTGTACCTATAGCTTATAACCCGCGGGCTCAAGCTGCTTAGCTGTAATATTTTGAGGGAATTCGGCGTGGCGAAGCTCTCAGGAGTCTAAAACATGCTCAGTTGCTGAGGCTTTTCCTTTAGTTCAGAGGCCCCCTCTGCCTCAGCAAGGAGCAAAGGTATTTTAAGTGTATCAGCCCTGATAATCTCCTGCAAGCTCCGCTGGTGGAGAGCGGCAGCAGGATGATACAAAGGATAGTAAATAATCCCCCCTTGCTTACGCGCCTTGCCATGAATCTTGGTGATTGTTTCCCCAGGGAAAAATCTCATCATGGAGTAACGCCCCAAAGTAACCACTAGCTTAGGATGAAGTAATTCCAGTTGAAGGTCAAGCCATTTTTGGCACGCTTTTATCTCCGCCGGCAATGGATCTCGGTTCTGGGGCGGTCTACATTTGATTACGTTACAAATGTAAACCTCCCCCCGTTTTAGTCCAATAGAGCCGAGGAGCTCGTCCAGAAAATGGCCGGCAGGACCTACAAAGGGGCGCCCTTGTTGATCTTCATGCCATCCTGGAGCTTCACCGATGAATACTATAGCCGTGTCTTCCGGCCCTTCGCCAGGTACTACCTTAGTACGAGACTCAGCCAGCCCGCATTGTTGACAGTTGAGTATCTGTTGATAAAGTTCCCTCAGCGCTGACATTTACCTTTACCCCTGGTAGAAAATCATTTTCCTAACAGAAACCTTGCCCCCAGGAATAGTAAAAGTATCCCAAAGAGTCGGCTTAGCATCGAGGATTCGATCATATTGGCTAGCCATCCCCCCATTAGAGCAAAAACTACCACCGTGGGAGTCATCCATAAAACTGTCTCTCGCTTAATGCTTCCCCTACGATAATGGACAATTGTCCCCACTAATGCTGTAGGTGCTATTACCCCTAGCGATACCCCTTGGGCAATATGCTGCTCTATGCCTAAAAGCAAAACCATGCCGGGAACCAGTACTGTGCCTCCCCCCACACCCAGCATCCCAGCCATCACCCCGGCGGTAAACCCTATACCAATTTCTAGCACCAGGCTCACAGTATTGCCCCCCTGGTTACCAGGCAAAGGCCAACCACAAGCAAGAAGCCGCCAAATATTCGCCGCAATGTCTTAGCGGGCACCCGGTGCATCAGTCTTGCTCCTATCACCACACCCACTATGCTGCCTAAGGCAAGCTCTCCAACCAGGAGCCAATTTAGGTGCCCGAGATAAGCATACAAGACAGTACCCGAGGCAGCTAGCGGGATGATAATCGCCAATGAGGTGGCATGTGCCTCATGCTGAGGCACTTTCAGGGGACCAGACAGCATCGGGACTAGGATAACTCCCCCACCTATCCCAGTTAACCCCCCAATCATTCCAGCGATTGCCCCACTAAGGAATAATAGGCCGATTTGACCCACTAAATTAGTCCTTTTCGGCGATAATAACATAGCTATCTGACCAAGTCAATTCGCCCCCTTGCTTACCACCGAGTCTCAGCCTATAATGATAGCGCGATTATCACCGGGGCAAAAATATGAGAATTCTGATTATCCACGGTCCAAACCTAAATTTGCTTGGTAAGCGGGAGCCTCAACTTTATGGGGACAAAACTTTGGCTGAGATCGACTCTGTTTTAAACAGGCAAGCAGGGACACTGGGCATAGAGATAACCGCTTTCCAATCTAATAGCGAAGGGGCACTTATTGACTTTATCCAAGCAGAATCCCCTGAGGCTGATGGCATAGTAATTAACCCTGGAGCACTGACTCACTATGGCCTCTCCCTTCGGGATGCCCTCGCTGAGGTAAAAATCCCGGTTATTGAGGTTCACCTATCTAATATTTATGCCCGAGAACAGTGGCGGGCGCAATCGGTGATTGCCCCCATTGCCAAAGGGCAGATAAGTGGACTGGGATGGAGAGGGTATATTGCTGCTTTGCGGACATTGGTTGGCGAACTGAGGGCAGAGTCTTGGCAGTAGCTCAGCGACTACAAAAGTTGCACCAAAAACTGGCTGAAAACGAGCTGGATGCTATACTCATATCTTGTGCCGAGAATCGCCGCTATCTCAGTGGATTTACTGGCTCAGCAGGTTTTCTGCTCATCTCCCCAAAGAGTGCTATTCTGGCTACTGACTTTCGCTATGTGGAGCAGGCAAAACAGCAAGCCCTTGAATTTGACATCACTCGGATAAAGGGAGAACTGACGACTTGGTTTCCTGAGGTAGTCTCCAGCCTGCCGATAAGGAGATTAGGCTGCGAGGCTGGTGATATCTCTTTCACCACCTACCGCCAACTAGCTGAAGTGATAAATAGCCTCCAAAGTCCGCTCCAACTTGTTCCTACGGAAGGGCTAGTGGAATCCCTCCGGGCCATAAAGGAGGCAGAGGAATCGGCCCAGTTGATGGCAGCAGCCCAGCTAGCTGATGCTGCCATCGAATATATATCCTCAATAATCCATCCCGGAATGAAGGAGAAGGAGATAGCCTGGGAGATAGAGAAATTTCTTCGTCAGAATGGTAGTGAAAGTCTTCCCTTTGATATTATCGTTGCCTCAGGGCCTAATTCTGCTTTGCCCCATGCTAAAGGCGGTGAGCGTTCCATTTCTTCGGGCGAGCCTATCATAATTGACCTGGGGGCAAAAGTTGCCGGCTACTCCAGCGACCTAACTCGAACTATTTGCCTTGGCCCGGCGGATGAAACCTTGACCAAGATATATGATCTAGCCCTTGAGGCCCAACTGATCGCCTTAGATTCATTAGCTGTGGGCATGAGCGGAGAGGAGGTGGATCGCCTTGCTCGAAGGGTCATTGAGCAGGGAGGCTATGATGAGGCCTTCGGACATGGATTGGGGCATGGGATCGGCCTGGCCCCCCATGAGAAACCTAGAGTGGGCCCTAACTCAACGGATATCCTCCAGGAAGAGATGGTATTCACTATCGAGCCAGGCATCTACTTGGAAGGATGGGGTGGGGTAAGGATTGAGGATATGCTAATCTTGAAGAAAGGTGGCCCAAGGGTGCTCACCAAAGCAACGAGAAGCCTAACATGGGGGATGAAATGATAGATGCTGGTGAACTTAGAAAGGGAATCACCATTGAACTAGAGGGACGGCTATATCGAGTTATTGACCATCAACACCTCAAGTTAGGCCGAGGCAGCGCTCAGGTTCGGCTGAAGCTTCGCGATGTTCGTGCCGCTCACACCATCGAGCGCACCTTCCAGGCAAGTGAGAAATTCACCCCAGCGCGTCTTGAGGCTTGTGATGTTCAGTATCTCTATCAAGATGGTGACCTTCACTATTTTATGGACACAGAAAGCTTTGAACAGATCCCCCTTAGTACTAACCAATTAGGCAATGCTATCAACTACTTAAAGGAAGGAATGGCTCTCGAAATGCTAAGCTATAAGGATGAGACAATAGGGGTGGAATTGCCTACCGCAGTGGAGCTACAAGTTATTGAAACCGGCCCCAGCTTTAAGGGAGATACGGCAACATCAGGTAGCAAACCAGCTACGCTGGAGACAAGTATCATAATTCAAGTCCCTTTTTTTATTAACAGTGGTGATGTGGTCAAGGTTGATACTCGAACCGGAGAGTATTTAGAAAGGGTGAGCTAGGCCTTGCTAAGAGCTGATTTTCATGTTCATTCGGAATACTCTATGGATTCCTCTAGCCCATTAAAGAAGATTATAAGCCGTTGCCTTAAGGTGGGAATCAATTGCGTTGCCCTTACCGATCACGGCACCATCGCTGGTGCGTTAAGGATGCGAGAAATGGCCCCATTTACAGTAATCGTCGCCGAGGAGATCCTCACCACCTCAGGAGAGATTATAGGGCTGTTTTTGACTGAGGAAATACCTAACGGCCTGTCTACTGATGAGGCAATAAGCCGTGTCAAAGCCCAAGGCGGACTAGTAGGTGTCCCGCATCCTTTCGACCATCTGCCCTGGTTTTCTCCTGCCTTGAACAATGAAACTCTAAATAGGGTCTCCCCTTATATTGATTTTATTGAGGTATTTAACTCCCGCGCTGCCTTCCATATTGATTGCCACCGGGCTCTTATCTTTGCCAAGTCCCACGGTCTTCTCTCAACTGCGGGTAGCGATGCCCACCTCCCCTCTGAGATCGGCCAATCTTGGGTAGAGATGTCGCAGTTTAACAGCCGCGATGAATTCTGTGCCGCTTTAGCCCAAGGTAAGATATTCGGCCAGCGGACAAACCCCGCAGTTCACTTATTTAGCACTTGGGCGAGAGTGAGGAAGCGATTGCTGAGGTAGTCGATGTATCGGATCGGCTGGTTCTCTACCGGACGGGATGAGGCGGCGCGAGATTTACTTAAAACTGTGCAAGATAGCCTAAATCGGGAGGGGATAGAAGCTGAGATCGGTTTTGTCTTCAGCAATAGAGAGCCTGGTGAAGATAAACAAAGTGATCTATTTTTTGAGCTGGTTAAGAATTATGATCTGCCACTAGTCTGCCTTTCCTCTCACAAGTTCAAAGCTCAACCAGAAGGCAGTGTTGTCTCCAACCGGCGCCGGAAGTATGAGCAAGAGGCGATGAAACGAATTGAGCTATTCCAAGTCGATATATGCGTGCTTGCTGGCTATATGCTCATTGTGGGGGAGGAGATGTGCCGGAAGTATGCCATGGTCAATCTTCATCCCGCTGCTCCCGGTGGTCCCAGCGGCACCTGGCAGGAGGTAATCTGGAAGCTGATCGAAGATAGGGCTGGTGAGGCAGGAGCGATGATACACCTGGTAACTCCGCAGCTAGATCAAGGCCCACCACTAAGTTACTGCACCTTTTCCCTCAGGGGTGAACCTTTCAGCAGATATTGGCCAGGGATAGAAATGCATCCCCTTGATGAGCTAAAAAGAAGGCGAGATGAAGATAACCCCTTATTTAAGCTCATCCGTCAGCACGAGTTAGCCAGGGAGTTCCCTCTACTCATAGCCACTCTCCAAGCCTTAAGCAAAGGAAAGATAAAGATAGAGACAGGGAAGGTGGTTGATGCTCAAGGCATGCCGATCGAAGGGTATGATTTGAGCCAGGAAATTGATAGAATGATTCGGCTGGAAATGTAGCCCAGGTCTAAAAGACTGATCACAAAGTAGGTCCTCCAGGTCTGCACGGGGAAGTTTTGGGGTGAAAGATGGTAACGCTGGTGGCAACTTCGGGCATAAAGTCAATGGATCTCTATGCCAGGAAGCTTGCTGAAAATCTGGACGTTCCCAAGGTTTATTCTGACTGCTACCAAAGGGTAGCTAAGCTATTCAATACTCCGCTCTTTTCCCAGGCGGCGATGAAGGCAATCTGGGAGGATTGGCGCTTTATCAGGATGCTCAACAGGCTGGGCAGCATTGTCCACCTCCCCAACCACCACCTGGGACGCTATGGTCTTTTCCTGAAGGTGCCCTACATTATCACTGTCCACGATTTGATAAGGTATTTCGATCTTAAGGGGTATGGGCCTTTCATCCACCGACCAAATCTTCGAGACAGGCTTTACCTTTCGTTAGACTATAAAGGGGTGAAGAGGGCAACGAGAATAATAGCAGTCTCTCAGTATACCAAAAGAGATCTAATGCACCACCTTGGGATACCTGAGGAGCAAATCAGCGTTGTCTATGAGGGGGTGGATGATAGCCTCTTCAGACCATCACCCTACCCCGCTGGCTTTGACCAGCCATACATCCTCTTTATTGGCTCAGAGCAACCCAGGAAGAATCTGCCCACACTGCTCAGGGCATTTGCAAAGCTCAAGGAAGAAAGGCAATTTAACGACTTAAAGTTGGTCAAGGTGGGCAAGGCAGGTGGGGCTGAGGCAGACTTCAGGGGGCGGACTATGGAGGTTATAAATAGCCTGCATCTAGCAGAAGAGGTGATATTCACCGGATTTGTTCCTGAAGAGGAGTTGCCAGGTTACTACTCCGGTGCGGGTTGTTTTGTTCTGCCCTCTGTATACGAGGGGTTTGGCCTTCCGGTCATGGAGGCGATGGCCTGTGGCTGCCCAGTGATAATCTCTAACCGCTCTTCACTTCCCGAGATAGCCGGCGGGGCCGCAATTGAGGTTGACCCTTGTGATGTTGAAGGGCTAGCGGCGGCTTTGCGAGGGGTGCTTACCGACCAGGCACTCAGAAAGAATCTTATCGATGCAGGGAGGCAGCAAGCTGCCAGGTTCTCCTGGAGGAAGGCAGCGGAGCAGACCCTCAAGGTCTATCGGGAGGTAGAAGAGCATATATCTCATCGCCAACACTGACAAATTTCGAAGGTTCAGGAATACTGCAAAAATAACTACGCAGATTCCTCTCCCTTGAAGGGAGAGGCTAGCTGAGGGTGAGCTCCAATAAAGCTCCTCTCCCTCGACGGGAGAGGGTATGGTGAGGGTGAATCCCACACCCTCCCAAATCCCTCCGCGAGGGGAGGGGGGTTATTACAAGAGATTTTGCAGTCAACTATAATTTGGGAGGCAAGTTGCCTTACATCTCCCTTTCCACGATGTGGGCGAAAAATAGATTTAGCCGCATGGGGGAATTTGTCGTTAAGGCTCAAGAATTGGGTTTTACCCACATAGAGGCAAATGCTTCACTGTCTCCACAAATGGTGGATGAGCTTATCGAGACTTCGGTTCCAATCTCAAGCATTCATTCTCCTTGCCCGGCTCGTTTGTCATCCCGAGGCATCCCGGCTACCAACCTTGCCCTTAGCTCTCTCGATGAAAATGAGCGAAGTGAAGCCATTGATTTTGCTAAGGAGACCATAGACCTAGCCTCGAGAGTAGGTGCCAGGGCGGTCGTCATTCATCTGGGAGAAGTGCCCATCGATTTGTCTTTACAAGACAAACTGTATTGGCTTTGCCAACAGGGGCAAAGTTTCAGTAAGGAATATAGCGACATTCGAGAGCAGCTTGTCTTTGAGCGTTCCTCCAAGGCCTCTTTCCACGTGGATGCCGCAGAAGAAAGCCTCGAAGAGCTCGGCCAGTACAGCCAACAACGGGGCATAATGCTAGGACTTGAGACCAGATTCTACTTTCATGAGATACCGAGTATAGATGAAATGGGGAGGCTGCTTAGCGGGGCGGAAAAGGGTTCGGTTGGCTACTGGCATGATGTAGGGCATGCTGAGGTGCAGCAGCGGCTTGGGTTTGCCCCCCATGAGGAATGGCTGTTGCGGTTCAAGAATAGGCTGATCGGCGTCCACCTACATGATGTTTTGGGTATCTCCGACCACCGTGTTCCGGGCAGGGGGGAGGTGAATTGGAGTATGATCGCCAAATACCTCCCCCCTGGAGTGATAAGAGTTTGTGAGATTGGAGAGTGGAACAAAGAGGAGTATCTCCCAGGAGCAATCCCTTTCCTTCAGGAGAAAGGAATCCTCACTTAGGGGTGATTGCCTGGCCACTATATGTGATGAGACAAATACTCGCCTAAATGACATAAATTCGAAACGGTTTAGGTTCTTTGGATTTTGGTCATTTGGTATTGTTTAGGATTTAGTGCTTCGGATTTAGGATTTAGCGTTGTCTGGATTATGCGCAACTATTTAAGATGCTATATATAAATTCCAGGAGATAAGGGAGCTTGAGTTACTTTATTTGCTTCGACTTAGAGGGCCCCCTCTCGCCCCAAGATAATGCCTATGAGCTGATGAAGCTCTTCCCCAATGGCGACCGGGTGTTTGAAATCATCAGCCGTTATGACGACCTGTTGACTTTGGCAGGAAGGGAGGATTATGAGCCAGGGGATGCTCTGGCTCTGATTGTGCCCTTTTTGCTCTATCATGGGATTCGTGAGGTCGACATCACCAGACTTGCTCAACAAGCAAAGTTAGTCGACGGAGCAAGGCGAACCATCCAAAGGCTCCATTCTCGAGGCTGGAGGGTATTCTGCATCAGCACAAGTTATCAGCAGTATGCTCTGGCTATCACCCAGAGATTGAGTATTCCTCAACAAATGGTAGGTTGCACTTCATTCCCCTTAGATAGTTATCACCAAATATTATGTGAGGAAGACCTATTTAAGGTGGAACAGGCAGAAAAAGAAATTCTATCCTTATCTGGTGGGGATGATGAGCAGATAAAATATCGCTTAGATAATTTCTTTTGGGTCGAGTTGCCTAAAGTGAGACTCGGCGAAGTGGTGAAGGAAGTAAAGCCTATAGGGGGAAGAAGGAAAGTAGCCGCGCTCCACAGATTCGCATCTCGTTACGGCCAACCTTTGAGCAGCTTTATCGCTATCGGCGACAGTATTACTGACTTTAGGATGCTACAGGCTGTTGACCAAGCTGGTGGGCTGGCGATTGCTTTCAACGCTAATGAATATGCTCTGCCCTATGCTACATTAGGATTAGCTTCTACTGAGCTAAGTGATTTGATCCCCCCCTTAGATGCCTGGGAGAGGGGTGGTAGGAAAGCAGTAGAAGCAGTGGTGAAGGAGAAGGAGAAAGCCGGGGGGAGGGGAAACAGAGAGCATTTTCACTGGCTAGCTAAGGTCAAACATCTAGAGCAGCCATTGGAAATCCATCGCCAAATCCGCCGCATAGTTAGGGAAGAGGCAGCCAGACTAGGCTAAAGCCCCTCCCAGCCGTAACTCGCGGGGAAGCGAAGATAGATATTCCCTCAGAGAAGCCTCATAATTGCCGGTCAGGTTGCTATGAAGCGGAGTAATAGAGATTTTCCCCGTCTCTATTGCCCCAATATCTGTCCCCTGTTCTATTGTCCAGTGGGGATTACCACGCACAACCCAATAGTATTCCCTTTTGCCATCGTATCCCGGTTTAATCAAATCAGCATAGCTCCTCTGCCCTAACCTGGTGAACTCAATCCCTTCGATCTTCTCCACAGGCAAGTTGGGCAGGTTTATGTTGAGCAGGATGCCCTGGGGGAAAGAGCCGGCCATGATTTTACTGGCTAATAACCCACCCAGCTTGGCCGCCACATCGAAATGCACATTCTCCCATGAAGCCACTGACAAGGCAATAGAAGGAAGTTTATGGAAATAACCCTGGAAAGCTGCCCCCACTGTTCCGGAAAGAAGTACATCATCTCCCAAATTAGCCCCCTCATTGATACCGGAGAAAATCAAGTTCACTTTATTTTCGGCTAACATCCCCAGGGCTAGAATAACACTATCAGCCGGGGTGCCTTCCACAGAATATGCCTTTATCTTTGGTATCAGCGGTTTTACCGGTCTAACTCTTAAGGGTTGATGAAGCGTAACCGCAGTGCCAATGCCACTTTGCTCCCGGTCTGGAGCTACTACGATTACCTGCCCTACCTTTTGTAATTCTTCAACCAGCATCCATAGCCCGGGGGCATATATACCATCATCGTTAGTAACTAATATCCCCAAGTCCATCTTCCCTAAGCAACATCCTTTGAGTATATCACTTTATCACCGTGGAGTCGACTTGATGTTACTTCCGAGGGTAATCGCCAACATTCAGCCTTGAAAACTAACTGGGGCCAAGGTATAATCTATCTTTGTCATGAAACAGATTTGGGCCCCGTGGAGGATGGAATATATACTGAAGGAGAAACCAACTGGCTGTATTCTGTGTGACAAACCAAAGGAAAATAGGGATAGATCGAATTATATCCTCTACAGAGGTCAGTGGAATTTCATAATTCTTAACAGCTACCCGTATAATCCGGGACATTTGATGGTGGCACCATATAGGCATGTAGGCTCCTTGGAGGAGCTAAGCGAGCAGGAACTAGCGGAGCACTTTGATATAATAAAGAAGGCGAATAAAGTACTCACTGAGGCGTTCCATCCCCATGGCTTCAATATCGGAATAAATATTGGCAAGGCAGCAGGAGCCGGGATAGACGGGCATATTCACACTCATATCGTCCCCCGCTGGGAGGGTGATACAAATTTCATGCCAGTTGTATCGGATGTTAGGATATTGCCGCAGTCCTTGGCCTCAACCTATGAAAAGCTGACCGACAAGGTGAACCTGTTTTTCTCTGGCTAATCCGATTTATTTCCTATACTTCCATCTTGTCCCTTGAGAAGCATCCTCGAGGGCTATGTTTAACTGTCCTAGAGCAGTGCGGATCTTATCAGCAAGCTGGAACTGCTTATTCCTTCTCAGCTCATTGCGGACTGAAATTAATAATTCGATAAACGGCTCGGCCTCAAGATGGGCCTCTTCTTCCCCTAATCTCAAGCCCAGGATATTAGCCAGCCCCAAAAGCATTTGCTGAGCTTGATCGACCATGAAACCTTCATCCCGGGCTCGGTTGATCTCCCTGGCTAGGTCAAATAAGGCGGCAATAGCCTGAGGGGTGTTGAGGTCATCTTCCATAGCCTCGATAAATCTTCGCTGAAAAGGGACAACCTCAACCAGCTCCACCCCATTCCCTCCTCCTCCCCAAGCTGCTTGGCGCAGCCTCTCCACCCCTCTCTCCATGGCTTCCAACGCCTGTTCACTAAAGGTGAGCGGACTACGATAATGAGAGCTTAGCACAAATAGCCGGATAGCATCAGCGCTGAAGCGCCCCAGCGCTTGCTTAATGGTGATAAGATTGCCCGAAGACTTGCTGAGCTTCTCCTCGCCCCAGTGCAGCAAACCATTATGCAACCAATACTTGGCGAAGGGGACAACACCGCTAAAGCACTCCGATTGGGCAATCTCATTCTCATGGTGGGGGAAGATAAGATCCTGCCCACCACCATGGATGTCCAAACTCTCCCCCAAGTATTTTAGTGCCATGGTACTGCATTCAATATGCCAACCAGGTCTGCCTTTCCCCCACGGGCTTCCCCAACAGGGCTCGCCTTCCTTTGCCGCCTTCCACAGGGCAAAATCTAACTGGTGCTCCTTCTCACTTCCACCTTCCGTTGAAGGTATCAGATCAGCTAGACTCCGATGGGAGAGTTTTCCATAATCGGGATCGCTGTTCACTCGGAAATAAACTCCATCTTTGCTAGCGTAGGCATACCCTTTGTCTACCAGCCCCTGAATCACCTTTAACATGTCAGGGATTTCTTCGCTGGCCTTAGGGTATATATCAACTCGGTTGATATTTAAAGCATCCATATCAGCAAAATACTGATTTATAAACCTTTCGGTAAGCTCTGTAGTAGAAATCCCCATCTTTTGAGCACGAGCAATGATCTTATCATCAATATCGGTGAAGTTTTGCACATAGCTTACTCGAAAGCCACGAAATTCAAGATAGCGACGCAGCACATCGAAAATAATATAGCTCATGGCATGACCGAGATGGCACTCGTCATAAGGAGTAACCCCACAGACATACATTTTAACCGTATCCCCCTGAGGGATAAATTCCTCCTTTTGTCTTGTGAGGGTGTTAAATAACTTCACTACTCTCTCCGCTCAATTAGAGCTACTGCTTCAGAGGCAATCCCCTCTTCTCGGCCAATAGAGCCCAACTTATCTACGGAGCTGGCCTTTACTCCGATAAGGCTCGGATCGAGACCTAAGGTCTCGCCAATCTTAGCCCTCATTTTATCAATATAGGGTAAAAGCCTGGGCTGCTCGGCAATAATGGTAGCATCGATGTTAGTGATTTGCCAACCATGCTTATCGAGCATGACTTTAACCCGCTGGAGGAGGTCAATACTCGAGGCATCTTTGTACTTGGGGTCTCCGTAAGGGAAGTGAGTGCCGATGTCACCTAGAGCGGCAGCACCGAGAAGAGCATTAATGATGGCATGGAGTAAAACATCGGCATCGCTCCATCCCTCAAGTCCGAGCTGGTAGGCAATTTCAACCCCGCCGAGTATCAGCTTGCGTCCCGGAGTGAGCCGATGGGCATTGTGGCCAATTCCAACGCGAATCAAAGTCCCACCTTTCTTTGCCTTAAGATAGTTTCCACCAAGGCTAGCTCTTGCCCAGTGGTCACCTTGATATTCTCATAAGAACCCGGATAAGCTTTGACTTTGTATCCCAGTGACTCTACTAGAGCAGCATCATCAGTTAGCTTTGCTTTAGCCTGGTGATGGGCTTCACTTATTATATCAAATCGGAATACTTGAGGGGTTTGCGCCAAGTACAGGCTATCACGCTGGAGCGTCTGGAGAACCATTCCATCACTCCCTACTACTTTGATAGTATCTGTTGCCGGGACTGCGGCGCAGGCTGCCCCTGATACCTTTGCTTCTTTAAGCCCTCGCTCAATCAGCCTCACGGTGAGGCAAGGGCGTGCCCCGTCATGGACTACCACCCACTCGCAGCCCACCAGATACTTTAACCCCTCGGCAACTGAGTCTTGGCGAAACTCTCCCCCAAGGCATATATTTTTTATCTTTAAATACCCTCCTCGAGCTACTAACTTTTGCCCGGGCACCAAATTCCTTTTACTCAGTACTATGACTATCCTGCTAACTGCGGGGCTAGCTTCAAAGACATCCAGCACATAGCTGAGCAGAGGCCTGCCATCTACGGGAGCGAAGAGCTTGTCTACTCCACCCATGCGATGAGAGATGCCGGCAGCCACAATAATGGCCCCCACCTCTGAAGGCTCTAGCTCTCTATCTCCCATAATTATAGTTAACCGCGAAACTCCTTATAATTCCCCTCCTCTGGCTGGAGGGGATTAAGGGGAAAAGGCCGATAATCCCCTTTTGGAAAAGGGGGGCTAGGGGGATTTGCTTAAAGCTGACGGCTGAATGCTTGCCCTTGTCTTCTAGTTTACCAACAATGTCCCCGAGCTTCAATATGCCGATCGCGTTGTTGCCCACTGAAAATGATTAAAGGTTTCTGGACTCTAAAAGGCGGCGCCGCATTTAGGGCAGGTTTGAGGATGACATACTCGGCACACTGCTTTATAACAGGAGGGGCAATCATGACACTGAGGGCAAAGGCAGTGGAGTTTCTCATCACATAGATATAGCTCCTTCAAGGTGTCGAAACACCTCTCACAGACAGGTGGTTCCAGCTCTTTTAACAATGGGTTCCATGTCAAAAGGAGGTCTTTTTCCTTATCTTTCCGCTTCACCCTGAGAGTGATTACACTAGCCGGCATCATTATCCGCATAGCATTAACAAGGCTCACATTTACTTTTAAGGAATACCGATCTTGCTGATCTTTGATCTTCCTGTTTAATTCCATGTCTATAGCCTTTAGCTTAGAAAGCTCCCTCTCCTTCTCCTCCCCAAGAAGCTCCCTCTTGCGAATTACCTCTTGCACCTCCTCCTTAAGAGCCCCGTAATACTCCTTCAGTCTTGCCACATCCTTATTAAGGCGTCGGTTCAATCCTCTTTCAAAATCCGCCGCATCCTGCCTTATCTCCCTTGCGGCGATCTTGCAAGCAGCACTATATATCTCCTCCAAAGGCCTCCCTCCCTTCGCTTCCCGTTCCTCAAGGCTCTCTTCATAATAGCTCTTTAGAGCATTTGTCATCTCTTTAGGCGAGGCAAGGGTCATTTCATTTATAACCACTGGAACAATACCTTCCTTTTTCTCCTCAGATATGGCCGAGTACTTGAAGTGAAACACAAGGTACGAGACCAACCTCTGTCCTACTTGCTTCAACCTATATGTGGAGTTAAGGAAAGATAGCTTTCGTGATATGGCTTCGCCCAGTCCTTCCCTTTTAAGATATAAATGAGGGAGGTTGGTCTTACAAAATAGCCCTTTATCCTGGATAAGTTGGGAGATATTGTCGAGTATCTCGGAGCTATATGAGATGAATTCTCCGTCTCCCTCCTTTTGGGGGCCAAAATAGAGGAGCTGGTGCTCACCCATCCCAATCCTAGCGGCGATTTCCTGAGGCACAAGTACCTCAAGATAATCCTTGCCATCTTCCACCAGGCAGCCGCTTACCTCCAGGGCTCCTCTTATCAAGGATTTTAAAGGCTTCCTCTCCATCCTTATATCCCGAAGTCATCGCTAAACAGGATATCATCCCACTCCCTGGTCTCTTCATACCCTCCCTTAGCCCTCAGCATCTCCTCTCCTAACTTATCAAATCCTTGTCTAAGCTCCTCCTCATCCTGGGATTTTACCCATATATCCATCACTATATCTTCGAAACTGGCTTCCCCAGCCAAGTTTCCCAGGATAGCATCCACTTCCCCGATTACCAGCTCAAACATGTTTATCTTCTTGTCCAACACTTCCAGAATATATTCCTCTATGCTCCCCTTCAGGCAAAGATTAAACACAAACACATCCCTTGTTTGACCTATGCGGTGGATGCGCCCTATCCTCTGTTCAATCCTCATTGGATTCCAGGGAAGGTCATAATTTATCATTGTATTGCAGAATTGGATATTCCTGCCCTCCCCTCCAGACTCCATAGAAAGGAGCGTATCCACCTCATTTCTGAAGGAATCTATAGCCTCATCCTTTTGGGCGCTGCTCATATCCCCTTTAAACTCCACGAACCCAAGCCCAGCCCGGGTGAGGAGATGTGCCACATATTCCATCGTCCTTAAGTAACGGGTGAAGATGATCTTTTTCCCCTTGCCCTTGGTTACCAGCTCCAGCAAGCGGAGCCCCTTCTCTGTAGCGTTAAGTTTGTGGATCAAACCCAATAGCTCCGAGCTTGTGGAGGGGTGAAGGGACCCGTCAAGTTTCAGCAGGGAACGCTCGAGGGCATAAGGGCTACTCCCTGCTTCCCTTAGTAGATTGCTCAAAACCACCTTAGTTAGCCTCCTGCTGTCCCCCCAGCCTCCTCGGACGAGGTGACTCACCCGCTGATAGATCTCCTGTTCAAGCTCAGAAGGGGTGACCAATATAGTGCTGGCAAAGCGTTTGGGTAGCTTTACATCCACTAGAGAGCGGGTATTGCGAATCATCACCTCACGCATAAGTTCCCTTAGCCTATCTTTATTAGCCGGAGTTCGGGGGTCACCACGCTTGACATACTCCCTCTTAAATTTAGATTCGGTCTTTAATACCCCTGGCTTTAGGAGGGTAATGAGGTTAAATAACTCCACCAGGTTGTTTTGCACCGGGGTGGCAGAGATAAGGAGGATAAACCTCTTCTTCAGTGCATTCACCAGCTTCCAGTTCAAGGAATTACGGCTCTTAAGGTGATGAACCTCATCTACTACCACTAGGTCATACTCATTTTTGATGACATCATTGAAATGGGATGGGGACTTGGCCACATTGATGGATGAGATAATGAACTTCTCCCTTTCCCACAAGGAATTATCTTTGATATCTGCCTGATCTGTGGACACGAATTCAAGGTTAAACTTTGTTAGCATCTCCTCCCGCCACTGGGAGACCAGGGAAGGAGGGGTGAGTATCAGCACCTTCTGAATCATTCCCCGCATCAGGTATTCCTTGATAACTATCCCCGCCTCAATCGTTTTCCCTAGCCCTACTTCATCGGCTAAAATTACCCTCCCCTTAAAATCTCTGATAACCTTCTTCGCCGTCTCGATCTGATACCAATATTTTTCTATGTTCCTTAGGGTCTCCAGGCAGAGAAGCTCATCAAGCCCTCGGAGCAAAGAGAGATGGCAGAAATCCAACTTAAGGTCATAGAGATGCCTTTCTTCAGCTTTATCCCTGGCAATCCTTTCCAATACCTCCTCAGGGTATTTAAAGGAGAGGGAAACATCTAGCTGATATTCTAGCTGCCTCATCCCTGAACAAATCCCTCTTTCATTGGCTTGCCATTTATCAAGTTAATTAACCACCCCTTCTCTCAAGTTATTAGACACCCCAGGGTGCACCGCTGGGTTAAGTATTACATAGTAACTACCTCCTTGGCAAGGGATTAACCAGGACGAAGCAGTGCTCGATAGCTCCTATTGAAACGGATGTTCCACCCCATTTTC
>DEIJ01000151.1 GCA_002352365.1 Dehalococcoidia bacterium UBA2777 | reverse complement strand
GAAGCAAGCTCGGGGTAATGAGAGTGAGATTGCTTCCCCTTCACTTCGCTCAGGGTCGCAATGACACATGGGGAATCTATTTTCGGAGTAAAACATTTTCGGAATAGATTCAAATGACCCAAGTAAGACAAAATAAGTGGTAAGTGTTTAGGTTTTGTATGAATCCTGTAAGCAAGCCTAGAGGGAGCTACTGACTGCTGAAAACTGCTAGCTGAATGCTCACATTGAGTTTTTGGTTCTTTAGATTTAGATATTGTTTAGCATTTGGTGCTTAGAATTTGGGATTTGATCCCTCTGAGATGCTAGCCTGAAGGGTTTAGGCCACCTGTTCAGGGCGCTATATATAATGTAAGGGGGGAAACATCACCATTTTTTTCAACCACTTAGCTTTATCTTTCATCCCTTTATTTGTGGCTATTGATGCCATAGGCACACTGCCGTTTATCCTTGCCTTAACCCCAGATGAATCGCCATCACAGCGAACAAGAACGCTGCACTATGCTCTGTTCACTGCTTTGGGTCTGGGGCTTGGCTTTTTGGCCTTGGGCAAATTCATTTTCTCAATGTTGGGTATTCTCTCGGCCGACTTTCTAATTGCTGGTGGACTGATCCTGTTGGTTTTGTCGGTCAAAGATCTAGTGACCGGCAAGATGATGGAAACCACCCCCGGGGAACAAACGGCCGGGGTTGTGCCTATAGGCACACCCTTAGTGGCTGGCCCAGCCACTCTTACTACTATTCTGATTCTGACTGACCAATACGGCATTGGGGTGGTGGTGGTGGCTTTTGTGGGTAATTTAGCCCTCGCCTGGCTGGTGTTTAGTCAAGCCAATAGGATAGCCCAGTTTTTGGGCACCGGGGGCTTAAGGGCAGCGGCAAAAATTGCCTCCTTGCTTCTGGCAGCAATCGCAGTAAGGATGATCCGCCAGGGACTCATAGAGATGGAGCTAATGTAGTAAGCTTTCAAAGTGCTTGATACCGACTAAGGATAGAGGCAAATCCTAAATACTGATTTCTAAACCCTAAACAAGCTCAAATGACCGAAGTTAAAAACTCAAAACTAAATGACATAAATTCGAAACGGTTTAGGTTCTTTGGATTTTGGTCATTTGGTATTGTTTAGGATTCAGAGCTTAGATATTAGAGTTTTACAATAGGTTATGAATGCGCTGGCAAAGCTTGTGGCAACTCACTTAGCAATCCTGATACTAGCTAGTAGCTACCTTGTGCCAATGATGGCAAGCCGAGGAGTCCCTCCAGGGGAAATAGATTTACCGTGGCTGGAGGAGCAAACGAGCGCGGTATTGGAAAACAACCGAGTAACTGAGCAGCGAACCTGGAACAGAAGGGAAGAGCTTTGCGTTTTTCACGCCCCCTCTCTCGAAGGGGATCTTCCCTCCTGGCTTCCTGGCTGGCTGAGACACCTGTGGCGGAATATAATGCTACCGTGGCAGCAAATCTATCCGCATCAATGGTTTTGGGACTCCTGTGCTCATGCCATTGTGCTGTCAAGCATTGATGTGGGGCTGGCGGAGAAAGAGATCGAGAGCTTACTTTATGCCCAGAGAGAGGATGGGTTCATACCTCACATGATATGGAATAAACCGAGGATGCACTGGGTAGATAGGCTTCTGCAACTTGTTTACCCCTCAAGGCACACCTCGGCCTATATTCAGCCTCCAGCTTTGGCTCAGGCGGTGGAAGCCATCTACGGCCGAAGCGGTGACATAGAATTTGTCCGCCGCGTCCTGCCCCAGCTAAAGAGATACTACCTCTATCTGGATAAGGAGCGCGATCGAAATGGAGATAATCTAATCGAAATCATCATCTCCTATGAATCGGGTAAAGACCGCAGCCCCGAATATGATCTGGTCTATGGTGAGTCTAATGCCCAGCCGGTATGGCGAGGGCCAATGCTGAAGCTAATGCTAAGGCACCGCCTGATGGGATGGGATATGAACAAAATCACCGCTTCTAACAAGTTCCGAGTTAAGGATGTGCTGGTCAACTGCATTTATGCCCAAAACCTCTTTGCCCTTGGCCGCCTCTGCCAGGTTGTTGAGGATAACTGGGGTGAATTTTTCCACCGTCAGGGGCTTAAGGTAGAGGAGGCCATCCTGAGCCAGATGTATGATGAGGAAAGCGGACTATTTTATAGCTTAGATGCCAGGAGGGGCCAGAATAAACAGCTGGAGGTTAATACTATCTCCTCACTAATGCCCCTCATGTTAGACAATATCGATCAAGGGAAGGTGGAAAGATTAATCGATGAGCATCTGCTAAACCCCCAGGAGTATTGGCTAAGATACCCTTTGCCAGTGGTACCCCTGGAGAGTGTCAAGGAGGAGAGGGAAGATCATATAATCTGGCGTGGCTTGCAAACTTGGGTTTATCCCAACTGGTATATAGCTAAAGGGCTGCGTAAGCAAGCCCAGCGTTTCCCGGAACATTTCCAGGAGTACAATAGAATCGCTGATGAGCTTGCCTTACGAACTTATGAGCTAGTTCGCCGCCAGGGCTTTTGCGACCTCTACCATTCTCAAAGCGGTGATGGCTCGGCTTGTTGTCCGTTCAGTTGGTCAACTCTAGTTCTGGATATGGCACTCGATGCCGCTCGAGCACCGGGCGCAAGTATTGGCCAGTAAGGCAAGCTTCATGGTGGGCTATCTCTTCAGGGATTCCTGTGGCGATAATATAGCCACCGTGATCACCGGCTCCTGGCCCGAGGTCAATAATCCAATCGGCATTTTTGATCACATCCAGGTGGTGCTCGATGACAATCACCGTATTACCGCCATCGGTGAGGCGGTGCAATACTCTCAATAGGGCAGCAATATCCTCGAAGGAAAGGCCAGTAGTAGGTTCGTCGAGGATATAAAGTGTCTTGCCTGATGATCTGCGGGAAAGCTCAGTAGCCAATTTCACCCGCTGGGCTTCACCTCCGGAAAGGGTGGGAGCAGGCTGTCCCAGTTTGAGGTAACCCAGCCCTACATCGTATAAGGTTTGAAGTTTACTCTTCACTGTGGGGAAATGAGTAAAGAAGGAAAGGGCCTCCTCTATGCTCAGGTCTAACACTTGAGCGATGTTTTTGCCCTTAAATTCGATCTCCAGGGCTTCACGGTTATAGCGTTTCCCTTTACATACCTCGCAGGGCACACTGACATCGGGGAGGAACTGCATCTCAATCTGAATGAATCCCTGCCCTTGGCAGGCCTCACAGCGCCCGCCTTTGACATTAAATGAAAAACGTCCCGGAGTGTAGCCTCGCATTCTTGCCTCAGGGACTTGGGCAAAGAGCTCTCGAATGGGGGTAAAGGTGGTGGTATAAGTTGCTGGGTTGCTCCGTGGCGTTCGCCCGATAGGGGATTGGTCAATATTGACCACTTTGTCGATATGTTCCACGCCCAGAATGCCATCACAGGCACCAGGCTTGTCTTTGGCTCGGTATAATGTTTGCGCCAGCTTTTTATACAGTATCTCGTCAATCAGGGTGCTTTTGCCGCTGCCCGATACCCCGGTAATGCAAACTAGTTTGCCTAAAGGAATATGAACCTCAATATCCTTAAGATTGTTTTCGCGCGCCCGCAAAATCACCAGCTCCTTCCCCACCCCCCGGCGACGCTTCGAGGGCAGGGGTATTTGCCGTGCCCCAACGAGGTATTGTCCGGTTATCGAAGTGGGGCAAGCCATAATATCTTCTCTGGTCCCGCTAGCTATCACCCTGCCACCATGCTCACCAGCCCCTGGCCCGAGATCAATGATATGATCTGCGGCCCGCATCATCGCCTCGTCATGCTCTACAATGATAATGGTATTGCCCAAGTCTCTTAGCCGCTTCAGAGTGGTGATGAGGCGGAAATTATCCGCCGCATGTAGACCTATGGTAGGCTCATCACAAATATAAAGTACTCCCATAAGCCCACTGCCTATCTGGGTGGCGAGGCGAATCCGCTGTGCCTCGCCACCACTAAGGGTGGCTGAAGGGCGATCCAAGGTGAGATAATCCAACCCGATGTCGATGAGGAAACCCAAGCGAGCCTCGATCTCCCTCAGGATCTGGTGGGCAATGGTAATCTCTCGAGGGCTAAGCTGCTGGGTGATAGATTGTATCCACTCCAGTGCCTGGGTAATGGACAGAGAGGTCACCTCGGTAATGTTCTTACCAGCAATAGTTACCGCTAGTGATTCTGGCTTAAGGCGTCTTCCCTGGCAGACAGGACAGGGGCATGAAGACATATAGCGCTCGATCTCAGCCCGAACATAATCGGAATCTGTCTCCCGATAGCGGCGCTCCAAATAGGGAATCACCCCTTCAAAGTTAGTATAATACTCCCTTACTCTGCCATAATGGTCTTTATACTTCATTATGACGCGCTCTCCCCCATTGCCATAGAGGATAGTATGAATATCCCGCCCGCTTAGCTCCTTGACTGGGGTATGGCGCGATATGCTATGATAGGAGGCCACTGCTTCAAGCAAGCTCGAAAACCAAGTGGTGTCGGAGCCGGAGCGCATCCAAGGTTGAATGGCACCCTCAGCTAAGCTAAATTCCTTATTGGGGATGACCAAGTCAGGGTCAATCTCCAATTTGATCCCCAGTCCGGTGCACGCAGGGCAAGCACCATGAGGGCTATTGAAGCTGAAGGTTCGGGGGGCGATCTCCCCCAAGCTGATTCCACAATGCACGCAGGCGAAATGCTCGGAGAAGAGCAACTCCTCCCCATCTAAAAGAGAAACCAACACCATCCCATTCCCCAACTTCAAAGCGGTCTCTACTGAATCGGCGATGCGACTAGCCTGGGCTTCCTCGCCGATAACCAATCGGTCGACCACCACCTCAATGGAGTGTTTTTTGTTCTTATCCAATTGGAATTCCTCGGAGAGGTCATAAATGCGCCCATCAAGGCGCACTCGCCCATATCCCCCCTTCCTTAAGTCGGCAAAGATTGCTTCATGCTCACCTTTGCGGTCACGAACCGTGGGGGCCATAATCATGATGCGGCTGCCCTGGGGAAGAGCGAGGATAGCGTCAACAATTTGTTGCACTGTCTGCCGTGATATCTCCCTGCCGCACTTAGGACAGTGGGGATGACCTATGCGGGCGAAAAGCAGCCGTAGATAGTCATAAATCTCAGTCACTGTTCCCACAGTGGAGCGGGGGTTGCGGGATGGACCCTTTTGATCAATAGAGATGGCTGGGCTCAGCCCTTCAATATAATCAACATCTGGCTTCTCCATCCGCCCCAGGAATTGACGGGCGTAGGCGGACAAAGACTCGACATAGCGGCGCTGCCCTTCAGCATAAATAGTATCAAAGGCAAGAGAGCTCTTCCCTGAGCCGGAAACCCCGGTGATGACTACCAGCTTGTCCCGAGGAATGATGACCTCTATGTTCTTGAGATTATGCTCTCGTGCCCCGCTAACCACTATGGCATCAACAGACATATGCTTGGCCCTCTTCAGATATATTAATTGTAGCACCGAGGATCGATCTTGAGCAATAGCGGCGTATGCGATATACTATCCTTTAGCATGCAAGGGGAGGTGTGGTATGAAGATGTCATGTCTTCAAGAGAACTTATCCAGGGGGCTAAGTGTAGTAGGCAGAGCGGTGGCCACGCGGACCACATTACCGGTTACCAATAACGTGCTCCTTGCCGCAGAGCAATCTCGACTTAAGCTCGCTGCCACTAACTTAGAGATTGCCATTAGCTGTTGGATTGGCGCCAGAGTGGAGCAAGAAGGGGCAATTACTGTTCCGGCGAGACTGCTTAGTGAATTTGTTAACTCCCTACCCAATGATAGGATTGACTTAACCCTGTCTAAGCACACTTTAGAGCTTGAATGCGCCAGATTTAAGGCGCGGATCAGCGGGATAGATGCTGAAGACTTTCCCCCGATACCTAAAGTGGGTGATGAGGTAATTATCCAGGTTGATCCTGAGATCCTCCGGGTAGCGATCAGTCGGGTGGCATTTGCTACCGCCTCAGAGGATACCCGGCCGGTGCTCACTGGGGTTTATGCCGAGTTTGATGAGGATACCTTGAGTTTAGCCGCTGCCGACGGCTTCAGACTAGCAGTGCATAAGGTACCCCTGGCCTCCAAAGTAGCGGAAAAGATGGAGCTTATCATCCCCGGGCGCACCCTGGGCGAACTGAGCCGCCTGCTGGCAGAGCAAGAGGAACCTGTTGAAATAGCCACTAACCCTAATAGAAGTCAATTGCTCTTCCGCTTGAAGAATGTAGAGGTGGTCTCCCAACTAATACAAGGTACCTTCCCCAACTATAAGCAGCTTATCCCTCAAAGTTACGCTACTCGGGCGGTGGTTGGCACCTCAGAGCTCCTAAGAGCAACGCGGACTGCCTCTATATTCGCACGAGATGGCGGTGGTATTGTTCGGTTTCAGATAACCCCCGGTGGAGAACTCTCCCCGGGGAGGATAAGCACTTCGGCACGCTCTGAACAGGTTGGCGATAACGTGGGAGAGGTTGACGCCCAGGTTGTTGGTGAAGCAGCCAAAATTGCCTTTAATGGGAAGTATCTTATAGAGGTATTGAGCGTACTTCGTGAGGGACAAGTAGCCTTAGAGGTTACCACCCCATCGAGCCCGGGGGTTATCCGCCCAGTGGGCTTGGAGAACTATGTTCATGTGGTCATGCCCATGTTTGTGCAATGGAGCTAACATCCGGGGCCACTAAAGCTGAATCCGTTCATTCAGTCTCTGAGTTGGTGAGAGGATTCTTTATCAGCCAAATGTGATGGACTTCAGT
>DEIJ01000022.1 GCA_002352365.1 Dehalococcoidia bacterium UBA2777 | reverse complement strand
GCCGGCCTCACACTCAGCAGCTCCACCACCTCCTTCGGCTGAGCCATAACCGGTTCGGAATGGAAGGCCATATTCTGCCTCCACCTTCCTTTTAAACGACTCTGCCCAGCCCTCCCCAGCCCCCGACACTAGCCGAAGTTTCGTCTCCCTGATATCGATGCCTAGCTCTTTGGCTCTCTCAAAGTACCTCAGCACTAAGCTAGGCAAATGTTCTAGCACAGTAACACCCATCACTTTTATTAATCTTATCTGATGATCCATATTCCGCCGGCCACTATGACCTAACAGCAGTGTGGCCCCCAATTTCTTATACCCTTCGGGGCAACAATCAAAGCCGGTTAGTACAAAAGCCACATCCCATGGCCTCACTCCGATTGTCCAACGGAATCTTGCTTCAAAATCACGCAGGAATTCCCACTCTCGCATGGTCATTAGCACTGGCTGGGTAAATCCGGAGACAGTGCCCGAGGTAGAGCTGACTATCTTTATCTCCTCCATAGGGACAGTCATCTTCTCGGGAATAGGTGTTTGGCAGAAATCCTCCAAATACTCAGTGAAGGGTAACTTCTCAAGATCATCCAAGGTCTTTATATCTTGGGGCTTTATACCTACAGCATCAAACTTCCGCCGATATAGTGCCGTCTTCTCATAAGCCCGAGCCACCATCTCTTGAAGCTTCTCCTCCTGCAACCTCTTAAGTTTATCTAAAGGCATTGTCTCTGCTTCTGGGTCCCAATACTTTCTTTCCTGTGCCATGTTGCCACCTCCTCGCTAACCCCCAAAATCTGGCTATTTTCATGGGGGCGCAGTGATTTAAAGTCAGTATTTACAGGGTTTATCTAGAGTTCAAACTCCCACTGGCACCACACATCCGGGGGATGGGGGTCGGGGGGACAAACCACACACCTCCATTTTACCTGGGGGTTAACAGTCTTAGTGAACTCGCCGCAGTAAGCCAACCCCACTGGTTTGCAGGGAAACTCACCCTTGCCTAATCTGACCCTCTGCTTCTGGGGGAGGCAATCAGTAACTGTCAGTATGCCCTTATTTCCCTCCACTGTGGCCTTAGGTCCCAGAAAGGCAAAAACCGGGCTTATCATCAGCATGTTGACAATATCCTGGATGCTTGGCTCAGTCACCCCCAAGAATTTAGACAGCCTTCTTGCTTCGCTAGCTCCATACCTTTGCCAGGTTTTGGCATCTAGATCGATAGCTGCCTCCAAACCGAACTTCTCTTCGGCAGCCGAGAACCACAGACCGTCTAAGGTGAGAGCAAGCCTATTATGCACTCTTAGCAACTCTAGCAACTTTTCTTGGGGAAACTTGGTGATATCAATCCCATTCATGCCTCCTCCTTTAGCAACTACTAAGGTCAGTAAGTGGCAATGATTCGCTGTGCCTTAAATAGAGGCCGACCTAATGTTCCCAGCGGGACTAGCTCCGCTTCACTCTCCACAGCTAAATTTTGGCTAAGTGCTGCCTCGAATTGATTCTTCAAGGCATTTACATCCTTGATCTCTGGTTTGTACTCTGCTTTGACATTCAGCCTTTGTTGCTCTCCTGGCTTGGTAACGATTATCTGATAATCATCTGCCAACCCGAGGGTGTTAGCTACTACCTCCTCAACATCAATAGGCATGATCTTCTTCCCGTCGACTTTGATAATATGGGCCACTCTCCCCTTGACCAGAGAAATCTTAGGGTGTGTTCGGCCACAAGGGCAAGGCTCATAGGGGAGGATACTTGCCACATCACCCACCCTGTATCTAATTAGTGGCATAGCTTCATTGACTAAAGGGGTAGCCACGATTTCTCCCTCTTCCCCAGGGCCGAGAATCTCTCCAGTATCCGGGTCGATAACCTCAACAATGCACCAATCACCGAAGATATGCATTCCCTTTCCCTCCAAACACTCATGGGCTATAAAAGGGACCTCGGCACAGCTATACATGGTTCGGATGGCGACACCATATTCTGATTCCAGTCTTCTGCGATATGATTCGGCAAAGCTTTCACCGAATATGGCTACCAAGCGAAGCTTTGTCTCTCTAATATCAATTCCCAGCTCCTTGGCTCGCTCAAAGTAGCGCAGCATCAAGCTGGGCAGATACTGTAAGACAGTAACACCGGTAACTTTAGCTAGCCTTATTTGGTAATCAAGATTTCCCCTGCCGGCCATTACCGTTAAAAATCCTGCCCCCATAAGCTCACAACCTTTGAAGCAGCAATAATCGCCGGCCAAAGCCTGAACCACATCATCAGCCCTCATCCCCAGGGCTAATCTAAGCCGTATTTCTCCTTGGCCGATAATTTCGTCAAAATCTTTCCTTGTCCACATTATGGGTTGGGTAAATCCGGAAAGGGTGCCAGAGGTGGTATAGAATACCTTCACCTCTTCCATTGGCACAGCTAGCTTCTCGGGAATAGGTGTGTTGCAGAAATCCTCTAAATAGGTTGTCAGGGGCAGTTTTTTAAGGTCGTCAAGGGTGTTAATGTCCTGGGGTTTTATACCAGCTTGGTCAAACTTTCGCCGATATAGTCCTGTCTTCTCATAGGCATGAGCTACCAAGAGCTTGAGCCGTTCCTCCTGCAATTTTCTAAGTTTGTCTAACGGCATTGTCTCGATCTCTGGGTTCCAATATTTTCCTTCCACGTTGACCTCCTTGATTGGTTAGAGACTGCTCAAACTCCTTCATTATACCACAATACCATACCACACCAAACCACCCCATCAAAATCCGGCTTAACAGCTTGCAGCCGACAGCTTACAGTATTTTGCCTGTGAACTGTAAGCCTACGGAGTAAGAAATGCTCGGTTTATATTGCGTTCTTCATTGGTCTGCTTGCTCATCCTATCATCCTCGCTTTTAGGTTGAACTTACTGTGCTAGAGGTTCAACTAGAAGTAGAACAATAAGCGATATATAATGCTCAAATTCTATATCTATGGTACCGATGAAGTGCAGA
>DEIJ01000120.1:33816-44815 GCA_002352365.1 Dehalococcoidia bacterium UBA2777 | reverse complement strand
AAGGGACGGAAAACAGGCAATTCACATTCATTTTCCAGAATCTTTGTCGAAAATGGGGTGGAACATCCGCTTGAACTAGGCCGGTGGTGAGCAGTAGCTCCAAGGGGGTGCCGTTGTAGTGGCAAACAGCTCTTATTCAGCTATACACCAGCTAGGGGGGCCTCAAAGTCGGGTTTAAAGATTATCAAATGCGCACCGGGAGCTTGACAAAGGAAGTCCTACCCCCTCCCGTCAAGAGAGGGAATAATCTAGGCCCCGTCTCTATCTCAACTCTCTATTCTCTTTGGTGAAATACCCTTCAGGATCAAACAATCTCAATAACACTAGCTCATCGAAAGTAGGGGCGGGGATCTCTTTGACCTCAGAGGAGACCTTTAACTCCCAACCACAATTCTTCTTTATTTCATCGATGCTCTGTTCAGGGGTGGAAAGTTTCGTATTTGGGAAGTATCCAGTCAAAGTGAACCTTGGTTCATCCCCCAGCTTTTCGAATATCCCTTTAGTGGATACCCACGCCCTCACCCTATCTCCCGGGCAAGTGATGTAACCTACTTTCTCCACCGAGCGCCTCGATGTTTGAGGAGCTATTACCACTACCTCTTTAGCATTGATAGCATCGTTGGACCCACCAGAGCCAACTAGGTAAATCTCGCCGGGAAGTTTGGTAGAATTAATATTGCCGCATTCATCGATTTGCCCTGCCCCCAGAGCGGCTATACAACTATTCTCAGCTTTTATCCAAACACCATAAGTATCTACAACACTGCCTATCATTTTACAGGTCGAAATATTGGAGGAGCTAAAAAGCCAGGGGTCGGCCGGCCGGGGTGCATACCCATACCACCCAGCTCCCATTGTTAGCTCAATATCATAGCCTTCTTTTTTTAGTAGATAGTATGCCATCCAAGCAGCGAGCCCCGACGTACCTACGCCGGCATGAATGATTCTATATGCCCCCGTTTGGCTCATTTCTTTTATCTTTCGCCCCGCGGTTATCACCATCATTTCCGTAGCACTATACTCTCCACCAGGAGAAATGCTCTCCAATGAGGATTCCAGATCATATTTCCAAACATCCGTGGTTGCCCTTCCTTTAAGAGAAGAGAGCCTCTTGGAGCCAAGCTTGAACAAATATTGTTCGTGGTTTGAGCAATTCAATATCCAGTTCCCCAGCCAAGTTTCGAAGGCTGCGGGGTCCCTACTTGAATTTTGATAATCGAGCATGAAATCATAATCCGCTGCATAAGCTTCAAACCCAGCTATGCCTCGGCCTGCTAAGCCAAGGGGATGTGCTCCAAAGGGGGCAATGGAAACCGAATTCACCATATAGCTGGGTATATTAACATAGGTGGAATGGTCTCTAATAAAACTTGTGGATACGATTTTCTCTACTGTCACTATCACTCCATTTCTACTTGCTAGTGCCCCCCAGGCACCCTCCCCACTGATAGGGTCTACACCAAGAATGGTGTTGCCACAGCGATCTGCTGCCCATCCATGAATCAGGGCAATATCAGGATTAAGAGCTTTTATTACCCCTACCCCCCTTCCACCTCCAAAAGGGTCTTCAACTATTTGAAAAGAATCTTTATTATCTTCAGCCATGTCACTGCCGATAATAGACCTAGTAGGTATAAATGGAATGCCTAATGCTCCAGCCATCAACCTCTGGTTAAGTGAATAAAGTGACCAATTCTCAAACTCGACTTCTTTTCGCTTATATTCTTTCTGAATTATGGCGTCAGGACTAGTCCCAGGGAATGCAGTTGAGAAGACCGAAGTGATAACTTTTTTGACTAAACCAGCGTAAAAAAGAGCTACGCCATAATTGCCAACTCCTTCTGCTATTAGGGTGAATTTCGGGCTTGTCCCCCAAAATTGCCTGACAACCTGGCAAACTGCTGCGTTAGCTAACCCCCCAACGAATAACTGCATCTCTGGTTTCACATTACGCCTAATTGCTTCTTCCAATCTTTGAACCTTGTTGTTACCCTCATTTTCTTCTAACTTGAAGGTGCCTTCAGCGATATCTCTAACTCTTCTGTCCATCCTCTGTCCCCTTTTTGTTGAATGATGCGATTCTTGGCATCAACATAAACCAACCTGGGGGCGATGTGGCGCGCTTCATCATCGCTAACACTACAGTAGGAGAGAATGATCACTGTATCCCCCTTAGCAACTAGTCTTGCTGCCGCCCCATTAATGCAGATAACACCGCAGCCTCTCTCCCCTGTAATAGCATAGGTTTGAAAGCGCGCCCCATTGTTGATGTTCAGCACCCAAACCTCTTCGTAGGGCAGGATGTCTGCTGCCTCCATAAGCGAACCATCGATGGTAATGCTCCCTTCATAATCGATATTCACTGAGGTAACCTGCGCCCGATGAATCTTGCTCTTTAGCATTGTCCTCACGCTTCACCTCCTAGTCAAGATTTTGCAGCAGATGTTGTAATTCTTCTGCCCGATGACGGTCAATCTTCCCCTTTGCCTCGGCAATAGGTATGGTTTGTAATCCCAGCTCTCGATAGGCAGGAAGGAGCGAAGGTGCTGCCTCCTTTAGAGCCAGGATATGCTTTCTGATTGTCCCCAAGTCACCCCGGCTTATGGGTCCAGTAAGGCAGTGAGGTAGCCCCACATTATCCAAGTTGTTGAGTGTCCCCCCCAGTAGAGGAAGCAAGGCTCGTACCGCCTCAGAAGATGAGATTCCGAAAGTCTGCCATAAGTCAGTAGCCAGCTTGACTATGGTCACCAGGTAATTGCAGGCGAACACTGCTGCCACATGGTAAATGACTTTGTCACCGGCTCTAAGCTCTATCCAGTGCCCATCAAGGGCACCAGCTAACTCCTTCAGAGTGCTTAACAACGGCTCCTCCGCTTCCAAAGCAAAGGTGGAACCGGGCAAGTTCTCTATAGCATAGGTGACACTGGCAAAGGTCTGCAGTGGGTGAAATCCCCCTACTTGAGAGCCTGCCCTACCTGCCGGCTCCAAGATGTCCAACGAGAAAGCTCCGCTTGAGTGGACTACGCTTTGCCCTGAATGCCAATTTAGCTGGGCAGCTACTGGAGCGATAGCATCATCAGGGGTAGTGATAAAGATCAGTTGTGCTGCGTTGGCTACCGCCTGGCCATCACTATAGATGTGGCAACCAGCCACCATGCTGGCTAATCTCTGGGCTGAAGATCGACTGCGGCTGGCAACTGCTACTATGGGGTAGCCTTTCTCAGCTAACCTCACTGCTAAGGCTGTTCCTACCGTTCCTGCCCCAATAAATCCTATTTCGATCACCTTAACTCCTCTTCTGGCTTAAGGTGGGCCCTAAAACCATTCGGTTGAAAAGAAGGAGACGATTATCTCACCTCTCTGGCAGCAGGCATATCTGCTAGGGTCTGGGCCTTGGTTATCGCTCTCACTATGGCATTAGCTACCACGTCAGCAGCTACTGCACCTATTTGAGTAATATTTACCTCGCTCTCTATGCTTTCTCCTAAAGAAAGGGCAAAGAGGGTATCGCCATCAACCATGGTATGACAAGGTCGGATAGCCTGGGCTAAGCCGCTATTTGCCATCTGGGCCAATTTATTAACCTGCCCCTTACCAAGCGCAGCGTTGGTAGCCACCACCCCGATAGTGGTGTTCGTAGGTAAAAGGTTTATCGAGGTGTGGCCACTTTTCAGCAACTCTACAGTACTCGAAAAGCCTCCCCCTTCGGCTTGCCGTGGCCCGGCAAGGATTTCCCCCGTGGTAGGATTCACCACGTCACCGAAGGCGTTAACCACCACGATGGCTGCCACCACAGTATCATCGCCAATCTGCTGACTTGCCGTGCCCAACCCCCCTTTGGTGGCCCTTTGTCTGCCTAAAATCTTGCCAACTGTAGCTCCGGTGCCAGCGCCAACGCTCCCTTCAGCAATTTCACCATCTGTAGCTGCGAGGCACGCCTGATAGCCCTCTTCAGCGCCAGGCCTCACCTTTGCCTCGCCAATAAAGAGATCAAAGAGAACAGCAGCGGGGACAAGAGGTATTTTGACTGCACCCAGATTCAATCCATAACCTCGTTCTTCAAGATAGCGCATCACCCCACTAGCGGCGTCCAACCCAAAAGCGCTACCCCCGGTGAGAAGGACAGCATGGGCTTGCTGCACCAGGCTGAAGGGACGCAAGGCGTCGGTTTCTCTAGTTCCCGGAGCTGAACCTCGGACATCTATGCCGGCAACCGCACCTTGTTCACATAAGATCACTGTGCAACCAGTGACTGCCTTCGTATTGGTCCAGTGCCCTACCTTGATTCCTGGTACATCACTTATAGCGTTATGCATTTCCTCGGTAAAATAAAAGCCTCCTCGGCAACAACCGAGGAGGCAGGAAAACACCTTAATCTCCTAGCCGTCTCGGTCGTTATCGATCCAAGCGACTTAACCCCTTCAACCCTCTACCTTACAATCGGTAGTAATTGTAGGATAGCAGATTTTTAGAAATTGTCAAGGTCAAGTCTCATGCCAAATTTTCCAAAATAGCCCCCTCAAGGTATAATAGATTCGGTGATGTATGATCTCGGTTTTCATTGTCATGGGGTGGATCATTTCGAGGAAGTGATAATCTCCAATGGGCTCAAACGAGGAGAGTTCTATAATTTCCCACCCCAAGAAGTGCCTGAGCTTGTGAGGAAAATTAAGCACTATAATTTGGCAGCGAGTATTCACGCCCCGTTAACTAGACCCTCTTGGTATCCCATCCCGCCAACCTGGTCTTTCCTTTGTGACCTCGAGGAGGAGAAGCGAGAACTCAGCTTAAGAATGATCGAGGAGACACTCAAGCAAGCCTTAGAACTGGGGACTGAATATGTGGTGGTTCATTTCCCCTCCCCACCTTCAACCGATGTCGGTGGAGTAAGCCCTAGCAGACTGCGAGAGATTGCCTGGCAAAGCGCCTCCCATTTAGCAACACTGAGCCAAAAATTCGGTGTACCCATCCATCTGGAGGGCTTTGGGCCAAGCCCTCTCCTAAGCGTGGAATTTCTGGCTGAGGTTATTGGCTGTTTTACCGATCTGCGCTATTGCTTTGACACCGGCCATATGCATATTGCTGCTTTACGAGATGGTTTCGACTTGTACCAATTTGCTCAAGCTCTAGCTCCGTATATTGGTTCAATTCATCTGTGGAATAATCGCAGCATTGAGGATTACCACAATTTCGGCCATATTCCGGTTCACCCCAGCCAGAGACCTGAGGAGGGTTGGGTAGATATCGCTCGAATCTTGCGGTTGCTGATACCAGGTGGTCCCTCCTGTCCGATCATCTTTGAAAGCGGAGTTCGTTATCCTCAACCGTTGGGGAATTATGACTTTCGAGACGGGGTGAGATGGGTAAAAGAGCTGGCAGCAACATTATTTTAATCGGCTTCTCCACCACCGGTAAGTCGAAAGTGGGCAAGAAGGTAGCTGAGTGCCTTAGCTGGGGTTTTGTGGATACCGATAGTGAGATAGAAAAGATCTCAGCAAAGACCATCCCCGAAATCTTTGCTCAGCATGGTGAGCAGTACTTTCGAGATTTGGAGCGTGAAGTACTCAAGAAAGCATGTAGCGGCGGGCGAAGGGTGATTGCCACCGGTGGCGGGGCAATTCTTGATCCTCAAAATCGGGAGCTAATGTTCTCGAGCGGGATGATAACCTGCCTTGAAGCCCAAGCGGAGACTATCTACCGTCGCCTGCTTGATGACACAGCTACCTCAGGACCTCTTCGTCCTTTGCTTGTGGCCGATGATCCACTTCAGCATATCAACTACCTCAAGGAATTTCGCCAACCCTACTATGATATCGCCGACTGGACGGTCCACACCGATAATCTGAGCCTTGATGAGGTAGCTCAGGAGGTATTACGAGGCTGGCAATATTGGAGTCGGGCCTATCGGCAAGAGGATGACGTCTGTATGGTGATTGCCCAAACTTCGTGCTATCCTATCTTTGTTGGTTGGGGCTCGCTTAGGGATTTAGGCAAGCGGATGCACCAGGCGGATTTATCGGGTAAAGCCTTCATTATCAGCGATGAAACGGTATTCTCTCTTTATGGGACTCAACTAAAAGACTGTCTGCGAGATGCTGGCTTTACCACCAGTTCTATTGTAGTCCCCCCAGGGGAGGCAACCAAAAGCCTCGACAGCGCAGCAAAGATTTACCACCGTCTGGTGGAGGGCAGAGCAGAGAGGAAGGATGTTATTGTTGCCCTGGGGGGGGGGGGGGTAGGGGATTTAGCTGGGTTTGTGGCAGCGACTTTCCTTCGCGGTTTGCCCCTGGTTCAGTTGCCTACAAGTCTAGTCGCTATGGTGGATGCTGCTATTGGTGGGAAGACGGCAGTAAACCATCCTCAAGCCAAGAACATCATTGGCACTTTTTATCAACCCCGCCTCGTGCTGGCTGATGTCCAAACACTAGCTACCTTGCCTCACCGTGAGCTCGTATCAGGATGGGCAGAGGTAGCAAAACACAGCTTGATCCTCGATGCCGGATTTTTCCAGTTCTTGGAGGATAATGTCGACAGGCTTACCAAGCTAGACCCCGAGCTGTTACTTGAGGCAATAAAACGAAGTGCCGCTATTAAAGCCAAGGTGGTCAGTGAGGATGAGAAGGAAACGGGAAAGCGCACCCTGCTGAATTATGGACACACTATTGCTCATGGGCTGGAGGCAGCCACAAATTATGAACGCTTCCTTCATGGTGAGGCGGTGGCTATTGGTATGATGGGAGCAGCTATGCTCAGTGAACGGATGGGTATTCTGGAGCCTAGTGTTGTGGAAAGACAGAAAGTTTTGCTTTCCCGTTTCGGCTTGCCCTCCTCATCCTCGGGCATAGAGCTGGCTCGCCTGCTTGAGGCAATGGGATTGGACAAGAAGATGCAGGGAGGCAAAATAAGGTGGGTATTACTTCAGGATATTGGCCAACCAGTAATCAGGAATGACGTCCCGGCAGAGCAGGTAATCGATATGCTAAAGTGTCTAATAGTTTGAGGATAAGTGAAATGCCTAAAGTATCAGAGTATTTGGCCAGTATATGAATACCCGAAGGTTAATATCGCCCCTTGGGTCACTTTTGCCTTTATTTCGCTCCTCAGAGATGGCCACCGGGCTAGCCCTATCAGTAGTGGTAGGGCTTATTGCCGGACTGGGGGCAGTGGCCTTCAGATGGATGATAAAGGGGTTCCAGTGGCTTTTCTTCGCAAAATGTGCCACAATATTCAGCTTCTTAGGCGATTATTACCTCGTTCTCCTACCGGCATTGGGTGGCCTCCTTTTTGGCCTTCTGATCTATTTTTTGGCTCGTGAGGCAAGAGGAGAAGGACCTCCGGAGGTGATGGAGGCCGTGGCTATCAGGGGAGGGCGCATTCGGCCCCGGGTGGCAGCGATAAAAGCACTAGCCTCTTCGATATGCATTGGCAGCGGCGGCTCAGTTGGTCGTGAAGGGCCGATTGTCCAGATCGGTTCCTCCTTTGGTTCAACTATTGGGCAATGGCTCAGGCTCCCTGAGGATTGGGTAAAGACTCTAGTAGCCTGTGGAGCAGCGGGTGCCATCTCAGCCACCTTCAACGCCCCCATTGGGGGCATTTTCTTTGCCTTGGAGGTAATCCTCGGCAGGGTCATGATCCGAGGATTAGGCTTTGTAGTTATTAGTTCAGTTACTGCCGGCTTCATCGCCCACATATTTTTGGGGGAGCAGCCATCATTTATCGTGCCTGAATATGCTATGGTGAGCTACTGGGAGATATTACCTTACATCTTTCTCGGCATTATTTGCGCCCTTGCTGCGGTGGGCTTTATTCGCCTATTCTATAAGTGTGAAGATATGTTTGATGCGTGGAAAATTCCGGAATATCTCAAACCAGTCTTCGGCGGACTCATCGTCGGGCTCATTGGTCTATACTTTTTTGACATCTTCGGGGTCGGCTATGGAGGTGGCTATGGAGTAGGCGGAGTGTTGGTCGAGAAAGGGGGTGTTGATAAGGCACTGGCTGGCGAGATAGGGCTAGGTATGCTCCTCATATTGGCTTTTTTGAAGATGATTGCCACCTCATTCACTCTGGGTAGTGGCGGCAGTGGAGGGATCTTTGCCCCTTCGCTCTTTATCGGCTCGATGTTGGGTGGTGCCTTTGGCATGATAGCTCATGAGTTATTCCCAGCGATTATTGCTCCCTCTGGAGCCTATGCTCTAGTGGGCATGGGAGCATTCTTTGCCGCAGCAGTACGGGGGCCCATCACTGCCATACTCCTGCTTTTTGAAATGACTCGGGACTATACCTTAATCCTCCCCCTAATGAGTGCGGTGGTTATTAGCACCCTTGTTGCCCGGAGCTTCAGCCGGGAGTCTATTTATACTCTGCGTTTGGTGCGGCGAGGCATAGATATTCATCGCCGAGAGCAAGCTGATGTATTGAGTAGTATCACGGTGGGAGAGGCAATGAGCCGTAATTTTCCTGCTGTTTCACCAACGACACCTGTTGCTCAATTGATAGATGAAATCCACCGCACAGGGCATCACGGTTTCCCTGTTGTTGATGAGAATGGCCATCTTTGCGGTTGTGTTACCTTAGAGGATGTTGAGGCTGCCATGAGTAAGAAGAACCCTAGCCTCGTAGTCAATGACATTGCCACCAAATCCCCTATCGTGGCCTACCCTGATCAGTCTATTCAGGAGGCACTATCCCAATTCGGAGGGGGGGATGTGGGTCGTATCCCAGTGGTTTCCAGAGATGATCCCAAGAAGTTATTGGGAGTATTACGCCGACATGATATAATTAGAGTCTATGTTAAGGCAACAGGAAGCGAGCCCCGTAGAACAAATGAGGATGATCCATGGTAAAACAAGCTAAGGAATTAGATTTAGCCCCGAATTTTTACCGCTCGATGGCCAACTATATCGAGATATTGAAGCCTCGTGAAACCATCCTGCTCACCTTCATTGGTATTTGCGCCGCCATTGTTGCCGCTGCTGGATACCCTTCACATACCCGCCTCCTTCTCACTGTGGTAGCAATTGCCTTAGGTAGCGGCGGGGTCAATGGCTTAACCAACTACCTTGACCGAGAGGTCGATGCCAAAATGCAAAGAACAAATCACCGCCCTCTCCCCTCAAAGCGTATCGACCCCCCGGAAAAGGTTCTGCCCCCAACTTTGGGCTTAACTGTGATCGCTCTAGGGTTGGCCTGGTGGTTACATCCTTGGTGCTTTTTCTCCGGCCTGGCGGGTACCTTAGCAGCAGTGGTGGGGCGAAAAAGGGTAAGTTGCGTCTTCCCTCAAGGGACGATAGCTGGCTGCGCGCCGGTACTTATTGGCTGGTTTGCCATCCAGCCCAGTTTTAGCCCCAAAGTGCTTTTCCTTTGTATTCTTATCGGGGTGTGGATACCGCTCCATGTTTGGAGTGTAATGATTGCCAACCGAGATGACTATCTCAGTGCTGGGATAAGCTATTTCCCCTTAAACTGGAAGGTCGAGGATGCAGTAAAGGTGCTCCTTGTTTTATCCCTCCTTCTCTTTGCTGCCTCTTTAGGTCTTTACTTTGCGGCTGACTTTGGCTTGCTCTACTTAGTGGCAGCGAATCTTTCGGGTATATTGATGGTTTATTCTGGCTGGCGTCTGCTAGCTTCCAAAGTCTCTCAGGATGCCTGGAGAATGTACAAGCTCTCTGCCTTCCCCTACTTGGGGGTAATATTCTTGGCCATGTGCTTAGACCTTTGGCTATTGTAAGGGGAGAAGATGGCAAGCGGAACAACGATTCTGGCGGTAAGGCGTGGCGACCAGGTAGCTATAGCCGGTGATGGGCAAGTCACTATTGGAGAAGTGGTGCTAAAGCACACTGCCAAAAAGTTGCGCACTTTATATCACGATCAGGTGATTGCTGGCTTTGCCGGCTCAGTAGCTGATACCCTCACCCTATTTGAGAGATTTGAGAATCAATTGGAAAGGCATCGTGGGCAACTGAAGCGGGCAGCGGTGGAACTAGCTAAGGAATGGCGCACCGATAGGGTATTACGCCGCTTGGAGGCTTGGCTTATTGTTGCCGACCGGCAAGATATGCTAGTTCTCTCTGGCGAAGGTGATGTAATAGAGCCTGATGATGATATAGTAGGCATTGGTTCCGGGGGATGCTATGCCCAAGCAGCAGCCAAGGCTTTGCTCGAGTACTCTGCCCTCTCGGCAGCAGATATCGCTCGAGTCAGCATGGAAATAGCTGCAAGTTTGTGCATCTACACCAACCGTAATATCTCAGTGCTCAGCTTAGGAGGCGAAGATGGAGTTAGCTGTGGAAATTGGCAAGTTACTACATAAACACAAGTTGACTCTAGCTGTTGCTGAATCGGCTACCGGAGGGCTGATAGCCAATTTGATAACCGACATTCCTGGTAGTTCCGACTACTTCAAAGGCTCTGTGGTCGCTTATGATAATGAGATAAAAACAAAAGTTTTGGGCGTTCAGCGTGGGACTATTGAGCAATATGGTGCAGTGAGCCAAGAGACTGGAAAGGAAATGGCCGAGGGGATAAGGAAACTGATGAATACAGACATAGGTCTGTCAGATACGGGTATTGCTGGGCCCACCGGAGCCACAGCGGAAAAACCGCTAGGGCTATTTTATATTGGCTTGGCCTCACCAAAAGGAACCTGGGTTGGGCGGTATATTTTTCCTGGAGGCAGACTGGAAAATAAACGAGATGCTGCCGAAGCTGCCTTGAATATGCTGAAGAATCATCTGCAAGCTGAGGTAATAGATATGGAGCAAAAGCATGTAGTTACCTGTTTCCTGGAGCATAAAGGGAAAATCTGTTTGCTAAGAAGGAGTGAGAAGGTGGGTACCTATAAGGGCAAATGGGCAGGAGTAAGCGGATATATAGAAGAAGGGAATACTCCCTTTGATCAGGTGTTGGAGGAACTACTGGAGGAGGTAAAGTTAACTCTTGAGGATATCGAATTGGTGAGGCAGGGCCAGGAACTTGTGGCCACCGATGAAAAGCTGGG
>DEIJ01000120.1:26493-33724 GCA_002352365.1 Dehalococcoidia bacterium UBA2777 | reverse complement strand
CAATATGAAACAGTGCCCAAGCTACCCGAGACGTGGGAGAGGGTGAAATGATCCCCCAAATCAGCCACAAAATTGCCCAGATCGAGCAGGATAAAGTGCATGGTGCCAGCTTCATTTCTCAGCAAGCACTTGGTGTAATGAAGCTAGCCGTGGAGAGAAGCGAGTCCAAAAATCCCAGTGAGTTTTTGGCTGAGCTAAGAGAGGTTGGCATGGCGTTGAAGGAGATAAGACCTAACATGGCCTCTATAGCTAATAGTGTTTCTCGCTTTATTCACGAGGTATTCCACGAAGCTGGGAAAGGAATAATGCTAGCTGATCTGAAGAGCTTCGCCTATATCAAAGGTGATGAAATTATCCAAGCCTCCCAACAAGCTTCCTTAAAAGCTGCTGAAAACGGAGCTGGGATACTAAAGGATAAGGATGTAGTGCTCACCTCGAGCTACAGCTCAACCGTTTGCCACGCACTTAAGATAGCCTCCCGCCAAGGAAAACTTGTCAGGGTTTTAGCCCTCAAATCTAGATCCATAGATGGTAAATCGTATGGTGAGATCACTGCCCACGAGCTTGAGATGGTGGGAATCACAGCTTCAGCTATTTCTGATGCTTCCATCAAGCATTACATATCAGTAGTGGACAAGGTTTTGGTGGGTGCTGATAGTGTGTTCGCCGACGGCTTCCTCATCAATGGCACGCCAACTTACCAACTTGCCCTGGCGGCAAGAAAGAACAATGTTCCCGTTTATGCCATTTGTGAAATAATCAAATTTAGCGCCCAGAGCTATCAGGATAAGGAACTCCACTTGGAGACAGGCTTTGATATAATCCCGCCGAATCTGATTACTGGAATAGTAACGGAGAGAGGGGAAGTTGCGCCGGAGAAGGTTATCGACCAGGTGAATCTGTGCGGCGAATTGCCGGTTGACATAATGTCGACATAATAAAATCGGCTGCTTAGAGTTTAGAGGGGAAAATGGGCCATTCTATTCGTTTAGGTAAGGTATTCAACATTCCGATATACTTGCACTATAGTTGGTTCATAATCTTTGCTCTGCTGACCTTCTCACTGTCACTATCCTATTTCCCCGCTGATTACCCTTTGTGGAGCAGGGTAGCCGCTGGAGTAGCTGCTAGCCTGCTTCTTTTTGCCTCGGTTATTGCTCATGAACTAGCCCATAGCCTGGTTGCTATTAGGAATGGTACCCCAGTAAAGAGCATTACCCTGTTTATCTTTGGCGGAGTGGCTCAGATAACTCGAGAGGCAACACGCCCTATGGCTGAGCTGGTAATGGCAATTGCCGGCCCCTTATGTAGCTTGACTCTGGCAGGTGTTTTTGCCGGTATCACTCTTCTGTTCTCAAGCGGTAGTGGGATTCTAGTTGCCGATCTAACGAGACTGTTGGCTTACATTAATACGATGCTAGTTTTGTTTAATCTGATCCCAGGATTCCCCTTGGATGGGGGCAGAATATTACGTGCGCTACTTTGGCGAGGCACGGGGAGTTACAGGCGGGCTACCCATATTGCTTCATGGTCAGGGCGAGGTATCGCTTATATTCTCATTTTTGGTGGAATAGCATTAGTATTTGGTTGTACCTTAAGCAGGGCTACGCTTGTAGTATCCGCATTCGGTAGTGCTATCTATCTCGGCGCTTTTGATGGTTTCTGGCTTGCTTTAATCGGCTGGTTTTTGCACTATGCAGCTACTACAAGTTACCGGCAGATGGAATGGCATGAGAACCTGCGAGGTATTACCGCCCGAGATGTGATGACTTATGACCAGCCTACCGTACCCCCTAACCTTAGTCTAAAAGAGCTAGTGCAAAATTATATCTTGCCTACTGGTCGCAGCTATTTCTTAGTGGCCGAGGAGGGAAGACTAAAAGGAATTATAACCCTTTATGCTATTAAGCAGGCGCCCAAATCACATTGGGATCTTGTTCGTGTGCAGGAGATAATGACCCCACTCAGTGAGCTAGTGGCAGTTCAGCCAGATGATGATGCCCTCAGCATACTGGAGCAGATGGCCGAGCATCATACAAACCACGCACCTGTGGTGAAGGAAGGGATAGTATTGGGTATGATTGCTCGGGATAATCTTATTCGCTTTATTCAACTTCGCTCCGAGTTAAAGGCAGGCTCATAAAGACACTGAAAATCCCTTTTTCAAGAGGTCCCTTTATAAGGGGGGATAATGGAGAGAAGAGAAGTTCGGTTCGATGTAGACCAGATCGATATCAGGGGAGAAGTCTATATCCCTAAAGATAAGGGGGCCTTTCCCGCCTTATGTATTTGTCATGGCATCCCCGCCGGCCCACCGCATCCTGGCGATAGGGGCTACCCTTTACTCGCTGAGAGATTCTGTAGTGCCGGATTTATGACCATGATATTTAACTTCAGAGGGACGGGGGCAAGCAGAGGTAACCTCGACATCTTGGGCTGGTGCCGGGATCTTAAAGCAGCTATCAATTATTTATGCACTTGCCCTGAAGTGGACAAAACTCGCCTATCACTTCTGGGATTTAGCGGTGGCGCTGCAGCTTCGGCTTATGTTGCCTCCCATGAACCCCGGGTGACCTCTATCGCCCTCTGTGCTTGCCCTGCCAGATTTGGTTTTCTAACTGAACGACAGGATGCCACCTCATTGATCGACCACTTTCGCCACATCGGAGTTATCAGAGATAAAGATTTCCCCCAATCCGTAGATGAATGGTTGAATGGGTTTGAGCATATTAGTCCTATAGAGTGGGTAGATAAGCTTGCCTCTATACCCTTACTAATAGTGCATGGGGAGCAGGATGAGGTAGTACCGCTAAGTCACGCCTGGTCTCTCTACGAGAAAGCTGGGGAACCCAAAAAGATAGTGATCATCCCTGGAGGAAGACACAAGCTGCGTTTAGATGAAAGGGCAATGGACGCTGTCTCAGGATGGCTAAATGAGGGGCAATTGACCTAGCCCTGGGGGAGACCTATAATCATAGTAGAAGGCTGTGGTCACCTTAGATCGGATTTAGCAAATTATGCTAGCCCCCCCATGAAAAGTTCGCTTCGCTCTTTCTCATGGGGGCCCAAGGGTTTTAGAGGAGCAAATCTGGGGCCCGTTTGAAAAACGGAGTTTTTCAGGGGTATCTATGGTAGTGGGCAAGGCGAGTTGGCGTGAGTCCTGCGGTATCTTTGGGACCTATGCCCCCGGTGAGGAAGTAGCCCGGCTCACCTTTTTCGCCTTATTCGCCCTTCAGCATAGAGGACAGGAGAGTAGCGGCATTGCTACCAGTGATGGTAAAAGGATCCGCCTCTATGCTGGCATGGGGTTGGTATCTCAGGTGTTTAATGAAGCTGCCTTGAGTCAATTGCCCGGCATTATTGCCATCGGTCATAATCGCTATTCCACTACCGGCTCAAGCCGCCTTATCAATGCGCAACCTATCCTGGTAAAAGGGGCCCAAGGGGAAATAGCTCTGGGCCATAATGGGAATATTGTCAATGCCGGGCTGCTGCGGCGGGAGCTAGAGGAGCAAGGCTATCACTTTTCTACCTCTACCGACTCTGAGGTTATTGCCAATCTTATCCTTGCCTCGCCAGGGCAGACTTGGCCGGAGAAAGTTGCCTGTGCCATGCCTCGGCTACAAGGAGCATATTCTATGGTAATTCTTACCCCCGAGGCCTTGATCGGGGTTCGTGATCCTTTGGGGGTACGTCCCCTCTGCCTTGGCAGTGTCAACGATGGCTGGGTGATTGCCTCGGAGAGTTGTGCCTTAGATCATATTGGGGCGAGTTTCCTCCGCGAGGTTGAACCTGGTGAAGTGGTTGTTACTGGGGCCAATGGTATCGACAGCTTTAAGGGGATAGAGTCACAGCATAAAGCAATATGCGTTTTTGAATATATCTATTTTGCCCGCCCCGACTCGGTGATCAATGGCCGTTTACTATATCAGGCACGACAGATAATGGGAGAGGAGCTAGCTGAGGAATATCCTGTAGCTGCTGACATAGTTACTGGCATCCCCGACTCAGCTACAGCTGCCGGTATTGGCTATGCCCAAAAATCAGGCATCCCGTTCAGCGAGGTGTTGCTTAAGAACCGCTATGCCGTTCGCACCTTTATCGAGCCTGACCAACGCATCAGGGAGCTAGGGGTCAGGCTTAAATTTAATCCCCTCCCTCAGGTACTCAAGGGGAAGCAACTGATTATAGTGGACGATAGCATTGTGCGAGGGACAACTACTCCACGAGTGATCGGTTTGCTTAGGAAGGCTGGAGCAAAAGAGATCCATGTGCGTGTATGTGCCCCGCCAATTCGCTATCCTTGTTTCTTTGGGGTGGATATGGCCACACAATGGGAACTTATCGCTGCTCGTAAAAGCATCCCCCAGATCAGGGAGTTCATTGGGGCTGATTCTTTAGGCTATCTCAGCCTGGAGGGGTTGATCAAAGCCATAGGGCTCCCCAGAGATGTCTTCTGCCTCGCTTGTCTCACTGGGGAGTATCCCATCCCAGTGCAATTGGAGATGGATAAACTAGCCTTAGAATCCTTGCCCCGGGGAGTCTCTTGATGGACAAGCTAACTTACGCTGCTGCTGGGGTGAATCTCGAGGCTCGAAGCGATGCTTTAAGGATCATCACAAAGCATGCCCGTTCCACTTTTCGCCCTGAAGTGCTAACTGAGCTTGGCTTTTTTGGTGGACTATTCGAACTTAAGGGTTACCAGGAGCCGGTTCTTGTCTCCAGCACTGACGGAGTAGGCACCAAACTTAGCATCGCCTCAGCTTTGGCAAGAGACAACACCATCGGCATCGATTTGGTTAATCATTGTGTCAATGACATTCTAACCTGTGGTGCTGAGCCGCTTTTCTTTCTGGATTACATCGCTATGGGTAAGCTCAGGCCACAACAAGTAGAAAGCATCATCATTGGGATAACCGATGCCTGCCGCGAGGTGGGCTGCCCCCTTATCGGGGGTGAGACTGCTGAGATGCCGGGGATTTATCGGGAAGGGGATTACGATCTGGTGGGCTTTATTGTCGGGGCAGTGGAGAAGAAATCTATCATCAATGGCAAAGCAATCCAAGTTGGCGACGTTATCTTGGGGTTGCCTTCCAGTGGCTTACATACCAATGGCTATTCGCTGGTGCGAAAGATTTTTACCACCAAGCCCCAGGCTTTAAATACCTTTTATCAGGAGCTTGACCGTACTTTGGGGGAGGAACTCCTCGAACCGCATCGCTGCTATTACCACCTGATCCGGCCGGCATTGCCGCTCGTCAAAGGGATAGCCCATATAACCGGGGGAGGGTTACCAGCTAACCTGCCTCGTGTTCTCCCCCAAGGCTTAGCAGCCGAGATCAGAGTTGGATCATGGTCGGTGCCGCCCATCTTTAACCTAATCCGAGAGAAAGGCGATGTCGATGAGGAGGAGATGTACCGAGTATTCAACATGGGCATAGGCATGGTGCTGTGCTGTTCACCAAGAGATGTCGATGTGCTCATGTCGGTGTTGCCACAGGCCAGACTTATCGGGGAAGTGGTAGAGCAGAAGGGGAATGAAAGGGTGATAATGATTTTCTGGGGAAAAGCTGCCAAATAACATACAATAGCTGGAAGTTTGATACTGTAAGCTTCTAGGAGGTTAACGATGCGTGCCCTGCTCAGTGTTTCCGATAAAACAGGGGTGATCGATTTTGCCCGAGGTCTGGGGGAGCTAGGGGCTGAGATATTCAGCACCGGTGGGACCAAACAGGCACTTTTAGGGATAGGTTTACCAGTTCATAGTGTAGAGGAGCTCACCTCATTCCCTGAGATTTTAGATGGCCGGGTGAAGACATTACATCCTGCTGTTTATGGCGGTATCCTGGCCAGGCGCAATCTACCCCACCATATGGAGCAATTGGCCAAAACAGGGATTGGGACCATTGACTTGGTGGCGATTAACCTCTATCCCTTTGTCCAGACTATAGCTAAGGAAAATGTCTCCTTAGAGGAGGCACTGGAGAACATCGATATCGGTGGCCCCAGCCTCATCCGAGCTGCTGCCAAGAATTTTCCTGATGTCATCGTGGTGGTCGATCCCCAAGATTATGGCATGATCATCAATCGACTAGGTAAGGGAGAGATCGACTGGGAAAGTCGCCGCAAGCTAGCTCGCAAAGCCTTCCAGCATGTAGCTATCTATGATACCGCAATTGCACAATACCTACAAGATGAGGTTTTCCCTGAGGAGATGACTATTGCTCTAGGCAAACACTCAGGCCTCAGTTACGGCGAGAATCCCCATCAGCAAGCTGCCTTCTACATAGAGCAGGGCAGACCCCCAAGGCCCAGCCTGGCCACCGCAGTCCGCTTGAGTGGGAAAGAGCTTTCGTTTAACAATATCCTCGACCTGGATGCAGCGCTAAATGTAGTGAGCGAATTCACCGACCCCACTGTGGTCATCATTAAACATAATACCCCGTGTGGTCTGGCCAGCCATGAGAGCTTGGCAGAGGCTTATCGGCAGGCTCTTGCCGGGGACCCGGTGGCAGCGTTTGGGGGCATAATAGCCTCCAACAGACCTATTGATCTTTCTTGTGCCGCGGAGATCGACAAAAGCCATTATGATGCTATTATTGCTCCTCAATATGAGGCCGAGGCTTTAAAGTTGCTTGGGCACAAGCGGGATCTACGTATTTTGTCGCTAAGTTCTATTTCTCCCTCACCTCGATCTTATGACTTTCGCCGAGTGAACGGTGGTTTCTTGGTGCAGACCAGGGATTTTATCACTGAGGGGGAATTGAGGCCTCGCCCGGTAACTCAGCGTCAGCCCACAACCCAGGAGATGAATGACCTGCTCTTTGCCTGGCGCGCAGTACGGCATGTTAAATCCAATGCTATTTTGATTGCTAAACAGAGTGCCCTCTTAGGGGTGGGAGCAGGGCAAACTAGCCGAGTAGCCAGTGTAGAATTGGCCCTGAAAGGAGCGGGGGAAAGGGCTCAAGATAGTGTCCTTGCCTCCGATGCTTTCTTCCCATTTGCCGACGGGGTGGAGCTGGCAGCAAAAGGAGGAGTCAGGGCCATAATCCAGCCCGGTGGCTCAGTAAGGGATAAGGAGGTTATTGAGGTTGCCAATCGATATAATATGGCTATGGTGTTCACCGCAACAAGACATTTCAAACATTGAAGATTATAATTATGAGTAGCTAACAGTCGAGATACTGTTGGCTGTAGACTATAGATGGGGGATAGTTTTGAGCTGAGAGGG
>DEIJ01000120.1:9796-26424 GCA_002352365.1 Dehalococcoidia bacterium UBA2777 | reverse complement strand
ATCCCCAATATCCAGCAGCTTCTAGAGCGGGAAGTAGCCTCGGGGTCAAAGATATTCTATTGCTGTGACCACCATGCTCACGATGACCCAGAGTTTGAAATATTTCCCCCGCATTGTGTGGCCGGCACCTCAGAGGTTGAAGTCATCCCTGAACTTGCTGGTTATCCTGGGAAGGTGATACCTAAGAGGCACTATAGCTGCTTCGCTGATACCTCATTAGACAAGGAATTAGTGGCTCTCCAGCCAGAGAAATTAATTGTTTGCGGGGTATGTACTGATATCTGCATCCTACATACAGTATCCGAGGCTTGTTACTACCGCAACTATGAAGTAGAGGTTCCTGTTGATTGTGTCACCACCTTCGACCAAACAAGGCACAAGTTTGCCTTAGAGCACATGGAGAAGGTTTTAGGGGCAAAGTTGGTAAGCTCTCCTTTTGAAGTGAAAATAACCCCCCCACAATTTGACATCCCTGCCTCTTTCCTCTCTGGGGAGCCGGCTGATATTTACTTTATTCGCACCGTGGAAATCCTGAGGCGCGAAGGGCTCAACCCAGTAGCCACCATGGAGGTGTTCCCCAGTCGGGCAGGGATCACCTGTGGTATGCACGAAGCCTTGACACTGCTCTCGAAGATATTGCCCGAGGATAACCGGGAGGTATGGGCTCTTTCTGAAGGGGAGCCTTTCCAAAGAAAAGAAGTAGTGCTAAGGATAACCGCTCCTTATCAGAGCTATGGAGCGCATGAGACTACTTACTTGGGGATTCTATCTCAATGTAGTGGCTGGGCAACAGCAGCTAGAGAATGTATTAACGCCGCTCAAGGAATTCCCGTTATCAGCTTTGGGGCTCGCCATGTTCACCCCCTAGCGGTGGGGAGAATGGACTATGCCGCCATTGTCGGTGGTTGCATTGGTTGCTCCAGCATTGCCGGGGCCAGCCTTGCCGGCCTCGAACCCATTGGTACTATACCTCATGCCTTGATCATCATCATGGGGAGTACTGCCAGAGCCACTCTTGCCTTTGATAGGCATATGCCTCCCGAGGTGTCCCGCATCGCCTTGGTGGATACCTTCAAGGATGAGCCTGAGGAGAGTGTGATCGTAGCTCAAGCAATGGAGGGGAGGCTACAGGGGGTGCGGCTAGATACTCCTTCCGAGCGAGGCAGGGTTACTGCTGACTTAGTCAAGGAAACAAGGGCTTGGCTAGATTTAAACGGCTTTAGGGAGGTGAAAATCTTCGTCAGTGGTGGGCTTGATCCGGAGCGCATCAGATATTTTATTGAAAGTGGTGCTCCAGTTGATACCTTTGCAGTGGGGAGCTATATCAGTGATACCAAGCCTATTGATTTCACTGCTGATTTGCATGAAGTAGAGGGTAAGCCCATCGCTAAAAGAGGCAGACTGCCTGGCATTACCCCTAACCCCCGGCTAAAGCGGGTAATGTGAGATCAAACCGTCAATCCCCATAGAGCGAAAGATTTGAGTGGCATATCACATGAAGCTGATATTACCATCATTGGAGCTGGCGTGATAGGGTTGGCGATAGCTGCCCAAGTGGCAAGTAGGAGACAGGTTTATGTGCTTGAAAAGAATGAAACATTTGGCCAGGAAGCAAGTAGCCGGAATAGCGAAGTTATCCATGCTGGCATCTATTACCCCAAAGGCTCGCTGAAAGCAAAAATGTGCCTAGAGGGCAGTGCTATGCTTTACGAGCTTTGTGAGAGGGAGGGGATAGGCTACAAAAGATTGGGGAAGGTCATAGTAGCCGCCAATGAAACCGAGGTCGATGATTTGGAGAGGCTGTTAAACCAGGGTAAGGAGAATGGTGCCATTGGCTTAAAGATGCTCTCAAGACAAGAGCTAGAGGAGCTAGAGCCGAAGGTAAACGGGGTTGCCGCCATTTTTTCACCAGCAACAGGCATTATAGATTCACATGCCCTGATGAAATACTTTATCACCAAAGCAAAGAACGACGGAGCTGAGATAGCTTATACCTCGAAAGTCGTAGGGATAGAAAAAGTAGCTGACGGGTATGAAGTTACCATAGAGGATGGCTTCTCCTTCAAAACCTCGATAGTGATAAACTGTGCCGGTCTCAACTCTGATAGAATAGCTGAGCTAGCTGGGATAGATATAGTTGAGGCAGGCTATAAGCTCCATTATTGCAAAGGAGAATACTTCAGTGTGGGCCATGGTAAGAACAAGTTAGTCCAGAGGTTAATATATCCGGTACCACCCAAGGATGAAGATGTTGGCATTCATGTCACTTTAGACCTCAAAGGAGGGATGTGCCTGGGCCCAAATGCGCGTTTTGTGGATAGGATAGATTACGCAGTCGACAGCTCGCAAAAGCAGGCCTTTTACCATTCGGCGATAAAATTATTGCCTTTTATAGAATATGATGACCTGGAGCCTGAGATGGCAGGCATTAGGCCCAGGCTTCAACAACCGGGGGAAGATTTCAGGGATTTTGTCATCAGGCATGAGTACGATAGAGGTTTGCCGGGATTTATAAATTTAGTTGGCATAGACTCCCCAGGGCTGACAGCTTCTCCAGCAATAGCCAAACATGTTGGGGATATGGTGGATGAGGCATGACGAAATCGGTAATAGAATAAGCTATCTCGGGAGGTGAATCAAATGTGGTATCGAGGAGGCGGCTTTTATGGTGGTTTTCGCTTTGGATTCCCCCCGTTTATGTTCTGGGGTTTTCGACATTTCCCGATGAAGGAAGAGTATCTTCGAATGCTTGAGGAATATAAGCGGGATTTGGAAGTTGAATTGAGCAGAGTGACAAAGGAGATTGAGGATCTGAAGCCGGGATAACCAAAGGGTAGATCATAGGGAGTACTTTGGAGACACTAGAGCTGGCTAGAAGGATTGTAGAGGTGGCTTCAGACAAGCAAGCTGCAGATATTGTGCTGCTGAATATAAGGGAGGTATGCTCCTTCGCCGATTACTTTGTTATCTGCACTGGAGAGAGTGGGCGCCAGATCGAAGCTATTCGTGAAGCCATTGACAAAACTTTAAAGCAGGAAGGCATCCTTCCTCACCACTCTGAAGGCCCAGCCAACTCAGGCTGGGTGCTGCTAGATTTTGGTGGGGTGATTGTCCACATCTTTGCCCCCTTTGAGCGAGAATATTACCAGCTAGATCAGCTATGGGAGAAAGCTCATCTCTTGGTCAAGGTCCTGTAATCCACTTATCGACTTCACGCTGGTAGCCGAGAAGTTTCCCTGGGGAAAAGAAGAGTTCGATTTCCCCACTAGCATTTTCCTCCGAGTCAGAGCCGTGAATTAAATTGTGCCCCACATCTAGCCCAAAATCCCCCCGAATCGTCCCTGGGGTTGCCTGGAGCGGATTTGTCTCCCCTATTAGGCGGCGTACCACCTCTACTGCTTCCGCTCCCTCAAAAACAATAGCTACCAGGGGACTGGAGGTGATAAATGCTACCAACTGGGCAAAGAAGGATTTCCCCTCATGGATAGCGTAGTGGCGCTTGGCCAATGCTTCATCCATGTGGAGCATCTTCAGCGCCACTACCTTCAGCCCCTTTCTCTCAAAGCGAGAGATAATCTCCCCCACCAACCCCCGCTGTACTGCATCAGGCTTAATAAGAACTAGGGTTTGCTGAATCTTCATTTCCTCTCTTCCCCAATTGGAGTATACTTTATTTTCTAAGAAATATCAGCCACCTATGACAGACCTTATTCTGTATAATGCTAATATAAAAACTCTACACCCGCAAACGCCTCAGGCGGAGTTAATCGCTATCAGAGGTGATAAAATTCTGGCCCTGGGCAAAAATAGTGACCTCAATCTGCTTCGGCAGACAAAGACTAAGCTAATCGATTGTGGGGGGAAGACAATAGTGCCTGGATTCAATGATGCCCACTGCCATCCTCTCGCCTTTGCCGCAAGTCTACTTAGCGTTGATTGCCACCCTTCGGCAGTAAGCAGTATTGCCGAACTTGAAGCTCAAATTCGACTCCGGGCAGAAGCAATCCCTCCAGGAACCTGGATAAAAGCAATAGGCTACCACGAGTTTTATCTGGCTGAAAAGCGCCATCCTACCCGCTGGGAGCTGGACAAGGCAGCACCTTATCATCCAGTAAAGCTGGTTCATCAGTCAGGGCATGCTTGTGTGCTTAATAGTCTGGGGCTAAAACTGGTGGGCATTTGCCGAGAAGCCCCTGAGCCACCTGGTGGGCTTATTGACCGCGACCTCGAAACGGGAGAACCTAATGGGATGCTCTTTGGGATGAATGAGTATGTGGAAAGTAAAATGCCACCCTTAACCGAAGCAGAGCTGGAGAAGGGCGTAGGACTTGCCAACCGCGAATACCTATCTTTGGGCATCACCTCACTCCAGGATGCTACCTGGAGTGATAGTCTTAACCGCTGGCAATTGTTTCGGCGACTTCAACGCCATGAAGAGCTGACCTGCCGGGTTTCGATGATGATTGGGGTTGACGCCTGGGAAGAATTCCAAAATTTGGGACTATCCTCACACGTCGGAGATAGCCAGTTGCGCTTGGGCGGAGTTAAAATCGTGGTTGATGAAGTTACCGGCGAGCTCTTCCCTTCTCAAGAGGAACTAAACCAGATAGCCCTCCAAGTGCATAAGGCTGGCTTCCAGTTGGCACTTCATGCTATCGAGGAAAGCAGTGTGGCAGCGGCAACCACTGCCCTAGATTACGCTCTCTCCCAAGCCCCTCGGGTAAATCATCGCCATCGATTGGAGCATTGCTCGATCTGCCTTCCCCAACTAATGCAGCGGTTAAAAAAAATTCAAGCCATGATAGTTACTCAGCCACCCTTTATTTACTATAATGGGGAAAGATATCTCCAGACGGTGCCGCAGACTCAGTTGCCATCTCTTTACCCTATAGGTTCACTGTTAAAGGCACCTCTGAGAGTAGCTGCTAGCTCAGACTCACCAGTAGTACCCCTTGATCCTCTGATAGGTATCTATGCCGCCGTCACCCGCAAGGCCCAGACAGGGCAAACTATTTCGCCTCAAGAAGGCGTCTTGCCTCTCGAAGGGGTGAAAATGTATACCTCTAATGCTGCTTATGCCTCTTTTGAGGAACAGATAAAGGGCTCTCTCTCACCAGGCAAACTTGCTGATCTTGTTGTCCTAAGTGGTGACCCCTGCCAAGTACCGCCGGAGGAAATAAGTGGAATAAGAGCGATGCTGACCATCATTGGGGGGAAGATTCAATGGGAGAGGGACTAAATTTGGAGTATCAAGCTGCGTTAGATTATATCCTGAGCTTTGCCGACTATGAAAGAGCTTCCCGCTCGGCGGTGGTATTTGATCTAAGACGCATAGAGGAGTTATTGAACAGGTTAGCTAACCCCCATCTGAGCGCAAGGTCAATTCATATAGCTGGCACTAAAGGTAAGGGAAGCACTGCGGCCATGATTGCTGCCGGGCTAGCTCAAGCCGGCTACAAAACTGGCCTTTATACCTCCCCCCACCTTCATACACTGAGAGAGAGGATGGGGATCAACGGAAAGCTGATTTCTGAGCAAGAACTTGTCGGATTGGTTGATAGGTTGAAGCCGGAGATTACGGCTATAAATAAGCGGGGGAACCTGGGTGAGCTTACCACTTTTGAGATATTGACCGCATTAGCTTTCAGCTATTTTGAACAGAACAAAGTTGATTTTCAGGTGCTGGAGACAGGGTTAGGGGGGCGCCTTGATGCTACCAATGTAGTGAAAGGGGAAGTCTGCGTTATCACCTCGATAAGCCTAGATCACATGGAGGTTTTAGGCCGAAGCCTGCACCAGATAGCTAAGGAGAAAGCAGGCATTATCAAGCCAGGGTGCATTGTAATATGCTCTCCGCAATTTCCCGAAGTGGCAGAGGTGATAGAGGAAGAATGCCTAAGCATTGGGGTAAAGCTGGTTAAAGTAGGCAAGGAAGTTAGCTGGCAAGAAGGGGCTTTCAACCTCAAAGGGCAGTCCTGCCTGGTAAAGGGGATAAGCGGGAGCTATGAGCTGGATATCCCCCTACTTGGTGAGCACCAGCTAGATAATGCGGCTAGCGCTGTAGCTTGTTTGGAGATGCTGAATAGCTTAGGGGTAAAAATATCAGCAAGTGACATCATTTCAGGCCTCGCCCAAGTAGACTGGCCAGGACGACTTCAAGTTTTGCGACAAGACCCCTTGCTTATTGTTGATGGAGCACATAACGCCGACTCAGCAAGGAAGCTTAAGCAAGCTCTGAAGCAGTATTTCGATTTTGAACAACTGATTCTCATCGTGGGAACTTCAGAGGATAAGGATATATCAGGGATAATCAGGGAGCTAGCCTCTCTGGGAGCCTCAGTTATTGTTACTTGCTCCCGTCACCCTCGCGCTGCCCCCCTGCCAAAGCTAGTGGCTGAATTCTCCAAATGGGGCATAGTGCCACAAGTGGCGGAACAGGTTGCTGCTGCGGTAGATCAAGGATTAGCCATAGCCAAACCAAACGACCTTATCTGTGCCACCGGGTCACTTTTTGTGGTAGCTGAGGCGATAGAATATGCTACCCGACGCTCGAGTTTAATTGCGGAAATAGGAGGTACCTTAGGCTAATACCTGCTCAGTTCTGGCAATAATTTGATCTTGTACCTCCTTATCTAAATCGATGAAATAGGCACTATAACCCGCCACCCTGACCACCAGATAGTGATGGTTCCCTGGGTGTTGTTGAGCATCGAGCAGGATGTCTCGATCTACCGCATTGAACTGGATATGGTGGATGCCGAGATCAACCCAAGTTCTAAGATATGAAGCAAATGCCTCCTTGTTGTCGCCTTCCAGATATTGCGGCAAGAACTTCTGATTCAGCAGTTGGGTGAAGCCTCTAGCATGGTCTATTTTCCCCACTGATTTCAATACCGCAGTTGGCCCCTTCTTGTCCATACCAATACAAGGGGAAATCGTCCCATCGTTGAACAGATCGCGATCCTTCCTCCCGTCGGTGGTTGCCCCAGTAAGACCACTGAAAGAGAAATAGCTGGAGCCGCCGGTTCCATCCTCCATAAAAGGCCCACCCCAGATGTTCTTAAAGCCCCTAAACACTTGTGTTGTCCTCAAGAGAACATCCCTGGCCAATAGGTCAACGTAGTCATCATCATTACCGAACTTAGGAGCCTCGTTGATGCACATCTGGCGCAGCTCTTCCTTCCCCTCCCAGTTGTTCTTAAGGGCATCCAAAAGCTCAAGTTTGGTAATCCTCTTATCCTCAAATACCAGCTTCTTCATCGCCGCCAGCGAATCAGCTACAGTTATCTGCCCTACGGGCTGGATGATAGTATTGGGGAAGTACTTGTACTTGCGGCAATCCTGACCACGCTCAATACAGCCATCCATCAACGCAGACAGGAATGGTTGAGGTAGCCACTCTTCGTCAAGAACATCCACAATATTATAGATGGTAACCAATTTTTCCAGGAAGAACCTCACCTGCTCCAGATATGCCTGGATGACATCCTCAATGGAGGTGAAGGCGAGGGGGTCGGGTGTTCGAGCCCCCACTTGTTTTCCACTGAATTTATCCATCCCTTGATTTAGGGCATACTCCAGGCACTTTGGCAAGGCAAACATCCCACCCAAAGCACGCATACCCATAGCCCTTCCCGGTATAATCCACCTCATACAACCCTCGGTGGAGTAATTCCGAGCATCCTCTATAGGTATGCCTAAGCTCATCAGATAGGGGATCATCATCTCGTCATTGAACAGGGAGTAAACGCCTGGCATTATCCGGTGTGCCTCAGTAATTTTGTACAGGAATTCCTGTGGCGCGTTGCGGTGAAGTCTGATGGCAATCGCCGGCTGGGTTAATCCCATGGCATTCTTAGCATCCAAGGTGATGTAAGTCATTTCATTGGTGGCATCATCACCCTCAGGGGTCTGACCCCCGATAGTCATCACCCGTGCCGTCACCACACCTCCTCCTCCTCCAGCCCCAATTGGTGGAGCTAGCTCACCAAATTCATTCATCTTGATGAGCATATACTCCACTAGCTCTTGAGCTTGCTTGGGAGTTAGCCTGCCCTCCTCTTTATCCTTCTTGTACAACGGATACATAATTTGGTCAAACCTATCCCCGAGTCCTGGCGTCTGAAGATCAATTATTCGGGTAATGAGGGTTATGAAGTAATAGCATTGTATTGCCTCGTGTAGAGTTCGCGGCGGATTCCCCGGCACCCAATCACAAACCTCGGCAATCTCCTCTAGCTCCCTCCTCCGCCTCTCATCCTTCTCCTCCCCCAGCATCTCTCTAGCTTTGGCAGCGTACCTCTTACCCCATCGGATGCCTGCTTCTAGGCCTATTATTGCTGCCTCTAAGAAGCGCTTCTGCTCCAGATATTCCCTGGAATTAAGATAGATACTCGGATCTGATGATATCTCCTTAAGGTGATCCTCAGCCTCCTTTATAAATCCATTCAAGCCTATCTTGAACACTTTATCATAATTGGGTACTCCGGTACGACCGCCATGCAGCCAGAAGAACACCCCCTGATTGGGGAAGCGCCAATATGGCTTTACCCCTTCAGGAAGCAAACTGCGCTCACTACCATGCACACATTTGTTCCGCCAATACTCGTGAATCTGGTGTAGTTCCTCCCTCTCCGCGTCATCTATCATGTACTTATATGGCCCGTCAATAGCCTTATCCAGCCAACCTACGAAGAGGTCAGGGTAATGCTGCACGCCATCGGGGTCAGCAGCAAAATTGCCTACAATCCGCTCCTGAGGGCCTATCCATATAGTCATATTGTCCAAAATATGAGCCAGTGCCTTCGCTCTCCTGAGCACAATAGGTTCCCCCTCGGTCTCCTTAAAAGACTGGGTTATCAACCGAGCCCGGTCAAGGCAAATATGAACTCCTTCACGGTAAAGCTTCGTCTCCTCTCTTCTCTCCCCTAATCTGCCTAGGCCTCGACAAACTTTAACTTGAAAACCCATCTCATCACGATATTTTTCTGTTGCCCTCTTTTCCGCGGTGATAGCCATAATTTATACCTCCTCCTCCCTTATTCTTAATTAAACTACACTAAGGCGAGTTAGGACAACCCACCCAATTCATCGAGCAAATGTTTCGTCTGTCCTGGCGATAATCTGATCCTGTATTGGCTTCCCCAAATCAATGAAGTAGGCAGCAAAACCAGCCACTCGAACCACCATATCTTTATATTTTTCGGGATGCTCCTGAGCATCTACCAAGGCCTCTCGGGATATGGTATTGAACTGGACATGATGGATACCTAGGTTAACCCAGGTGCGCAGGTAGGCAACAAAGCTATCCTTATACTCCTCAGCCAGATACTGAGGGGGGAATTTTTGATTAAACAAGTGAGTGAATGTTCTGGCATGATCTAGCTTGGCCACAGACTTGAGCGCCGCTGTTGGTCCTTTCTTATCGGTGCCAGGCACCGGGGAGACTGTGCCATCATTGAAATAGTCGCGGTCCACCCTGCCATCGGGTGTTGCCCCAGTTAGCCCGCTAAAGGCATAGTAATTGGAGCCGCCGGTGCCATCCTCTATGAAAGGACCGCCCCAGATGTTCTTGAAGCTGTGAAAGACCTCTGTAGTCCTCAACTGGATGTCCCTGGCTATTAGGTCAACGTAGTCATCATCATTTCCAAACTTGGGGACCTCGTTGAGGCACATCTGGCGCAGCTCTTCCTTCCCTTGCCAGTTATTCTTCAGGGCATCCAAGAGCTCTGCCATAGAAACTTTGTTCTCCTCAAACACCAGCTTCTTCATCGCCGCCAAAGAATTGGCTATAGTTATCTGCCCCACGGGCTGAATAATGGTATTGGGGAAATATTTATACTCCCTACAATCCTTCCCATTTTCAATGCAGCCATCCAAAAGTGAGGATAGGAAAGGCTGAGGTAAATGCTCGCCGTCTAGAACATCCACCAAATTGTAAATAGTAACCAACTTCCCCAAGAAAAATCTCACCTGGGTCAAATATGCCTCCATTACATCCTCTATAGAGGCAAAAGTGAGAGGATCAGGGGTAGGATATCCGAGCTGTTTCCCACCGAAGAACTTCTCATCCCTCCCTTGATTTAAGGCATATTCCAAGCACTTTGGCAAAGCAATGCTTCCTCCCAAAGCTCGCATCCCCATGGCCTTCCCAGGTATAATCCACCTCATGCATCCCTCGGTGGAATAGCCCCGAGCATCCTCCAAGGGGATTCCCAAATTAACCAAATAAGGGATCATCATCTCATCATTAAACAAGGAATAAACTCCAGCTACTATCCTGAGCGACTCGAGAATCTTATACAGAAACTCTGTTGGAGTATTGCGATGCAACCTGATAGCCACTGCCGGCTGAGCTAGCCTTATAGCATTGGTGGCATCCGCAACGATGTAACTCATTTCATTGGTAGCATCATCACCCTCCCTAGTTTGACCTCCAATAGTTAACACCCGAGCTGTTATTATAGCTGGAGCACCTACTGCCTGGACAGGAGGAATTAACTGCCCTTCCTCATTCATCTTCAGCCACAGATGCTCTACTAGCTCCTGAGCCTGCTCCCTGGTGAGCTTGCCCTCCTCTTTATCCTTCTTATACAACGGATACATAATTTGATCGAATCTATCTCCCAATCCCGGGGTTTGCAAGTCAAGGAGACGGGTCAACAGGGTCATGAACCAGTAGAACTCGAGAGCTTCATGAAGAGTCCGCGGGGGGTTCCCAGGGACCCATTCGCAAATCTCGGCAATCTCTTCAAGCTCTCTCCTTCGCCTCTCATCCTTTTCCTCTGCGGCCATTTCTCTTGCCCGCTGGGCAAACCTTTGCCCCAATCTGATAGCCGCCTTCAAATCTATTATAGCTGCCTCCAAGAAGCGCCTCTTCTTCAGATACTCATCAGGATGGAGATAAAGCTCTGGATCAGAAACTATCTCCTTTAATTTATCCTCAGCCTCCCCTATTATGCCATTTAGGCCTACCTTGAATAGCTTGTGGTAATTGGGCACTCCAGTTCGCCCACCATGCAGCCAAGCAATAGCCCCGGTGTTGTTATAGAACCAGTAAGGGAGCACATCTTCGGGAAGCAAATTGCGCTCTGCTCCATGCACTGCCTTATTTTGCCAATATTTATGAATTTGGTGTAACTCTGCCCTCTTTTCCTCGTCTGCGAGTAAAACTCGGTAATCCGTATCAATGGCTTTATCTAGCCACCGCCACCAGAGCTCTGGAAAGGTAACTATAGAGTTAGGCTCAGTGGCGGAGTTCCCCACAATCCTCTCATCAGGGAGAATATACAAGGTCATATTATCCAGGTAGTGAGCAAATGCCTTTGCTCGCTGAAGCATTATGGGGTCTCCCTCTGCCTTTTTATACCCCTCGGTTATCAACCTGGCTCGCTCAATGCAAAGCTTCGTGCCAGGACGATATGGCACCCGTTCGGGCAACTTCTCCCCTGCCAGGATTCTCCCCATTCCCTGCGCAGCCTTGCTTTGATATTCTTGATGCTGCCTCATTACCTCGGTTATTCTTTTTTCTTCTACAATAGCCATCTTAAGGCACCTCCTTCTCCTTTGGAGATAATTTAGCAAAATTCCTGCTCAGTTCGAGCAATAATTTGATCCTGAAGCTCCTTCCCCAAATCAATAAAGTAGGCACTATAACCTGCTACCCTGACTACTAGGTCAGCATAATTCTCCGGGTGCTGCTGAGCATCGAGGAAAGTTTCCCGATCCATTACATTAAACTGGATATGATGGATACCAAGATCGATCCAGGTTTTAAGATAGGAAACAAAGGCCTCCCTGTTGTCGCCTTCCAAATAGTGGGGCATAAACTTCTGATTCAAAAGGTGGGTGAAGGCTCTAGTGTGATCTAGCTTTCCTACCGATTTCAGCACCGCAGTTGGCCCCTTCTTGTCTGTGCCAATGACCGGGGAGCAGGTTCCATCGTTGAATAGGTCACGATCTTTCCTGCCATCGGGGGTTGCACCGGTAAGTCCGCTATAAGCATAGTAGCTGGAGCCCCCTGTCCCATCGCAAAAATAGTGGCTGCCATAGATATTCTTGAAGCTCTCCTGCTCCTTAGTCATCCGGTGGACCATATCTCTAGCAAATAAGTCTACCTCGTCATCATCATTCCCAAATTTGGGAACATTGAGGAATTTCTGGCGCAGTTCTTCCTTCCCCTCCCAATTGTTCTTAAGGCCATCCATGAGCTGGGCCAGGGAAACCTCTTTATCATCAAATACAAGCTTCTTCATTGCCAGTAGCGAATTCGCTACAGTTATCTGTCCCACAGGCTGGAACTGGGTCTTAACAAAGTACTTATACTTCCTGATATCCTGTCCATGCTCAATACAGCCATCCATCAGTGCGGATAGGAAGGGTTGAGGGAACCACTCCTCATCGAGAACATCCACGATATTACCGATGGTGACCAGTTTTTCAGTAAAGAATCTCACCTGAGCCAGAAACGCTTGGATCACGTCCTCAATGGAGCCGAAAGTAAGCGGGTCAGGGGTTTGAGCTCCTATCTGTTTTCCGGTTAACTTGTCCACCCCCTGGTACAGAGCATATTCCAGGCACCTGGGTAGAGCAAAGTTGCCTCCCAGGGCACGATTACCCATGGGTTTTCCCGGTATGACCCATCTCATACAGCCCTCGGTGGTGTAATCCCGGGCATCCTCCATAGGAATACCAAGGCTTACTAGGTAGGGAATCATCATCTCATCATTGAAGAAAGAGAAAACCCCTGCCTTGGCTCTTATCGCATCGGCAACGGCGTAGAAAAATTCCTGCGGTGTGTTGCGGTGAAGTCTGATAGCAAAGGCGGGCTGAGTTAGTCCTATAGCCTTGGTAGCATCCAAGACTATATAGCTCAACTCGTTAGTGGCATCTTGCCCATCGCGCCTCTGTCCTCCGATAGTCCCCAGGCGCGTCGTCATGACAGCACCGCCACCCCCTGCTGCTTGGGTGGGCGGAGTCAAGTCACCTAGTTCAGTCATCTTGAGCCACAGAAATTCCAAAAGTTCCTGAGCCTGCTCTCGGGTAATCCTCCCCTCCTGTTTATCTTTTTTGTAGAATGGATAGAGATGCTGATCAAATCTATCCCCCAAGCCAGTGCTTTGGAGATCAATTACCCGGGTAATAAGGGTTATAAACCAGTAGCATTGCACCGCCTCATAAAATGTCCGCGGCGGATTTCCCGGCACCCAATCGCAAGCTTCAGCAATATCCTGTAGCTCCTTCCTTCTCCCCTCATCTTTCTCCTCTTTCGCCATCTCTTGAGCCAAATTGGCAAATCTCTTCCCCCATCTCACCCCGGCCTCAAGGCTTATTATAGCTGCTTCCAGGAAACGCTTCTGTTCCAGATATTCCCGGGCATTGAGATAGATGCTTGGATCCGAGGCTATCTCCTTAAGTCTATCCTCACATTCCTTTATTATCCCATTCAAGCCAACTCTAAATAACTTGTCATAGTTTGGACAACCTTCATGGGCACCATGGATCCACAAGAATACCCCGTGGTTAAAGTAGGACCAGTATGATTTTACCTCTTCGGGAAGCAAATCTCGCTCTCTGCCATGCACTGCCTTATTCCGCCAATACTTGTGGATTTCATGTAGCTCTGCTCTATCTTTATCCTCCGAGAGCAAATCTTTATATGGCCCTTCGATGGCCTTATCTATCCAACTGCAATATTGCTCGCAGTATTCGGTGAGGGAGTCAAGGTCGCTAGCATAATTGCCTACAATCCGCTCCTGGGGCTGAATATAAATTGTCATATTATCCAGCACTTTGGCTAGCGCTTTTGCCCTCCTCAGCACTATGGGATCACCCTCTGTATCCTTATATGCCTGGGTTACCAGGCGTGCTCGCTCAAGACAAAGCTTAACCCCAGGCCGATAGGGAAAGCCCATTCCTAATCTCTTCTGATCCTCAGGCCTGCCTAATCTCCTTATGCACTTAGCCCTCCAAACCATCTCATCCTTCAATCTCGCGGTTACCCTTTTTTCTTCTACAATAGCCATGTTAGCAATACCTCCTTCCCCCTTCAGGGATGATTTAGCAATATACCTGCTCGGTTCTTTTGACGATTTCATCCTGAAGTATCTTAGATAGATCGACAAAGTAGGCTGCATAGCCAGCTACTCTGACAACTAGGTCGGAATACTTCTCCGGATATTGCTGAGCCTCGAGTAGAGTTTCTCGATCCATAACGTTGAACTGGATATGATGAATTCCCAACTGGCACCAGGTTTTAAGATAGGCAACAAATGCCTCTTTATTCTCCCCGGCCAAAAGTTGGGGCAAAAATTTCTGATTTAGCAGGTGATTGTAGGATGCCAGAGGGTCTAACTTGGAGACAGATTTGAGCACCGCGGTGGGCCCCTTTTTATCTGTATCTATAGCTGGAGAAGCGGTGCCATCGGCGAATGTCTCTCTAGCCTTCCTGCCATCAGGAGTAGCCCCGGTAAGCCCGCTAAAGGCATAATAAGCCGATGCCGAGCTGCCATCTAATAGGAAATGGTAGCCATAGTAATTGGTTAATTTCTCTACCTCTCTTGTCGCCCTAATTTGAACCTCTCTAGCCAAAGCGTCAACATAATCATCATCATTACCATACTTGGGAGCCTCGGTGAAAAACATCTGGCGAAGCTCCTCCTCACCCTCCCAGTTGTTATCGATGGCCTCCAGAAGCCTCTGCAGGCTGACCTTCTTTTCCTCAAATATAAACTTTTTCATCGCTGCCAGTGAATTAGCTACGTTGATGCCGCCCAGAAACCCCATTATCCGCTTATGATAAAAAGACCATTTCCGGCAATCTTTCCCCATCTCTATGCCGTCAGCAAACAGCGCCGACAAGAAAGGTCGCGGTAGATACTGTTCATAAAAAATATCAGCAGTATTGGCGATCCTGGCGAGCTTTTCAGCAAAGAATCCCACCTGAGCTACAAATGCCTCCATTACCTCCTCCAAAGAGTCGAAAGTGGCCGGATCGGGGGTAGCCATCCCTATTTGCTTGCCACTAAATTTATCTATGCCCCTAGAGAGAGCAAATTCTAAACACTTGGGCAATATTATCATTCCATCTCCAGCCCGATAGACGATGTTCTTCCCCGGGATAGTCCATCTCATGCATTGCTCGATGCCGTAATTACGGGCATCCTCCAGCCCTATCCCCAAGCTGAGCAACTTGGGAATTACATACTCATCATTGAACAGGGAGACTGTCCCCCACCTTTTCCGTATCGAATCAGTAACTCTGAACAGAAGTTCCTGGGGGGTATTGTGGTGAATTCTTATGGCGGTAGTCGGCTGTGAAAGCCCTATAGAGTCACAGGCATCTAAGACTACAAAGGTTAGCTCGTTGGTAGCATCTTCTCCCTGCGGGGTAATACCGCCAAGGGTTAAGGTTTGAAACAAACTGCTTCCCTGTACTCCTCCTCCCATTATTGGGGCAAGCAGAATGCCGATCTCCTCCATCTTAAGGTAGAGGAATTCCAAAAGTTCCTGGGCAAGCTTGGGGGTAAGCCTGCCCTCAGCTATGTCTTGGTGGTAAAGTGGATAGAAGACTTGATCAAACCTCATCCCTATCCCATTCTCATAGGCTTCGATTAAGTGAGTAATCAGGTGGATAAACAGGAAGGACTGTAAAGCCTCAGCGAAGGTTCGCGGTGGATTTGCCGGCACCCATTCGCAAACTTGAGCAATTTCTTCGAGTCCTTTTTTGCGCTCAGCATCAGTTTCAACTCCAGCCAACTCTCTCGCCTTTTCAGCATACCTTTTGGCCCAATCGATGGCTGCCCGCAAGGAAATTATCACTGCATCTAAAAAGTTCTTCTGCTCAACATAATCTCGAGATGAGATATCTGCATCCTTGGCAATCTCCTCCAGCCTCTCCTCTGCCTCTTTTATTAGCCCGTTTAAACCTACTTTGAATACCTTCTCATAATCTGGCACCCCTGACTCAGCCATATGCCCATACATTGTGGCTCCGTTATAGGCCCAATACGGTTTTAGGGCTGGGGGGATATAGTCGCGTTCCATCCCTTGGACTGATTTGCCCTGCCAGTACTTATTAATTGCGCTTAACTCCTCCCTTCCCTGATCATCCAACAAGCCTCGATAACCGTCATTAACTGCCTTCTCCAGCCAGCGCCAGTAGTATTCGGGGTGAGAGGTTAAGTGTGCTGGTGAGCTGGCATAATTACCTACAATCCGCTCCCCATCGGTTATATATATAGTCATGTTCTCCAGCACATGAGCCAATGCCTTTGCCCGCCGTAGAACTTGGGGCTGTCCCTCTGTCTGCTTATACGACTCTGTATACAGGCGAGCTCGCTCCAGGCAGAGCTTTACTCCAGGCCGATATGCATTACTAACATCCTCCTTATCGTAACCTCTGATGGTACTTCTAAAATTCTTAATTGGTAAATTCTCCTTCAGCCTCTGTGTTATGACACTCATAGCCACCTCCTTAATTGCCAGGCCCATTTAAAAATTCTATTTCTTACCAGGAGACTAACCCTCACTTTGATAACTTATTGAAAGAGATACATCAAAAATCATAAATTCCCATCGAATCATTATAAATTAATTTTGACACCGTTCATCACCGTTGTCAAGAAGGA
>DEIJ01000120.1:9243-9760 GCA_002352365.1 Dehalococcoidia bacterium UBA2777 | reverse complement strand
GTTTGATGTTACAATCAACTACCAATCCTGCTCTTAAAGTAATTTCCGGCGGAACCGTTACCTCACCTTGCGGCTTCCTCGGCGGGGCAGTTCATGCTGGGCTGAAGACGAGGGACAAGAATACCTTGGACCTGGGAATTCTTTGCTCCCCGCTTCCTTGCCCTGCTGCCGGCGTTTTCACCTCTAATAGGATTAAGGCAGCTCCGATAGCCTTGTGCCAAAAATGCCTATCTCGAAAGTGTGCTCAAGCAGTGGTGGTGAACTCCGGCTGCGCCAACGCCTGTACTGGGGAACAAGGGCAAGCGGATGCCGCCGAAATGGTTCATCTTGCTGCTCAACGATTAGGAATATCTCCTGAGGATGTCTTAGTCGCCAGCACCGGGGTAATTGGCACACCGCTTCCGATGAAGTTGATTCGCAGCGGGATCGATAATATAACCCTCTCCCGCCACGGTGGCCACGAGCTAGCTTGGGCGATCACCACCACCGATACCTTCACTAAGGAGATAGCAGTAAC
>DEIJ01000120.1:0-9192 GCA_002352365.1 Dehalococcoidia bacterium UBA2777 | reverse complement strand
ATGATCCATCCCGAGTTGGCTACCCTACTTTGTTTCCTCACCACTGATGCCAAAGTTGATCCTGATCTGCTGCAACAAGCACTGCAAAAGGCGATTGATATTTCATTTAACATGGTCTCTATTGATGGTGACACCAGCCCCAATGACACAGTACTTCTACTTGCCAATGGCTTAGCTCATAATGAGGCCATTCACAGTGGTAGCCGCAGTGGGGAAAAGTTTGAACAGGCATTGATTGAGGTTTGCCTTTCCTTGGCTAAGCAGATCGCCCGCGATGGTGAGGGGGCAACAAAGCTCATCGAGGTCACTGTTGAGGGGGCACTTACCTGGGGTGATGCCCGGGTTGCCGCCCGCAGTATTGCTGCTTCATCTTTAGTCAAGGCAGCCGTGCACGGCAGTGACCCCAACTGGGGGCGAGTTATCAGTGCTTTAGGTCAGAGCAAAGCCGAAATAGACCCCTCCCGCATAGACCTCTACCTTGGCGAACTCTGCCTGTTTAGTGGAGGACACCCCTTACTGTTTGATAAAGCCAAGGCAATCTTGATCTTGAGCCAGGACGAGGTGCCAATTAAGCTCTGCCTTAACCTTGGCCCAGAAAAAGCCACTGCCTGGGGCTGCGACCTCTCTGAGGAGTATGTCACCATTAATAGCACTTATACTACTTGATATGAGTCTATTTTTGGCATAAAGATGAGCTAAAAGATGAAGCCTATAGTGATCAAGATCGGCGGCAGTACTCTGGGCAGCTATGTCCTTGAGGATGTAGTTATGCTTCAAAAAAGAGGACTACCCCTAGTAATAGTTCATGGTGGTGGCAAGACAATCTCAAACTGGCTTTGGGAGCGGGGGCTTGGGGCAAACTTCAGCGATGGGCTGAGGATAACTGATGCTCAGAGCCTTGAGATTGTCATCGCTGTGCTAGCTGGTTTGATCAACAAACAACTGGTAGCTCAGGTCAATTCCCTGGGGGGGAGGGCTTTTGGCCTGAGCGGCATTGATGGAGGCTTTATTGAGGCGAGGATCAAGTCTCCCCACCTGGGCTACGTCGGGCAGGTGGTAAAAATAAACACCAAGCCACTAGAGATGCTCCTTGATGCGGAATATCTGCCGATAATTGCCCCTCTAGGCTACCAGCCACCCCAAGCTTCTGATGGGGCTGGCATGCTCCTTAATATCAATGCTGATACTGCTGCTGGTGATGTTGCTTTAGCGTTGAAGGCTGCTCAGCTCATCTTCCTCACTGATGTGGCAGGCATCGCCGATGGCACCGGAAACCTATTACCCTCTCTCACCCCAACTGAGGCTAGATCCCTAATTGCTCGGCGGGTTATTTCGGCGGGAATGATTCCCAAAGTAGAAGCGTGCTTACATGCCTTATCTGTTGTTCCCCAAGCCCAGATCGTCGATGGCCGCTTGTCAGGAGCACTCCTTGCTGCTATTGAGGAGCACGGCGATGGGACAAAGGTAGTTGGAGGCGAATAATGAGTGACAAGGTGATACTAGCTTATAGTGGTGGACTTGACACTTCAGTTATTCTGCACTGGTTATTGAGTAAGGGATATGAAGTGATTGCCTATATAGCCAATGTGGGGCAAAGGGAGGACTTTGAAGCTCTAAAGATAAAGGCACTTGAGATTGGTGCCTCCAAGGTGTATGCAGAGGATCTTCGGGAGGAATTTATCCGGGATTTTGTATTCACTGCTATCAGGGCTAACGCCATTTATGAGGGTAGATACTTATTAGGCACCTCCCTAGCTAGACCACTAATTGCTAAAAGACAAATTGAAATTGCCCAAAAGGAAAAGGCAAACATACTCTCCCATGGTGCTACTGGTAAAGGTAATGATCAGGTAAGATTTGAATTTACCTATCAGGCTTTGTGCCCGGACATCAAAGTTATTGCCCCGTGGAAGGAGAAAGAATTCTTGACCCAATTTCAGGGGAGATCTGACTTGATACGCTATGCTAAAGCTAACTCCTTAGCGATAAAGGTAACTGAAGAGAAGCTGTGGAGCTGTGATCCAAATCTGATGCATGTAAGCTATGAGGCCGGAGAACTTGAAGACCCTAAAATTAGGCCCAGAGATAGTATGTTTGAGATGACACTCTCGCCAAAGGAGGCAAAGGATGAGGAAACCGAGATAGAGATAGAGTTTGTTAGTGGTGATCCTGTTCGAGTTCATAATCTGACTAACGGGGTGGTTAAAAATTCCCCTGTGGAGCTTTTCAGCTATCTTAATGACGTGGGGGGGCAAAACGGCATTGGCAGAGATGACCTGGTTGAGAACCGCTTTGTGGGGATAAAATCCCGCGGAGTCTATGAGACCCCGGCGGGGACAATCCTTCATCGGGCTCACCGAGACCTGGAGGGGATTACCTTGGATCGGGAGGTGATGCACCTACGAGATAGTCTGGTGCCCAAGTTCTCCCAGCTTATCTATTATGGCCTGTGGTATTCCCCAGAGATGGAGTTCTTGCGGGCTGCCTTCGACAAAAGCCAGCAGCATGTAACCGGCAAGGTGCATTTGGTGCTATATAAGGGGAACATCATCATCGTCGGGAGGGAATCGCCCCAGTCTCTGTATGATCAGGCGCTGGCCAGCATGGATGTAGCCGGGGGCTATGACGCCGAGGATGCTGCCGGTTTCATAAGAATAAATAGTCTGAGGCTCATCGCCAATGCTCTAAGAGAGCAAAAGGGCCAATCCCACGCCTCCAATGGGGTATAAAATAGAAAGGAGGCGAGGTAAATTGGTATTTTTCAGACGTGGAAGGCATAAACTCCTCTATCCCGATTAACGAAGCTAAGCCATTTATCCCCAAGGTCAAGGCTAGGTGGGTGGCAACAGTTCACAATTCCCCTGAAAATAACCACGGCATTTTCATCTCCGCCTCGTGAGCGAGTCGCTCAGGAGGCTTTCTACTTCAAAATGCCTCAAACTCATCTTTATTTTCGGCTCCAAGATACTTATCATGGTAAATAAAAGGGCGAAAAGCAATTGACACAATGGTGGCTTGGGCGACAGAGACTGAGCTGATGGTGGGGATGACTTGATAGAGATGAAAGGGGGAAATCGTGGATCTATTTGAGCTACGTCGAGAAGAGCAATTATCCCAGGAGGCTCCCCTTGCCGCTCGGATGCGTCCCAGGGGCTTCTCCGAGTTTGTGGGGCAAGAACACCTGATAGGCGAAGGAAGGGTGTTGCGGAAAGCTATCGAAGCTGACCAGCCCCCCTCCATTATCTTTTGGGGCCCACCGGGAAGTGGGAAGACAACCATAGCTTATATCATTGCTAATGTTACTAAGTCCCATTTTAGCCCTATAAGTGCAGTGGCTGCTGGGGTTGCTGACTTACGCCGCATCGTGGAGGAAGCCAAGGAACGCCGTGGCCTGTATGGGCAGAAAACGATCTTGTTTATTGACGAGATCCATCGCTTCAATAAAGCCCAGCAGGATGCTATCCTGCCCTATGTAGAAGAGGGGACCATCACTCTCATTGGTGCCACTACCGAAAACCCTTCCTTTGAGGTTATCTCCCCTCTCCTCTCTCGCTGTCGCGTTTTCACCTTAAATCCCCTCTCTGACGAGGAAATAAATCTCATCATCCGACAAGCTCTTGAGGATAGAGAGAGGGGGCTGGGAAGGATGAAGGTTGAGGTAAAGGAAGAGGCTCTAAAGCATTTAATCTGTATGTCAAATGGTGATGCCAGGGTGGGTCTCAATGCCTTGGAGATGGCAGTCCTAGCTGCAGAACCCAGCGATGATGGCAAGCTCCACCTCGATCTAAGTGCTATCGAGGACGCCTTACAGCATCGGGCTCTACTTTATGACAAAGCTGGTGAGGAACACTATAACCTTATCTCGGCACTCCATAAGTCGCTTCGAGGTTCAGACCCTGATGCTGCCCTCTACTGGCTGGGGAGAATGCTCCAGGCTGGAGAAGATCCACTTTATGTTGCTCGGCGTCTTATTCGCTTTGCTTCTGAAGATGTGGGGATGGCAGACCCACAAGCTTTGGTAGTAGCTGTAGTGGCTCAACAAGCAGCCCACTTTGTCGGCATGCCTGAGGGAGACTTAGCCCTGGCTCAAGCTGTGGTCTACTTGGCTACAGCTCCCAAGAGCAATTCCTTATACAAAGCCTATTCTAAAGTTGGGGAGGATATAGAGAGTACCCGAGCTGAGCCAGTGCCCTTGCACCTGAGAAACCCGGCAACTCGCTTGATGAAGGGACTGGGCTATGGCAAAGGGTATAAATACCCTCACGATTTCCCCGAACATTTTGTAACCGAGCAATACCTACCTCAGAACCTCAAAGGCAGGAGGTATTATGAGCCCAGCGATCAAGGGTTTGAGAAAGAGGTTGGAAAGCGGCTCAAGGCCTCCACTTCCTAAGAAACTCCATATATCCACCGTTGGCAAACAGATTGCAGCGGCAAGTACCATCGCACTTTGTGTCCTTCAAGGTCTCATCACCGGGACACTTATACCAATTGGCGCAACTTTTGTCATATGATGCCAATTCTCCCTCCCCTGGCGGGAGGGACTTAGAGGGAGGGGGAATAATGTGGGCGGCATCTCTACGACTGGAGTCATAACGCTTAGTATTAAGTCTTTCTTGCCGCAGGGGCAACCTCTGACTTTAACCACCACCTCCGCCCACGACTCAGGGGTCTTACCGGGCTGAATACGGAGTTGATACACCTTGGCAAACTCGACTATGTCCCGAGCCACCTCAGCAGCGCTTTTGGTAAACGGGGGGCGCGGTGAAAAATCCTTCTTCATCTTATTATAATTACTTCCTTAACCTCGGGCACCTCTTTCTTAAGCTGTTCCTCAACTATTTCGAAGACTATATCTTTCGTCATCGGGCCTCTGGTTTTCACCTGGCAAGCGGCTAGCTGTTTAAAATACTGCAGGGTTACTACCCCTTCGTTGATGTCTATCAATTGGATGTCCGCGCCTCCCAGCTTTGGCCTTATCTGGGCCAAAACTTGTTTCACTCTCTCCCTCATGCTTTCACTCCATTAAATTTTCAGCCCGGAGATAAACACAATGTCATAATGTCATTGTGTACAAGCTCTGTGACTATCTCGCCGAAATCTGCCTCCCTTAACATGAGCTCGATTTCCCCGAGGGCATAGTACCTTTCGCCCCACAGCTTTTCAGCCTCGCCCCTGGTATGAAGTCTACCACTATAAGCCTTCCCTTAGCTCTCAATACTCTCCTTAGCTCTTTCATCACCTTGCGAGGATTTTCGAGCTCATGTAAACTGAAAATGCTAATAATGGCAGCGAAAGATTTGTCAGCCAGAAAATCCAGGTGACTGGCATCTCCTTGTATAAACTGCACCAGGTGAGAAATACCTTGCGCTTCGGCTACTTCCCAGGCCTTAGCCAGCTTAAAGTCGGAGATGTCAATCCCACATACCTCCTTACCAAGCGCCATGGCCAAGAAATTGCTCAGTTTGCCCTCTCCACAGCCGATATCCAAGATCGGATTTGCCTCACCAAATCGCCTCGGCGATCTTGTAGTAGTTCTGCGGCTCTAGCTCATCGCAAATGGCTTCCTCGGAAATGACTCCTCCATTCTAAGTTTCTTGCCGAGTTTTAATCTCGATTCACAGCATCCGGATTGCCTTCTCAGGTTCCTCCTCCAGTTGCTGTAACATCCATGGTGGCACCGAATGGGGGGCAGCGGCGCTTAAGCTCGGTTATCTTCTCCTCAAGCTCTTTGACCCTGTTGATGCTCATCTGTTGAGCCTTCTGCTTGCTGGTTCCACTCCTCCAGCGAACTATAACCCATTTTTTGAGCTATTCTGGAGTATCTCTCGATTACTAAATTTCTCCCCCCAGCTAATGTCATCGCTAGGTTGTTGAAATAGGATTCCAGAGTCACTTGTGAGTATGCATCGAGTTCACATCGCAGGTAAGTTACAAATCCTTCTCCCGCCTCCTGCTTAAATACATAAGGATATTTGGCGAGGGCTTCTTTTTGCCAGCGTTCCTCAATCTTTGTAATCTCATAGATCATCGGGCTTATGTTTACACACGGTATCAAGTTATCTATTTTGGCATATTTCTCTCTCATCAGGTTTCTCCCTTTGCTTTGGGCATCAATTAAACTCTCCAAATATAGGCGCAAAGTTTTTTCCGACCAGGTCTCAAAAATGCTTTGTCTAATTAGCCTAAACGTTTCCGGATGCTGCTGGCACTCTGCAGTAAGTTGAGGATTTACAGTCAAAAACCAATGAAGCTCGATTTTCAGAATCTCTCCAATCAGAGCTGATTTCGTGTCCATTGCCACCTCCCCGGCTTGAAAATTGCTTATATGGTATTTGAGGCCATACCTAGAGGAGTGCCTCGACCTTTGGCCGGATCACGCGCTCAGGAACAGCACCGAGACTCTGATCAATCACTTGCCCATCTTTGAAAAACAGTAGCAAAGGTATACTCATGACCTGGTATTTCACAGCCATCTGAGGGTTCTCATCCACATTCAGCTTGCAGAACCTAAATCTGCCCTTATATTCTTGTGAGAGTTTTTCAGTTATCGTGGCAATTGGACGACACGGAGCGCACCACGGGGCCCAGAAATCTACTGCTACAGGAAGATCAAAGTTTAGCACCTCGTCTTCAAAATTATGGTCGGTAACCTCTATTACCATTGCGCACTCCTCCTTTAAAATTTAACCGCCATGGGCAACGATTTTCCAACTTCGCCGATAAGCCCGTGAGAAAGCCTTAATGAAAGCTTCGGGTATGGGAACATCCTCCGGCAAGTTGAGTTTTCTTCTCACCTCATTATAGTCTGTGGTTCCAAATAATTCACCTGGGCCGAAGGCTATGGATAATACTTGCTTTAGATTATCTAAAGTCTCATTGAGCTCAGGAGCATTCCACATAGGAATTACCAGAGAATAGCATCTATATTGCGAGGCGGTTTGCCCCCCATGATTTTCCTCCAGCCAATCTGTACAAAGCTTACCGATTTGATCACTAGTCATGATTCCCCCCGCAGAAATCCACAATCCCACAGTGGCATAGCTTACTTAGAAGGCAAGCTCAACGCCGCTGATACTCAATTCTTCATCGGTAACTGTCCGCAGTGGGGGGAGAGCGCTTACCTCGATTCCCGGTTCGTATTTGAAGATGCCAGCAAGCTCCCTATTGAGCATGAAGATCAGCCGAGAAAGAGGCAGCTCCATGGGGCAGGCATCCTGACACTGGCCACAATTGACACAGGAGTCCATCACATGGGCAATCCTTATCATAGGAAACATAACATCAGGCGGAATCTCTCCACCTATGACTATACCCCTGCCGGCTTCGAGAGTACAATCTTTACAATAGCATATGGGGCAGGCATCCCGGCAACCAAAGCACTTGATGCACTGGCTGAACTCGCCGAGCCAGTAATCAAATCTCCCATCAGCATCCAGTGTTTTGAGCTCGGTGAAATCTCTCTCCTGCCACATCTTGGCTCGTTCAACTGCCTGGTGATCTTTTTTCCTCCTCATATCTACCGCCGTCCCATCCGCTTTTTCTACCCTGATATAGCTAGCTTTGATCGCTTTCTCAATAAAATCAGACCCCTTATCAGAACAAACCTCTATAAATGTTGCCTTCTTATCACTTACTCCCCATTTTCCACAAGCTACATCTGCCATGGTGGGGATGTTGATCTCACATCTACGGCAATTTTCCCTCCTCCCATATCCCTTCTCCTCTAACTCCGCTAAGTCTTTTTCCCTTTCTGTCCCATCCTTTAACCTGACGACGAGCTTGCCATCTTCGATATCCTCTCTCACGATATCCTCAGGGGCTATACCAAACTCCTCCTCAAACATCTTCTTTGCGCTTGCCGAGGGAAGTGTGCCAGTGCAATTAAGGCCAAAAAGGATCAAATTCCCCATCTCGATCTGAGTTCTCTTGGCGAGCTCGATGATAGCTCTAGCATCACAAGGTTTACAGGTTACGGCTAGCTTCATATCAAAAGCACCATCAAGGTATTCTTTAACACATCGGGCAATGTTAGGGGAAACACAGTGTAGCGAGCCCGCCGTATCGACCACTTCCTTTGGATCAGTGATCAAGGTGGGGATGCCATCATATCTATTACCATTCCTTGCCTTAATAGTCAGCACCCCATTCACCGCTTTGCTCTCCAGGGCAAATTTAAGAAGAGAAGTAACTGCACCACCATGTTCGGCTCTCTTCAGTATCTCTTCATCTGAAGACCAGGCAAGATACATATCCCCTTTCATTGTTCTGCTCCTTGCTGGTCAGATTTTTGTTAGGGCTTGCTCGGCAGCGTCTACTAACGGATAAGTTATTGGCGAAGAGGTGAGAGCTGGATGGGTGCCAAAGTGTAGAGTAGCCACATCCTCCACCGTTGCCCTGCTTCGAATGAGAGAACCTAAGATATTACCCATCTCGCCGGTAGAAATCCCACCACATAGCTCACCGCCGAGGAGCTTTCCTGTTCCCCGCTCAAAGACGAGCTTAGTTTGAAGCTGGGTGACACCGGGCATAGAGCCAGGATGCCTATCCGGTGCCATCACCTCACTGGTCACGAATTCAAAACCGGCATCTTTTGCTGCCCCCTCTGTTAGCCCGGCAACCGATATAGCCATATCCCCGATGACGGTGGAGAAAACTCCTATGGCCCCCTCGCTCTTCCGCCGCTGTTCAAAAAGATTAACACAAGCGATCCTCGCTTCAGAGGTGGCTATCGAAGCCAACCTCAGTGCTGAGGGCTTTCCGGTAAAGAAAGAGAATCTCTCCGCACAGTCGCCTATGGCAAAGATATGGGGATCGTCAGTCCTCATAAATTGATCAACTCTTATCCCTCTTTGTTCCCCTATTCCTAAACCTGCGCTTTTGGCAAGCTCAGTGGATGGAGCTACGCCTATAGCAATGATGACTAGGTCTGCCTTAATCCTCTCTCCGCTGGAAAGTTCAATATGATCCACCTTTCCATCACCGGCGATAGAGGTCACTCTGCTGTCGGTGATTACCCTTACTCCTCTTTCGGTAAGCTTTTTCTCAGCCCGGATGCAGAATTCCTCATCACAGTTGAGCATAAGGCAGCGTGGCAGCATCTCCACAATAGTGACATCGATGCCCCTCTTGCGTATCTCATCGCCGACTTCCACCCCGATGAACCCCCCACCCACGATTACCACCTCTTTT
>DEIJ01000092.1 GCA_002352365.1 Dehalococcoidia bacterium UBA2777 | reverse complement strand
ACAAAATACTGATCAAAAAGAGCAATGACCCCGCTATGTTTTGAGGAGCCTTTCCCTATATCTGTCAGCAGAGCAAGAACAGAGTAAAACATTACATAGTAGGCACGATTGATGATACTCCTTATGCTGCCACCTTCATTGAGGAGTAAATAAGCATCGGCGAGGGCTTCACTTGCCTGTTGCAAGCGGTAGAAAATAAGCTTTTTCTTCTCCTCATTCACATCCTTACGCCTTCTTTAATTACAGTCTGAAAGAAAGGAGAAAATCGCAATAAACCCGTTTCGATCTCCTTCTTCTCCACGATAACTGGAGCAATTACTTTTCCACCTTCGAAACCAACTTCCCATGATATCTCCAAGATAATGTCCCGAATATTACGGTCAAGATTTGGAACGATAATGCAGATATCTATATCAGAGCTTTCCGTTGCATCCCCTCTCGCCGTAGAACCAAAAAGGATTATCTCGGCATCTTCAGTAATAGCAGATAACCTCTGCTTAAACCTTCGCACTAACAGAAGGTTGGATTCTTCAATCTTCCCTTTTTTCATCACAGTAGGCACATATCTTGAAGGGCTTAGATTATAGTCATTCCTGGCTGCTTCCTCGTTGCTTATTACTTTGCTGAACCCCTCGACTTCCTCCCAGTCTTTATAGACCTTCTCGATTTTTTCTATGTTCTCCTCAGTCAAGTAGTTCTTCGGCCTTCCTTAAGTAATGCTCATGGTTTTTCCCCCTCACCATCTCCAGAAATCTCTCAAAGAGATATACACTGTCCATAGGGCCGGGGGAGGCCTCAGAATGATACTGGATGGAGAGGATGGGAAGCTCACAGTGATAAATCCCCTCTATAGTGCCATCATTCAAATTGGTGTGGCTTACCTCGATCCCTCCTTTCAGGCTGTCAGCGTCTACGGCGTAGCCATGATTTTGAGCGGTGATGTATACTCTCCCGTCAGCCAGATCCTGTACTGGGTGATTGCCCCCCCGATGTCCGAATTTAAGTTTGAAAGTCTTTGCCCCAAAAGCTCGGGCGATAAGCTGATGCCCCAGGCAAATACCCATGAGTGGCTTCCTACCCACCAGCTGTTTCACTGTTTCTACCACATAGCCTAAAAGAGCGGGATCTCCCGGCCCGGGGGAAAGGAGGATGCCATCAGGCTCGAAATCCAAAATCTCCTCAGCAGAAAATGTGCAGGGCACTACAGTAACTTTGCATCCCAAGCGGCTAAGCAAACGCAGAATGTTATATTTCAAACCGCAGTCAACCACTGCAATGTGATATTCTGGGTTAGCCGATGCGGCCTCCCAGCGATAAATCGTCTCAGTGCTGACCTGCCTGACAAAATCGATGCTATCATAGCGAGGCAAGCCCCCAAGTTTCTCCAGCGCCTCCTGGGGAGAATCTTCAATGCTAATAACCCCCATCATCACCCCTGCCGAGCGCAGATGATGGGTTAAGGCGCGGGTATCAATGCCACCGATCCCCGGTATGCCATTGTCTAAAAGGAATTGATGCAAGGTTTTAATGCTCTGCCAGTGGCTCGGCTGGGGACAATCCTCCCGCACCACAAGGCCCCTCACCTGGATATATTTCGATTCAAAGTCTTGATGATTAATGCCGTAGTTACCCATAAAGGGATAGGTGAGGGCGAGGATCTGCCCCCTATATGAGGGGTCGGTGAGCATCTCTTGGTAGCCAGTCATGCTTGTATTGAATACCACCTCTCCATAAGTCGAAGTTTGCGCTCCAAAAGAATAGCCTTCATAGACCGAGCCATCTTCCAGCACTAAGATTGCCTTTTTACTCACCTCTCCTCCGTTAAACCCCTGAAGGTGGTTTACCCTCCTCTTGTGCAAGAAGTCGAGTGTAGTTACTGATTACCTTCCTCTCCATCTCAAAGGCCTCTTTTTCCAGAGGCAAGTTCTCCCCGTACCTAAAGCCATTCTTTATGAAATCAACCACGTACCTTACTGCCAAGTGAATATATCCTAGCCTTTCACACTGCTCCACATGCTTTAACTCATGAGCCAGCAGACTCAATCCTTGCAGACTTTTGGGGTTATAGTATTCCGGCAGGATAAAAATCCGATGTCCTAGGGTCATCCCTGCCCCATGCAATGCCCTCAGTAGAGGAATAAGGACACCAGAGGTTCGGATACTGGTTCGCTCCAAGTCTAAAAGGGGGAAGCCTTCCTTCAGTAGGGCAAGAAATTGCTTATCCAGGTTAAGCTGGTTTAATTTCAATGGTCTCATCTTGGTAAACTATCTTGCCTTCCACTATTGTTGCCATCACCTTACCCACCAGTTGCTGTCCTTTAAGCGGAGTATTTTTACCTTTAGAAGCAAAGGCCTTTGGGTCTACCACCCAGTCTATTTGAGGGGCAAACACAGCCACATCTCCTGGAGCCCCTGTCTGAAGAGTGCCCAAGCCATAAGGAACTGGTGGCCTTGTGCCCAAAATCTGGGCCGGCTCTGTAGTGAGCTTAGAGATTAAGGTGATTAGATCAAGCTTATCCTGGTGCACTAAGGTCAGCAGGCTGCCCAACGCTGTCTCCAGGCCACTGATGCCGAAGGCAGCCCGAGCAAACTCACACCTCTTGTCCACTATAGTGTGGGGGGAGTGGTCGGTGGCAATGGCATTGATCACCCCTTCCTTTAGCCCGTGGATAAGCGCAGTTATATCTTTCTCAGTGCGCAGTGGTGGATTCACCTTGGCATCGGTCTCATAGCCCAGAACTCTCTGCTCAGTAAGGGTCAGGTGATGTGGGGTCACTTCAGCGCTAACTGAGATACCCTTTCCCTTAGCCTGGCAGATGAGTTCCACTGCCCCAGCGGTGCTAGTATGCGCGATGTGAAGCCTGGCGCCGGTGAGCTGGGCAAGGGCGAGGTCTCGGGCGAGCATAATTTCCTCTGCCGCTGCCGGCATCCCCTTTAGCCCCAGCTTGGTAGCCACCCAACCCTCATTCATCGCCCCACCCTCGGTAAGGGCAATGTCTTCACAGTGAACGATCACGGGCAATCTGAAGAGCGAGCTATATTCCAAAGCATGACGCATAATTCGGGAGTTTGTCACCGCCCTCCCATCATCGCTGAAAGCAACCGCCCCATACTTGGCCAACTTGCCCATTTCCACCAGTTCCTCCCCACGTTGTCCTTTGGTAACACAAGCGATAGGTAAAACACGGACTTTCCCCTCTTCTTTGGTCTTGCCTTTGATATATTCTATTACTGCTTCAGTATCAATGGGTGGATTAGTGTTGGCCATGCAGCAAACGGTGGTAAATCCCCCTCTGGCTGCTGCTTGAGTTCCCGTGGCGATAGTCTCCTTCTGTTCAAACCCAGGCTCACGAAGATGGCAGTGCAAGTCGACAAAGCCAGGGCATACTATCATCCCCGAGGCTGAAATCACCGCGCAATCCCCCTGGAGCGGCGCTGAACCACCTGGGCCCAACCAAGCGATCTTGCCCTCAAGTACAAGCAGATCGCCCACCATATCCGCACCCTGACTGGGGTCGATAATGCGGCCACCGCTGATAAGTAAAGGGATTTCCTTCATCTGCCGCTGAGTAGTAGGTAGAACAATGCCATTCTTATCGCTACTCCGTTGGTTACCTGGTTGCCGATCACTGAGTGTGCCCCATGAGACACTTCAGGGGTAATCTCTACGCCTTCATTCATTGGCCCGGGGTGCATCACTATGATACTAGAATTAGCTTTGGCCAGTCGCTCCTCGTTAAGCTGATAAAGTCGGCTATATTCGTCCAGGCTAGGCAAGAGCCTATCTTGCTGTCTCTCCTCTTGTAGGCGCAGTGCCATCACCACCTCGGCCCCCTCTAAGGCATAAGCAAGGTTTGGCTCAATGGTAACTTGAGGGAGGCAAGATGTATCCCAGGCAAGAGGAAGGAGAGTAGGCGGGGCAGAGAGCACTACTTGTGCTCCCATAAGGGTTAACCCCCAAATATTGGAGCGGGCGACACGGCTATGCCGAATATCGCCAACGATGACCACCTTTACCCTCTTTACCCCCCCCAAATGCTGGCGAATGGTATAGAGGTCGAGAAGTGCTTGAGTAGGGTGAGCATGACAACCATCTCCAGCATTTATTATACTCATCTGGGAGTACTGAGCAGCAAGATAGGGTGCCCCCGCTTGTGGATGACGTATCACCATAGCATCAGCGCCCAGTGCCTCTAGGGTGCAGATAGTATCTACCAGTGATTCTCCTTTGGCCACGCTGCTTGTTGGAGAAGCAATGCTAACTACATCGGCACTGAGTCTCTTGGCTGCCAGCTCGAAGGAGGCGCGAGTTCGAGTGCTGGGTTCATAAAAGAAGTTGACAATGGTTTTGCCACGGAGGGTAGGTACCCGTTTGATGTCTCTTCCCAGTACCTCCTTCATGGTATCGCTGATTTGAAAAACAAGCTCTATCTCCTCGGGAGTGAAATCATCAAGGTCGAGGATATGGTGACGCTGCCAAGCCGAAGGAGTTAGCTCAGACAATATGGCCTGACTCTCTGACTTTATTCTCATCATTCTCGCTTTTTAATGATCACTACCTCATCCTTGCCATCGACTTCTTTTAGCCGTACCTCTATCTCTTCGTCTTTGGAGGTAGGCAAGTTTTTCCCCACATAATCAGCCCGAATGGGAATCTCTCGATGCCCCCGATCAACAAGTACACCGAGCTGGATGCATTGAGGGCGGCCGAAATCACGGAGGGCATCCATAGCGGCGCGGATGCTTCGCCCGGTGTGGAGAACATCGTCTATCAACACTACACACTTGCCGACAATATCGGTGGGAATGTTGCTGGGGCGGAGGAGAGGCACCAGTTCAAGATAAGAAAAGTCATCCCGATAAAGTCCGATGTCCAGTGTTCCAACAGAGATTTCTGCTTGCTCAAATTCCTTTATCTTTATGGCTATTCGTCTGGCTAAAGGCGCCCCCCGAGTGAACATCCCTATAAGCACCAGACTATCGTACTCTTTGTTTCTCTCCACAATCTCATGGGCAATCCGGGTGAGTGCCCGCTTTATGTCTTCCTCCGACATTATCACCTTGTTGGGCATAAAAAACCTCTTGCCTTGCTGGCAAGAGGTTTTTTTACATCTATTCCCCGATTTACCTTGATTGGCTTAATCAAGCCTACCTTCCCCTTGCCAGCCTCTCTGGGCTGAATTAAAGGTTCAGAGCCCGCTCCCAGTTAGTTATTATACCGCATTTGCCGGCGCTTTTCAATCTTTGTGAATGGAATGATGCCCCTTCCTCGGCTGGCTTCCTCGGTGCTTAAGGGTAGGGATGGCACCATGAAGCTTAGAAGCTTGCTTTGTCGATTTAGCTGACTTAAAGCGATTCAGGTTTAGGAAGCCTGTTGTTCTCGCCATTAGTTAGCTTCTCCCCTCATCCTCGGGGCGCTTCCACAGGGGGAAGGTAAAGTGATCGATGAATTCATAACGGCTTTGTTTAAGAAACTCCTCTATCTCCTGAGAAGCCTGCCTTACCGATTCGTCAAGCTCACTCATATCGATCTCAATTCCTAATATATCGGTTAGCGCGTTAAGCACCGCCCGAGAGGCTGCCGGATTCTCTATCTCGTCAAGCTGCTGGGGTGTTTCCCCAAGTAAACAGATACCTTCCATACCTCTTTCTTTGGCGACTGAGAGGAGAACTCCATTCATACCGCTGATATGAAAATCACCTCTTAATACTACACCATGGTGCTCAAGTTCAGTGAGAAGTTCGGGTTGGGTCGCTACCGCCCACACTCTTGGCTCTTTACTAAAATGGGAACTAAGTGCACCAGCGAAGGTATATACCCGTTTAGTGGCAAAGCGCTGGGCTATATCTAAAACGCAATTGGCAAATTCATAGCTTTGGGAAGTAGGCTGTGCTTCCCCGAGGAGGATAATCAAGTCCTCTTTAGCCTGCTTATTTTTCCAGTAATGAAATTTGCTCCTGGGGGGTATGGAGGGTTGAATTAGACCGTCGGCAAAAGAAACAGCACTAAGATCGAAAAAGGATAAAGGCTCAATCTCGGCGAGTTCCTTAGCCTTTAGCTTTTCTGTCAAATATCTTGCTGCTCCTAAGGCAACATTACCTACCCCCGGCCAAGCAGCTACCACTGAAGGGTTTGCGAGCTTGGGCCGGCGGCTAAGCTTTATCTCTTCCTGTTTGGCCCGCTCATTTTTCTTTACCATTTTCATTTCCTATACATTATAAATGCCTCCATCTTGTTTTTCAAACTTATTGGCAAGGTGGTTTGGTAAATCCCATACTCTTATCCAGCCGATTCTTTCAACAGAGCTCACTTCCCACCAATGGGCGGCTTACAGTTTACAGCATTTTGTCTGCAGGCTGCTAGCTATAGTCTGGCGACTATCATTACCTCAGGCTATTATCGTCTAGGTTCAGACAAGCCTAAAGCAAGCTGGCCTATTTGCTTTTGAAGTTCTCATCAGCTATAGATCAAGTTTAGGATATATATGAGNNGACTTCAAAGGTAATATATTGCCATAAGCAGCCTGAATAGATTTGACTTTTTGGGAAAGATATGGTAGAATGCTGGTAGATTATCCAGAAGGTGTGAGTATAGAGAGAATGCTTGCAAACTATAACTAGAGCAAGAAAGGGCGAGATATCAGAAGTCAAAAAGGGAGGGGCTAAAATGACAAAGATGTTTAAGCAGATCAAAGGTTTCGGCCTAGTAGTGATTTCAG
>DEIJ01000019.1 GCA_002352365.1 Dehalococcoidia bacterium UBA2777 | reverse complement strand
ACCACCGCTTTATGTCTTTGGGGGTGGGTACATTTCCATCACCAAACTCATCAGCCAGTAGTAATCCTGTCTCTGCCCAGCCGGCCTCCATAGGCTGGAAAGCCCGATATCCTTGATGACAGAACCGGGCATTAATGCTGCTCCTGCCCAGGGCGTCACATCCTCTTTAAGACCGCCCGGTAAGGATAACCCATGAGGAACCCTGGTTCTTCTTCACCTCCTGGGTGAAAATTTACCACAATCTAGATAGCTTTGCCCTTAGAGGGATACTTTCGGATTAGAGTATCTCCCGTCGGACTATCGCAGACAGGCTGTTCGGAAATCAGCTTTGAAGAGTTGGCGATCTCGGAGCAAAAATAAAACTGAGAGCGACTGGTTAAATTGGGAGTGAAGATTCTCGGGTCTGATCAAGGCGAAGCTGGAATGAAAGCTGAGGCAAAACTAAACAGCCTCGATCATAGTAGAGAGGTGAGCGCTATTAGATAAATATATAAAGGGAACGTTACTCAAACGAGCATATCTCCTTGCTTGTTCCAGCCCTTTATCTGGTGGTTCATTGCTTGCCTTAGCTTCCGTTAAGGCAACGGCGACAGGCTGGGTATTAATATTTACTCGAACACGTAGCAGATAGTCTGCCCGATATCGTTGTCTTCGCCTTGGCTTGCCATTTACAATGTCAATTCCCTGAGCAGTTTCCTCACGGTGAACAAGATCTCCTGTCCAGCCACCACTATGGAGAGATGGGTCGATCAGCTTTGCCTTCGTATCAGCTTCACTAAGGATCATGCTCTCCTCCCCAGTATTCAACGGCAAAACGCTCCATCCCCCAAACTCGAGAGCGATTATACAACAAGAGGAAATCAGAGCATACCTCCGTTGCGAAGCTAATAAAGCGTTTTTTCCTTCTTCAGCTCTGGCAAGCTCCTTAATAGCTTTCTCATTAAATCTCTCTGCTTCGCTGATAGACTTTTCATATCTCCTTGTCCCCCCATAGCAGCCTAAGCCAGCATCCCTCCATCAACATAAATGGTCTGCCCAGTGATGTAATTTGAGGCATCTGAGGCCAAGAATAAGGCAGCACCTACTATATCATCAGCTTCAGCAATGCGACCCAAGGGAACTCCAGCCTCGATGCCCTTAAGCACTTCGGGATTACCCCATAAGGGTTGGCTAAATTTTGTCTTCACCAAGCTGGGTCCGATGGCATTAACCCGGATGTTATATGGGGCAAGCTCAGTGGCCAAGACCTTGGTTAGCATAACAACACCAGCCTTAGCTATACTATAAGCCCCCAATCCAGGGGAAGCCTTCACCGCACCTGTGGAGGTGAGATTGATTATATTCCCCATTCTTTTCTCCACCATCACCTTGGCCACCGCTTGACTGGTAAGATAATACCCTTTGAGATCGACATTCATTATCTTATCCCAGCCATCCTCGCGAAGTTCAATAAGAGGGCGCATAATATTCATGGCAGCATTATTGACCAAGACATCCACAGTGCCGAATTCCCCTATCACCATTGACACCAGATTATCCACCTCGCTTTTTACCGCGATATTAGTTTGCACCACCAAACAGCGCTTCCCCAAAGCTCGAATTTCCTCAGCCACCTCCTCCAGCTCAGAAATGGTGCGCGCACATATTGATACGTCAGCCCCTGCTTGAGCAAAACCTAAGGCAATGCTTCGACCGATTCCCCTCCCTCCACCGCTAACGACGGCTATCTTACCTTCCAGTGAAAAACTTGGCAGCGACATAAGGCCTCCTTTATTGTGACGGGCTAACCTCCCTTAGTGTTTCTCGCAGTGCCTCATCGATGTGGTCGATAAAAATGAATTGAAGCGTTTCCTTTACTTGCTGGGGGACTTCTTCCAAATCTCCTTCATTCTCCTTGGGGAGAATTACCTTCTTAACTCCGGCCTGATGGGCAGCTAACACCTTCTCCTTTATCCCTCCTATAGGCAATATCTTCCCTCGCAGGGTGATCTCTCCGGTCATCCCCACCTTTTTACTCACTGGCCGCTTAGTTAAGGCAGAAATTAAAGCCACTGCCATAGTAATGCCCGCTGAAGGCCCATCTTTGGGAATAGCACCAGAGGGGACGTGAATATGAACATCGGTCTTTTCGTAGAAATTGTCCCCAACTCCTAAAGAAGGGGCTATGGAGCGAGTATAGGTAAGTGCTGCTCGAGCTGATTCCTGCATCACCTGACCTAGCTGACCGCTAAGAGTAAGATTACCCTTCCCGGGAATCAAACTAGCTTCCACAAAAAGGACTTCCCCCCCGGTTGGTGTCCAGGCCAGCCCGGTGGCTACCCCAACCTCATCAGCCTCTTCGGCCAGTTCATGGCGAAATTTTTGCGGCCCAAGAAAGTCATGAAGCTTATCCGCGGTAACCACTACAGGTTCAGCAGAGCCCTCAGCCACTCGCCGGGCTACCTTGCGGCAAATAGCTCCAATCTCCCGTTCTAGATTCCTTACCCCAGCCTCCCGGGTATAGTTCCTGATTATGGCTGATACAGCTTCATCATCAAATTGAAGCTTCTCGGCATCAAGGCCATTTTCGCCAAGTTGCCTCGGGATGAGGAACTTTGTGGCAATATGCAATTTCTCTTGTTCGGTATAACCAGGGAGCTCAATCACCTCCATCCGATCCTTGAGGGCGGGAGGAATAGGGTCGATGATATTGGCTGTGGTGATAAACATCACCTTTGACAGATCAAAAGAGGTATCCATGTAATGGTCGACAAAGGCGCAGTTTTGCTCTGGATCCAAAACCTCAAGGAGTGCTGCTTGTGGATCACCTCGAAAGTCAATCCCTACCTTATCAATCTCGTCGAGCATGAATACCGGGTTGTTAGATTCAGCACGGCGGATCCATTGGATAATTCTCCCTGGCAGGGCGCCGACGTAAGTGCGCCGATGCCCGCGGATTTCCGCCTCATCTCTGATGCCTCCTAAAGACATGCGGACAAATTTCCTTCCTAGGGCACGAGCAATCGATTGACCTACTGAGGTCTTCCCTGTCCCCGGAGGTCCCACAAAACAGAGGATAGGGCCCTTCATATCCGGTTTCAGTTTTCGTACTGCTAGATAATCGAGTATCCTTTCTTTCACCTTATCTAAGTCATAATGATCCTCATCCAGAACCTTAGCTGCTTGGGCAATATCCAAATTGTCCTCGGTGCTCTTTGACCAAGGGAGAGCGGCCAGCCAATCAAGGTAGGTTCGGGACACCGTGTACTCGGCAGCCGCCGGGGGCATCTTAGCTAAGCGATCCAGCTCTCGCTCTGCCTCCTTTTGGGCCTCAGGAGGCAGTTTGGCCTGCTCGATTTTTTGCCTAAGTTCTTGAATTTCTATGGTGCGCTCGTCAGCTTCGCCCAGCTCTCGCTGGATTGCCTTTAATTGCTCTCGCAAGAAGAACTCCCGCTGCGTCTTATCCATTTCACCCTTGATCTGTGATTGAATCTTGCTCCCCAACTCTAGAAGCTCCAGCTCTCTACTGATGTAGCCGGTTAGTTTCCTAATGCGTTCAGCCACATCCAGCGTCTCTAGTATCTCTTGTCCTTCTTCACGGCTGAGGTTGATGTAAGCAGCCACAAAGTCAGCAAAACTCCCCGGCTCCGATATGTTCATTGCAGCAATGCTCAACTCATCGGGGAGATTGGGGGCAAGCTGAACTACTTTCTGGAACTGGGCAGAAAGATTTCTGGTTAAAGCCTCAAGCTCAGTGCTCTTTTCCACCCTCTCCTCAATCACCTCCACCTTGGCTCTAAGATAAGGCTCGGTTTGAGTTATCTGGATTAGGCGAATTCTCGACAGCCCGTGCAATAAGAGACGAGTGGAGCCATCGGGTAATTTAAACATTCGGGCAATTAAAGCTGCCGTGCCTATGGAGTAGAGATTATCGAGACTGGGTTGCTCCGCAGCACGCTCAGCGAAAATACCTACAATCTTGTCACCAGCTACCGCCTCATCGATAACTCGGATTAATTTTTGCTCCCCGGTGGCTAAGGGGATTACGATAGACGGATAGACAATGTTTTCCCCGCTAGGGAAGATAAGCAGTTCCTCGGGGATGGGCACCCTGGTAACCCGAGCAGTCTTATCCTCATCTACTGCTGTCATCGATCTCACCCCCTGATGAACTTTTTACTCAAAAGTAGCTTTTATTTCTACCCGAAAGGTCTGTTCCACTGCTGCCTTTGGGAGGTTGACTACTAAAAGACCGTCTTCATAGGAAGCCTTAGCTCGGCTAGGGTCCACTGGCGTTGGCAAAAGGATGCTTCGCTCAAAGAACCCTTTGTGAATCTCCATCTGATAGTATGTCCTCCTCCTTGAAGTGAGGGTATCTTTTCTTTCCCCCCTAATAACTAAGGTATTGCTATCAACAACCAGCTCAAACTCCCCTTGCCTCACTCCAGCCAGTTCTACCTGTACTGTCACCTCTTCGCCCGTCTCGTAGACATCCATAGCTGGCTCCCACATGCCTGGCGAGAAGCGTATCGGCGGTGGCTTAGAGCTACCTAGATAACCAAGCAACCGTTCCATCTCTTTCTGCATACTATTAATATTGATCAACCAATCATAACGAAAGCCAACCATCATCCCCCCTGTTAGACTGCTGGAGATTATTTTGTGTTCTTTTTTTATAATATAGTAGTAGGACTGAAAAGTCTATATAGTGTAAGTTGAACGGAAGGAGTGATTGTGCCAGCGAACTTGCCTCCACAATATTACGAAGCTGAGAGGCGCTATAGGGTAGCTAAAACTGCTGGGGAAAAGATTGAAACCCTGGAAGAAATGCTTGCTATCATGCCCAAGCATAAGGGCACGGATAAACTTCGTGCCGAACTCCGCACTAAGATTGCCAAGTTTGAGCAGGAGTCTCGTCGCAAACTGGCCACCAGCCGAAAGGGAAGCTATTATCATATAAAAAAGGAGGGGGCAGGTCAGGTTGTCTTGGTTGGCCTCCCCAATGGGGGGAAATCTCAGCTAGTCTCGGCCATTACTGAGGCCACAACTTTAGTAGCCGACTGGCCATTTACTACCCAAGTCCCCATTCCTGCGATGATGCGGTTTGAAAATATTCAAGTACAATTAGTAGATATGCCCCCCGTCACCGACCAGAATGCTCAACCATGGCTCTCCAACTTGCTAAGGTCGGCTGATGCCCTTTTAATTGTAGTTGATTTGGCAGACGAGCCCATAGGCCAGGTGGAAACTATCACCGCGGAGTTGGAGAAGTTGAAGATAAAGCCTATGGGGATAAGAGGAGAACCAACCCTGGGGATGGTTCAAAAGAAGGCCCTAATTTTGGGGAATAAAAACGATCTGGAGGGCTCGGGGCAAAATTTCGCCGCGCTGAGTGCCAAATTCGGCGGGGAATTTCCCCTCATCTCCATTTCGGCAAAGGAGAGATTGAGATTAGAAGAGTTAAAAAAGAGGATATATGAGATGCTCGATATTATCCGAGTACACACTAAAGCCCCTGGCTCGAAACCAGATCTAGCTGAACCGGTAATTCTCAGCAAAGGGAGCACTATTGAAGATGCTGCTTCAACCATCCATAAAGAGTTCAAACACAGATTAAAATATGCCCAAGTCTGGGGATCGGGGAAATATAGTGGGCAAAGAGTTAAGCGGGATCATCTCCTCGAGGATGGCGATATAATAGAGTTTCATGTTTAAAAAATGAGGTCATCCCCCATCTACCTTTTCCCCCATTTGGCCACAAATTTCTCCTTAACCTGGGGATTTACGAAACCATGAGGCCATTCCCCACGCAACACTCTGGACACTTCTTCCCAGGGGCGACGCCATAATTCTTCATCTGCCTCCTCTGAATAGTGTGCGCTGTGCCCGGTAATTAATATGTTATCCAGTTTAAACAATGGTTTGTCTGGATTAGGCGGCTCTGGCTCTAACACATCTATGCCAGCAGCAGCAATCAAGCCCTGCGAAAGAGCGGTGTAAAGGGCCTCTTCATCAACGAGCCCGCCTCGGGCAGTATTAATTAGGCAAGCTGTAGGCTTCATCTTCTTGAACTGCTCTATGCCTATCATCCCCTCATTCTCCGGGGTGAGGGCAGCATGCAGGGAGACGAAATCTGACTCCTCAAGCAGACGGTCAAGACTTGCTGATTCCACACCAAACACCTTAAACGTGGGCTGGGGCACATAAGGGTCATAGGCCAAGATCCTGAAGCCAAAAGCCTTCGCCTTAGGCACCATCGTGCGGGGGATATTGCCAAAGCCAGCAAGCCCCAATGTTTGCCCCCGCAGTCGATGTACTGGCTTCAGTAATGCCATCCCCTCTTGAGTGGTGGTCCACTTTCCCGCCTTAATCTCAGGGATCAGGCGATAAAGCTTTCTGGCGCAAGCGAGGATAAGAGTCATGGTATGATCCGAGACCTCGTCTAAGCAATAATCAGGCACGTTAGTAACGCAAATGCCGTATTCGGTGGCTGCCTTCAGGTCTACAGTATCATAGCCTATTCCCAGCAGGGCAATTATTTTGCACTTTGTCAGATTCTCGATTACCTTGCGGCTGAACCGATAATCAGGCAATATCTTCCCCCCTGCCCCCATCACTGCATCAGCATCAGAAGTAGCGGCAATAATTTGATCCTCATTGGGGCATAAGGTTTTTACTACCTCTACATCCAGACCGGCTAAAAGCCCCTCATGGGTAATAACTGCTCCAGGCATGAACAATGTATGGACTACTTTCATAAATTCTGCCCTCCTTCGCCTATTTTTTCGACCAGTTTCATTCCCTCGGTGAAGGCTTCCTTACAAGCCAAAACTACTGCTTCTTTTCCCCGGCCACTAAATCTCTTCTCAACCTCGTCGATGAGTAATTGGGGGGAAACTGTCTTGGTCATCTCAATATATGCTCCCAGCATGACCAGGTTGGCATTTCTTGCATTGCCTAAATGAATAGCTGTCTCCATAGCAGGAAGATAGTTCACTCTGATATCATCCCGCTTAACCTTATGCTCCTCCTCTACCCCGGTAGTATCAATAAGCATAATTCCTCCAGGACGAACTCTATCCACAAAATCCTTTATCCGCCAGGCGCCCAAGACTATCACCGCCCCGCTTTTATATATTACTGGTGAGGGGATTCTTTCCTGGGAAAAAATAACACAGCACTCACTCTCTCCTCCTCGCATCATCGTCGCATAGCAAGGGAACCAAGTTACCTGCTTATATTCCCTCAAGGCAGCCTTGGCCAACATATCACCCATGGCTACAATCCCCCATCCCCCAACACCACCAATTAGCAATTCATGTTCGGCAGCTTGTTTTGGTTTCAGCATTTCCTCTCCTCTAACCTCCTCAAACTTGGCGGGTTTAGTCGATCGAGGCTACATTCTTAAATTCCCCCAGAGGATATTCAGCTATTTGCTTTTCCTCCATCCAGGTCATAGCATCCACAGGAGTCATGTGCCAATTAACCACACAGGCGGTAAGTACCTCTACAAAGCTAAATCCGACATTATCTATTTGTTTCTGTAAGGCAGTTTTGGCATATTTCTTAGTTCTTTGGAAGTTAGCTGGGCTATTAACCGCACTACGGGCACTATAGACCACCCCCTTTATGGGGACCAACATCTCGGGAATATGCAGTGGGTAACCATACCTCTTAGCATCCCGCCCCATAGGGGTAGTAGTGGTTACTTGCCCCAGCAAAGTAGTAGGTGCCATTTGCCCCCCGGTAGTTCCATAATTGGCATTATTAAACATGAACACTGTAATCTGGTCAGCACGAGCTGCCGAATTGACCAGATAGCCAGCCCCAATAGCAGCGCAGTCCCCATCCCCTTGCACGGTAAAGACTATGGCATCATCAAAAAGGGCCTGTTTTATCCCTGTGGCTAAGGCAGGGGCTGGTCCATGAGCCGCCATGGCTATATCCATCTTGGTCATATAAAATCCCATGCCGGCGCAGCCAACACCGATAACACATATTGACTTGCCGGCAATTCCTAGCTCTTCGAGTACCTCCACTATCGCCTTGCAAGCCAGGGGGTGACCACAGCCTGGACAACTGGGCATGGGGAATGCCAGCTTCAGTTCCGATGGCCCATATACTTTCTCTTTGACCACAGCCTTCTTTTCTCCATTCATAGCAGTTTCTTTACCTCCTCAAATACTGTTTCGGGGAAGAGCATCCCTACTTCTCCAGGCAGGTGACGGCTTAGCAAGCCAAGGTGGTGAATCTCAGCTTTTCCTTCAACACTGAGTTTAACATCTTCGAACATTTGCTCCATGCTGTCTTCCACTACCAAGAACTTGCATCCTTGAGATGCTTTTTGGCTGACTACCTCACAGGGGAAGGGCCACAAGGTTATTGGCTGAATAAAGCCTACCTTAAACCCTTGAGCCCGGGCCATGTCGACAGCCCCTTCACAGCACCGGGCTACATATCCATAGGCTATCAAGATCAGCTCAGCATCATCTGCCTGATAGGTGCGATACCTAACCTCCAAGTCAGCTATCTGATGATATTTTTTATGGAGTTCCTTTATTATGGGGGTGTAACCACCTAGTATAAGGCCTCGCGTAGAATGAATAAGATCCCACCTCCCCCCCTTTTTTGCCGTACCTTTAAGCGCCCAGTCCTTGGGGGGCAAGGGGCCAAAATCAATAGTCTTGAGTTCCACTGGTTCTGCTATCTGGATCAAGATGCCATCGGTCAACACCACAACGAGGATGCGATATTTGTCGGCAAGGTAAAAGCCAAGCTGTAGCAAATCATGGCACTCCTGTACTGAAGAGGGGGCAAGGACAATACTTTTATAGCCTCCTTGCCCCCCACCTCGAGTGGCCGAAAGATAATCAGTCTGAGCATGCCGGGTAGTGCCCTGGCCTGGCCCTCCCCTTTGGCAATCGACTACCACACAGGGAAGCTCACACCAGCTAATATGTGATAACATCTCTTGCATTAATCCCCAACCTGGGCTAGCTGTTGAGGTCATGCATCTAACCCCAGCAGCAGCAGCACCGAAAAGCATAGCCCCCACCGCCGATTCACTTTCCGCCTGGACAAAGCGCCCTCCTATTTTGGGCAACTCTCGGGCGAAAAACTCGGTGATCTCATTTTGAGGAGTTATCGGATAGCCAAAAAAGTGATGGCACCCTGCATTTATTCCCCCCCAGCCCACCGCCTCGTAGCCATGAATGAAAGCCATCTCTGCCATGTACATCCCCCTATAGTGCCCCCTGAAAAATGGATTTTTCATGGGTGTCCAAATAATAACCCATTATAGACCTCATCTTCGCCCATAATCAACATTAAGCCGATGAGCTCCGCGGCGAGGTGAATAATGCTGATAGCTCTGCTAAGGGGATGGTATTCAACACATGCCTTGCCTCACACCAACCGCGGCGAGCTACACCTACCCCAAAGCGCATATATTCTAGGTGTTTGGTGCTATGAGCATCTGTGTTGATCAGGAGCTTTATCCCCAGCTCTCTGGCCCGAAATACGTGAGTATCCTTGAGATCGAGGCGATCAGGCATGGAGTTAATCTCTAACGCAGTATTGGTGCGAGCTGCAGCTTTGAACACTGCCTCCAAGTCTACTGACACTGGCTCTCTCCCCCCTAGGAGTCGACAAGTGGGGTGAGCGAGCACATCCACATGGGGGTTTTCTATCGCCCGGAGAATCCTTCGAGTCATCTTCTCTTCCTCTTGACCCATAGCGGAATGCACCCCAGCAATTACGATGTCCAGCTCTCTCAGCAGATCATCGGGAAGGTCCAGATTCCCATCAGCTCGGATGTCTACTTCTACACCGCTGAACAGGTGAATACCGTTTAGCCTTTGGTTAAGCGTGTTGATCTGGACGATTTGCTCTCTCACCCTCTCTTCATTTAGCCCATGGGCAATACCTCGCCCTGCCGAGTGGTCGGTAATGGCCAAATATTGGTAACCTAGGTCTCGGGCAGCCAGAGCCATCGCCTCAATGGAGTCGTGCCCATCACTCCAGTTGGTGTGGACATGGAGGTCTCCTTTTATGTCAGATAGTTTTATCAGCTCGGGGATAGCCCACTGCTCCGCTTTCTCTATCTCTATTTGTCCCTCTCGCAACTCGGGGGGAATAAACTCAAGCCCCAGCCGACGATAGAATTCCTCCTCAGTGGCAAATTTCTCCAGCAGGCCAGTTGTTCTACTCTGGATGCCATATTCGCTTAGTTTCAGCCCTTGACGATGGCCCCTCTCTCGTAAGGTGATATTATGCTGCTTGCTCCCGGTGAAATATTGCAGCAGAGAGCCGAAACAGTCATGTTCTACCACCCGCAAATCTACCTGAATGTCAGCTTGAGTAATTATACTCGCCTTTGTACCTCCACAAGAGAGCACTTCTTTCGTTTGAGGAAGTCTGACAAAGGCTTCAAGAATCTTATCTTTATCTTCGGCAGTGCCCATAAGGTCGATATCTCCTATGGTCTCCCTGAAGCGGCGTAAGCTTCCCGCTGAGGTGAGGTTCTCGAGGCCGGGACAGTGGCCAAGAGAGGTTATAATATCTTCCACTAATGGCAGTGCCTCCCCTATGGGGAGACGCTGCTCTTTGCTTCGCATCGCTTGAACATGACGCAGGATGTTCTCTGCAGTCTTATCGCCCATGCGGTATAAACTAGCCACCTTACCTTCCCGAATAGCTGCTTCTAATTCCTCCAGCGATTTTATCTCCAGTTCGGTAGAAAGTCGCATAGCAGTCCTAGGCCCAATGCCAGGAATATCAAGTAAGGTGTTGACCCCAGGGGGGAACTCAGCTCGAAGTTTGTCATAATATTCTAGGTGGCCTGTGGTCACCAGTTCAGTGATTTTTTTGGCGATGGCCTCACCCACTCCAGGGATGTCTCCCAGTTTGCCCTCATTCATTAATTGCTCCACTTCTTGTGGGGAGTGTTCTATGGAGCGAGCCACACGCTGATAGGCCCTAACCTTAAACGGGCTCTCTCCCTTAATATCTAAGAAGTCGGCAATGTCTTGAAATATCGTGGCAACCTCGGTGTTCTTCACCTTTCCCTCGATAACAAATATCCCATTTTCGCGAATTATAATCCGAACAAATGGCAATGGCAAATATTAACCACTTGGCAAGTAAGTGGTGTCGAAGGGATAAGGCTGGCAACCAGCAGCTTAATTGCCAAACCATGACTTTAAAAAAGATATGAGCTGGGCAGGGTAGCGCACCTCTTGGGCTAACTTCTCAAACGGGCATGAATCTGCCCCGGTATTATTGAGGATATGGGGGACTATCTTGCCGGCACTTATCTCTACCCCCGTCTGGCTGCCCGGGGAAAAATAAGCCTCAAGCCATAGAGTGTATCTTTCTTCCCATACCTAAACAAGAATACTGAAGATATCATAGATTGCCTAGCCTAACCTAGAGAGAACCTTGGTATAACCTCCTACTATGCTTTGTACCACCTCGGCAGCGCTGCTGATCTTTAAAATCATTCCGGCAATAGCACCACAATATAGCTCGCCCTCAACCAAGTCGCCTTCCAATTGTCCCCCTCTGGCTCTCCCCCAGCCGAGGAAGGATAGTAATTCCTCAGCCGAATCGCTGCGGCTCTCCATCTCCACCATCTTTGCTGTAAGCTCGTTCTTTAGCCCTCGGGTCGGGCCAAGCTTCCTCCCGGTGATTGTTGTCCCAGTATCAATCGCCTCGAGTATGGCTTGTTTAAAATTTTGGTGGGCAATACATTCGCGAGTGGCCACAAACCGAGTGCCCATTTGCACTCCCTGGGCCCCTAATGCCAGAGCAGCGACAAAGCCGCGTGCATCAGCTATCCCCCCAGCAGCTACTACCGGTATCTTTACCACATCAACTACCTGAGGAACCAGGACGAAGGTAGGGAGCTCATCAAGGCCATTATGCCCCCCCGCCTCATATCCCTCGGCAATAACCGCATCTACCCCTTCTGCTTCCGCTTTCTTGGCATGTCTCACCGAGGCAACTACGTGGAGAACCTTGATACCAGCATCTTTGAGATAGCGAGTATAAGTGGCTGGATTCCCTGCTGAGGTAGTGACCACCCTAACCCCTTCTTGGATCGCTATATCTACCATCTCTTTGGGTGTGTCAAGCACTGGGAAATTGACCCCGAAAGGTTTATCGGTAAGCTCTCTCACCCTGGCGATTTGATAACGCAAATTTTCTGCGTAAGAGTCGGTCGCCTGAGCAGCAGCGTTGGGGCTAATTACACCCAGTGCTCCGGCGTTAGACACAGCAGCAGCGAGCTCAGCATTAGCAATCCAAGTCATCCCTCCTTGGATTATAGGATAGTCAATATTTAATAGGTCACATACCCTCGTTCTCTTCATAAGACCTCCTCCTCGGATTTAGTTACCGATAGTAACCTTTCTCCCCCCTGATTCGAGAATCTGCTTAGCCTCATCAAGATGCTCATTGCTTGGCGGATCAGCTTGCGTAAATGGATATTTTCGACCTAACTGCTCATATTTCGATTCCCCCCAACGATGGTAGGGGAGAAGAGATATTTTCCCCACTCCAATTTGAGTGCCGAATTCGGCTAACTTTTTGAGATTTTCCTCCGAATCATTGTAACCGGGAACCAGAGGAACTCTTAGCCATGTCCTCACCTTAGCAGCAGTTCTGCGGGCATTGTCTAAAATCATCAAGTTGTCTTTCCCCGTTCCTTGTTGATGGGACTTTAAGTCCAGGTGTTTGATGTCGTAAAGGGCAAGGTCGACATATTCCAAAACCTTTTCCATTACTTCCCATGGAGCATATCCACAGGTTTCCAAGGCAGTATGTAACCCCCTTTGTTTAGCTGTTTGTAGTAAGTGGTAAACAAACTCCCATTGGAGTAGCGGCTCACCGCCGGAAACAGTCATCCCACCTCCGGAGTTTTGATAGAATGGTTCGTCGCTTTCTACCTCAGTCATCACTTCGGCGATAGTCATATACTGGCCGACGCGAGTTATTGCTCCTGTGGGGCAAACAGTGGCACATTTCAGACAAAGGTCACACTTCGCTCGATCAATTATCCTGCCCAACTCAGGATTAATAGTAATTGCCCCTATGGGACAAGCCTCAACACACTTGCCACATCTGATGCATTTTATATCGTGAGTCATGATCTCAGGATAAGAGTTCCACGACTCAGGATTGCTGCACCACAGGCAATGCAGCGGGCAACCTTTCATAAACACTGTAGTTCTAATTCCTGGGCCATCATGAATTGAGAACCTCTGAATATTAAATATCAGCCCCCTATTTTCAGCCATAAGCCACCCCGCACTTTCTCTTCAAGCAGCAGCTTATTCTATCATCTTCTGTCCTAGCACCTCAAACTGCACCTGGATCGGGGTATTAAGGCTGGTGGTGAAAGCCCCTTTGGGGAGGCAAATATGGACATGAAGCCCAGAGGTGGAGACACATGAGGAGACAAGATTTGCCCTGGGTTATAGCACACTACAAAAACAAGTTTCAGGGGAACATCAAGACTCAATAAATACATGGAGCGGGAGAGGGGATTCGAACCCCCGACCACTTGCTTGGGAAGCAAGCACATGTAGCTAAATTGCTTAACAAACCGTCATGGGCGGGTGCCCAC
>DEIJ01000153.1 GCA_002352365.1 Dehalococcoidia bacterium UBA2777 | reverse complement strand
AAGTCAGCTACAGGCCCAGTAAGACCTGCCAAATTTCCTATCTTCACCACTCTCTCCGACTCTGCCTTAGCGGGGAGTACTGACCCCAGTGTTAGCACAAGGCAAAGCCCCACAGCTACAAAACCCAAGCCGAGCTTTTTCAATCCTTTCTGCATTTTTCTCACCTCCGGAGATAAAATTCCTCGACCCCTTCTATCGTTTTCCACTCTTAAATGGCTTCTCTTGAGATTTCCACGCACGTGCCCCAGACGAATAAGTTGCCTCACAGGTGCCTCTACTCTTTTTCAAGCTAATAGCGTAGCGTGTCTCTACCTTCGCAACTAATTGCCAGCAAAGTTGGCCATCTCAAAGCAAAATCCTCTCATATACAATAGGGAATTCATACCAATCGCTAACAGGCGTTATCTTGCCCTGCCGAATTTGATACATCCGCACAACGCTGCATATCCACGGCTTCTCCTCACTCATGGCTATCGGAGGCACAAGACCAGTATCAAAATCCTTTATGCTTACAAGGGCATCTCTCACAGCACGGCCGTCCAAGCTATCATATCCCACCTTTTCTAAAGCTAGTCTTATACCTTCAAAGATCACCTGCATATAAAGCCATGCAGCTACATAGTTGCTGTCAACCTTATCAGGTTCGTAGCCACGATATTTTTTTCCTATTTCGAGCATAGTCCTCACCCCGGGTAGCTCCTGCTCATCCCGAGTGGGAATAGGCCTACCAACGTAGCACCCTTCAGAAGACTTTCCAGTTATGTTTACGACTAATTCATCGATAGAGTATGGAGTGCCTACAAATTCTACTCCCTTTTCACGTATACCTAACCTGGCATAATCCTTTACCATCACCACCATATTCGCCCCATATCCAAGAACCACAACCCAATCTGGCCTTTTGCTAGCCAACCGAAGCCATTCTACCGAGGTATCGACAAGGCCAAAGCAAGGTACAACCTCCCAGCCAATACACTCCATCCCGCCGAGTATAGAACATACTTGCCCCGCATTTTCACAAAAAGAGCGGCCAGCAGCAACATCATAAGCCATGGCACCAATTCTAATTGGACGGCTCTCTGTCCAATTATCTTTAATCCACTTGACGCAGCTCGCAAATATGTCATTCCAGGTGGGCATGGACAGGAAAAACCAAGGGGGCTTTACCAGGAGATCAGGTGCTGCTACAGGAGAGGGGCCTACACATGGTATTCCTTCCTTTATATATCTATCTCGCATTGCTTCCCAACTAGTAGTTGAAACGCAGATTTCAACTACCTCTCCTGCTGCCACAAATCTCTTGTGAGTCATGATCATCTTCGGTAACAGATACCCAGTATCCTCCCACATCATGTCTACTTTGACACTCTCAGTTTCACCCTTGTCATTTGTGTATTTTATGCCACCCTTCTTGTTTATATATTTTACGATATCAATCATCCCTTCACCCGGAGGGACACCGAGAGTAGCTAGGGGCCCTGTAAAAACACCTAGCTGCCCTATTCTGACAACCCTTTCGGATGGCCCTGCCTCACAGACTGGAATAGCTGTAAGTAAGAGAGCCATAGACAACCCCACTGCTACAAGACCAACTGCAATTCTCTTCAATCCTTTCATCATCTCCCCTCCTTCCGTTGTTTTTGCTCCTCAAAGTACGCCTTATCTATAGCACACCTTATGAGGTAGGACATAGACACTTTCTTCTTATAAGCCAGTTCCTTGAGCCTCTCATGCTGCTCTGGGGTGGGGTAGTAAATCGCTTGTCTGAATGTTCTATTCATTGTTTAAGCTTGTAATAGCATTTTAGTACCCGGTTGTCAAGGTTTCAAGTGAGGCTTTATCAGATAGGCTATCTTGGCATCAATGAATAATGCAAGAATAGGGGAGAACATTCCCCCTTGTGAGTGGTAAAGTAAAAGGGGCCAGGGGGTCGAGCTAGAGTGATAATCGAAAAGGGGCCTGCCTTAACAGAAGCAACTGCTTCCGATATGCTGAGCTAGAACAAGGCCAGATACCGGAGGGGAGGGTGGCTTGTAAGCCAATTCGATAGGATGGGATTCGATTCTGTCGATGAAGCAATCGAAGATGAGCGGAGTCGCAGTGGCTTCCTGGTGATAGCATCCAACCGCTTGCCCCAGGAGATGAAGGCCGCCGTGTACGTATGATTCCTAAACTGGCCTGTTTTTTGAGAGAATATAAGCTAGAGCGTGAAGCTATTTACCGGAAGGTAGGAAAAGAGCTTACCCTTGATAGCCTGGTATTCTCCAATGCAGAGGGGAAGCCTATTGACCCCGGCGCGCTGTCCCACGCCTTCAATAGAATAGCAACACGGGCAGGGCTGGAGGGTGTGCGCTTCCACGACCTGAGACATACCTTTGCCAGCCTTATGTTGCTTCGTGGGGCAAAGCCTAAGGTTATCAGTGAAGCCCTGGGGCATGGCTCGGTAGCCTTTACAATGGACGTTTATAGTCATATAATTGAGGGTATGCAAAGCGACGCCATGGCATTACTGGACGAGGTGCTACCGGTGGGGGTGTCTGAAAAAAATAATGCCAATTTAACGCCTGAAGTAGACATAATGTTGAACTAAAACTGAATTTTAGCTTGAACGCCAGCGTAGCTCAGCGGTAGAGCAGCGGTTTCGTAAACCGCCGGTCATCGGTTCGAGTCCGATCGCTGGCTTTGAACTGGGCAATAGATTTAGGCAAATCTCACCGTGGCATCTAAATATTCCCAGAGGAATCTTCAATTTTTCTGGGAAGCTGAGCAGGTAGCGAAGATGAGTAAATTTGTGGAGAAATTGCACCATATCTCTGAAAGAGGATCTCGACCAGTGGGTTTTAGGACCACGCCGGCTTCATTGAGTCAGTCGATGTTGCTTATTGCTGTTTTATCCCAGAGTGGAATCGACAAGGTGGCCGAGATTGCCAGTTGTGGGGTTGATGCCATAATAACCCCCCTTGAAGATCCTCAAAGAGAAATCCAAGATCTCCCCAAAATTGCTTCTGCCTTGGGGGGAATCCCCTTGGGGGTGTGGCCCAAATCGGTGGACAAAGATAGGGTAGAGCAATTGGCCCAGGCCAAATGTGACTTCATCATCCTTGAGGCGGCTACAACCTCGGCAGCAGTGCTCGAGCAGGAGGAGTTGGGCAAGGTGATAAGAATGGATTTTTCACTGGATGATAGCTTGGTGAAGGCCACTAGCTTCTTGCCTCTAGATGCAGTCCTCATCGAGTGGGCAGGTGATTTTCTTACTATCTATGACTTGATGCATTACCGGAGAATTTTTGATTTAATTGCTAAACCTATACTACTAATGACTCACCTTGAGCCAAAAGATGATGATCTCCGAATATTATGGGAGATAGGGGTGAAGGGGATAGTAGTGGAAGAATGGTCTAAAAGCGAACTGATGCAGTTACATCAGGAGATAAAGAGGTTACCTTCGGTGCCAAAAAGGCTATGGGAAAAGAGGGAGACACTGCTACCTCGCCTGAACCGAGAGATAAGCTCACTACCATGTGAAGAAGTATGACCTTGGCAGCTTAGTTGACATAATTATTCTCCTTATGGTATTAAGCAAGTTCAAAGAGAGTATTATTGATCTTTTGTTTCCGCCACGTTGTGTTGGCTGTGGGTCAGGAGGAAGTTTCTTGTGCCCTTCATGTATTAGGCTGCTTCCCCGGCTTTATCCTCCCTACTGCGAGCGATGTAGCATCCCGGTCATAAGAGGAACCTTGTGTCCCACTTGCCTTAGGTCCCCACCCATCATTGATGGCATTCGCTCGCTTTTCTGGTACCAAAGGGCCATTCGTGACGCCATTTTATGGTTCAAATATAAAAACCTCAAAGCCTTGGCCTCACCTTTAGCCGAGCTTATGGCAGAGTACTTACGCTCTAACCCTTTGCCAATTGATATCTTGGTAGCGGTGCCTCTACACCCAAAGAGAATACGTCAACGTGGCTATAACCAGTCCTATCTGTTAGCCCGGGAGTTGAGCCGGCTTAGTGGATTAGTATTAATGGAGGGATCACTAATTCGCTTGAGGGATACCACCTCTCAAACCATATTGGGCGCTCAGGAACGTCGAAGCAATGTTCGTGGGGCTTTTGAGTGTAAAGACCAAAGATTGGCGGGAAAGCGAATCGGCTTAATTGATGATGTTTGCACCACAGGTTCTACACTAGATGCCTGCGCTGCAGTGCTTAAGGAGAGGGGAGGCAGCTCTGTTTGGGGATTGACTTTGGCTAGAGAGAATTGAGGGTAAGAATATGGAACTAAAGATTAGCGGCAAAAATATGGATATATCACCACAGGTGCGCGATTATGTGCAGCGGAAAATGGGCAAATTAAACCGCCGTCTGCCTAATGTCATTCGAGGAGAGGTAGAGATCTCCAAGAAAATGACCAAGTCCCCCCTGGATCGCTATATAGTCCAGGTTACCCTTAACCATAGTGGCACCTTCCTCCGCGGTGAGGAGAAGGCGGCTGATATTTATGCGGCTATTGACATGGTGATCGATGTCATGAACCATCGTATCGAGCGATATAAAGGCAAGCTTTACCAAAAAGGACGTAAAGCCATCCCTACTTTAGAGCCAGAGCAGCTCACTGAGCTAGTTAGGGTGAAGCGATTTATAGTTAAGCCGATGTCAATTGATGAGGCGATAGCTCAGATGGAGCTCTTGGGGCATGATTTCTTTATTTTCATTAACGTTGCCACTGAGCGATTTAGCTTGCTGTATCGCCGTCATGACGGCGACTATGGCTTGATCGAACCTGAGATTGCCCCGCATCAGGCAGTGGCACAGTTTGACGCCGAGGCCTAGGCAATATAGAATAGTTGCCAAAGTAATATATTCCGCGGGATGACTTAAAAACCACCTTTTTGGGGTTAGTTTGAGGGGAGGTTTGGGCATGTTCTCCGAAGCTGCGCTAGACAAAGCTAGAAAACTACAACAGGAATGGAGAAGGGAAGTTAGCCAGGGCTATGAACAGAAGCTGAAATTTGAGCTCCCCCAATATACCACAGAATCGGGAATTCCATTGAAATATATTTATACCCCTCTGGATGTGAAGGAAATGGACGTAGAGATATCTGGTGCTTATCCATATACCCGGGGAATTCGCCCGCTTGGTTATCAGTATACGCCATGGATGATCCAAATCCTTCATGGTTATGGCACCAGTGAGGAAACGCATCATCGGACAGAGTATTTGTTGAAAGAAGGGATGGTCGGGTATGCAGGACAACCTGTGGCCCTTATTCAGGTTGATCCGCCAACAACCTGCGGCTATGATCCCGATGATCCCCGAGCAAGTGGGACTATCGGCTTAGGAGGTGCCTCAGTATCTACCTTGGACGATTTAGATGTTTTGCTTAAAGGCTACGACTTAGCCAAGACCCGGGTAGCCCCGAATAATCGATTTACCTGCCTTCCTATGCTGGCAATGTATTTAGTATACGCTGAAGGGAGAGGGTATAAGCCCCAAGAATTAAATGGCCAATCGCAGAACGATGCTCTAACCCGTTGGATCACCACTGATATTGGGGGACCTACCCCAGCCACTCAGCAGAAGCTCAGAATTGAACTAATCAAATATTGCACTCAATATATGCCCAGATGGAATCACACCAATTTGTGTGGCTACCTCTATGGAGAGATGTGTGCCACACCAGCGCAGGAACTTGGCATTGTTCTCTCACAAGCGATAGAACTGATTGAAGATTGTATAAAAGCGGGGCTTGCTCCTGACAGTTTTATCCCCCGCTTCAGCTCTCAGCTCCATGTGGGCATGGACTTTTTTGAAGAAATAGCTAAGCTTCGTGCCCTGAGGGGAATGTGGGCTAAGATTATGCGGGAAAGATTCGGCTGCAAGGACCCCCGCTCTCTTCAATATCGCATTCATGTTCATACCGGGGGCTCAGCGCTAACTGCCCAACAGCCGTTAAGTAACATAACTAGAGCAGCCCTACAAGTATTAGCTACTGTATTGGCAGGGGTTCAATCCAATCACACCTGCTCTTACGATGAAGCTATTGGCTTGCCTTCAGAGGATGCGGTTCGCACCGCCATACGGGTGAACCAGATAATTTTACATGAGACAGGGGTGGCCAAGGTTAGCGACCCTCTGGGTGGTTCTTATTATGTGGAATGGCTCACCGATAAGGTGGAGGAAGAGGCCAGGAAGGTGATGACTGAGATTTTTGATTTGGGTGGATTTCTTAACTGCATAGAAAATGGCTGGCTTCGAGGGTTACTGGAGAGTCAGAGCATAAAGTGGCGTCGTGAGATTGATAGCGGGAAGAGGACAATAGTTGGCCTAAATGCCTTTAAGACAGAGGAGGAGATAGAGGTGCCTCCATTTGCCTTCGACTTAGCCCAAACGGAGAGACGGGCTATTGAACAGCTGAGGAGGTGGAAGGCCAATCGTGATAATGCTGAAGCTCGGGACTCTTTACAAAAGGTGAGAGAGGCAATGCAGAAATATCAAACCATGGAACAGGCAGGGGACTTAATGCCTGCTCTGATTGAGGCTGCTAGGGCGAAATGCACTTTGGGAGAGATGATGGGGGCAATAGTAGAGGTAAGCGGAGGGCGGATTTACTCTAGGGGATATAGAGCTTAATATGAGCAGCAAGGTTCTATTAGCCAGATTTGCTCTCGATGGGCATGACAGAGGCATCATAACTATAATAAATGCTTGCCGAGAGAAGGGGATGGAGGTGATCTATATCCACTTCAGTGACCCCAAGGAGATTGTGAAATCAGCCATGGAAGAAGATGTAGATGTTATTGGCATCACCAGCTCAATGGGACAGCATCTATATATTGCCGCTAAGTTAGCCAAAGCATTAGCGGAGGACAAGGTAGATATACCGGTGATAATAGGCGGGGTAATACCTACCATCGATGTACCAAAGCTAGAGGATTGGGGAATTAAAAAAGTTTTTGGCCCAGGCACCTCGCCTGAAGAGGCAGTCAACTTTATTTCCCAGCTTACTGGGGCAAGGATTGATTAAATACCCCTGAAAAACGGCGTTTTTCACACAGGCCAGATTTGCTTTTTAGTTTTCGGGGCCCCGTGAAAAATTCGCTTCGCTCTTTTTCGCGGGGTACAAAAAGGGGAGTTTTTGTGGATTACCTGGGTGGGCCAGATGGCGAGATTGCCGCTATACTGCGGCAAGAGGAGAAGCGGCAAAAATGCCAACTGGTGCTTATTGCCGCGGAGAACTATGCTAGCCAAGCGGTATTGGATGCGCAAGGCTCTCTACTTACCAATAAATATGCTGAAGGCTACCCCGGACATCGCTACTATGGTGGCTGTGAACAAGTAGATGAGATAGAGAAAATAGCTATCCAGCGAGCCAAACAGCTTTTTGGTGCCGAGCATGCCAATGTCCAATCGCACAGTGGGACTCAGGCTAATATGGCAGCATATTTTGCTTTGCTCAACCCGGGTGATACAGTGCTAGGGATGAGCCTAGCTCATGGGGGCCATCTCAGCCATGGAAGTGCGGTTAATTTCTCCGGCAAGCTTTATCAATTCGTTCAGTATGGGGTCGATCGAGAAACAGAGGAGATCGATTATACTGAAGTGGAGCGGCTGGCTATCAAGCATAGGCCCAAACTTATTATAGCTGGGTCTAGCTCATACCCTAGAATTATCGATTTTGAGCGCTTCCGCCACATCGCTGACTCAGTAGGTGCCAAGCTCCTGGCAGATATGGCTCATATTGCTGGACTAGTGGCTGCTGGATTACACCCTTCCCCCGTGCCCTATGCCCAGGTGGTTACCTCTACCACCCATAAGACTATGCGCGGGCCACGTGGCGGCTTTGTCTTAACCAGGCAAGAATTGGCTCGTCAATTAGACGCAGCTGTTTTCCCCGGGATGCAAGGGGGGCCGTTAATGCATGTTATTGCTGCCAAAGCAATAGCTTTTGGTGAAGCGATGAAGGCTGACTTTGTGACTTATCAGCGGGCAGTGCTGGGGAATGCCAAGGTTTTGGCTAGTGAGCTTCAAGGATTGGGGTTTCGCCTCGTTTCTGGGGGAACAGACAACCATCTTATCCTTATCGATCTCCAGGAGACGGGAATAACCGGGGAGGCAGCGGAACAAGCTCTCGCTGAGGTAGGTATCTCGGTTAACCGAAATAGCATCCCCTTTGATACTCGCTCCCCACAGATTGCCAGTGGCCTCAGACTAGGCACTGCAGCAGTGACTACCCGTGGCCTTGCCCCCCCGGAGATGAAGCAGATCGCCCATCTTATCTATAGAGTGCTGACCAATCCTGGAGATGAAAGAGTAAAGCAGGAAGTATGCCAAGAGGTAGGTCAAATATCCTCCCGCCTCCCAGTGCCTACAGCGAGGTAAGGGCAAGATTTGTGGTTGCTATGATTTCTGGGCTATGGTAAACTCTTCGCAAGGTAAACTTTTTCTTATGCCGGTCGCAATTTTGACGGAGGTGGTGTTTGCGTGATTATGAAATGACACTGATCTTCAGCCCCCAGATCGTTGAGGAAAACTTTCCTGCAGCTATCGAAAAGGTAAACCAGCTTATCACCCAAAAGGGAGGGGTAATCAGTGAAGTGAATCAGTGGGGGAGGCGAAAACTTGCTTATCCTGTAAGGCACTTTATGGAGGGAAATTATGTGTTAACTCGATTTAAGTTTGAGCCCAAATTGATTGCGGAGCTAGAGTCGAATCTCAGAATCTCAGACGAAATCCTACGCTATCTAGTAGTAAAATCGGAAGATTAAGCGCGAGGAGTAGAAGGAGATGTTGAATAAGGTAATGATCATTGGTAATATAGGCAGGGACCCGGAGATGCGTTTTACCGCCAATGGGAGTCCGGTAACTACCTTCTCTGTGGCCACGAGCCGGATTTTCACCTCTGCTGGGGAGCGCAAACAGGAGACAGAGTGGTTTACCGTAGTTAGCTGGAATAAGCTAGCGGAAAGCTGCAATCAGTTCTTAACCAAAGGGAAGCGGGTTTATGTGGAGGGGAGACTGCAGACACGCTCTTGGGAAGGGCAGGATGGTCAGAGGCGTTCCCGGGTTGAAATAGTAGCTGAGCGGGTACTTTTCCTCGATAAGCAAGCCGTTGCCTCTCTCCCTGAGGAAGCTGGACCAACTGAGCTAGAGCCGGAGAATCTCTCCTTCTAGGAGGCTTAATGAGAAGAATAATGAAGCCTCAGAGGCCAAAAGACCGGAGGAGGGTAAGGGCAAAGTATGCCTTCAAGCGTAGGCGATGTGCTTTTTGCGCCGCGAGATTGACTAACATAGATTATAAAGACCCCGCTAAGCTTTGCCGCTATATTTCAGATCGAGGCAGGATTGGGTCACGGTACAGATCGGGTACTTGCCCCAAACATCAGCGGGCTTTAGCTCAAGCAATAAAGAGGGCACGGCATCTCGCTTTACTACCCTATACCCCAGCCCATATCCACAAAACTGGGGGCGTTGGCCTGCGGGAATAAGTAGACGTAGTCTTCATGCCATGAAACCAACCCCAAGATAACAACTGCTAGATAAGTATGGCATGAATGAGGGGCAGAGGGGACTTGACTAAAAAGCGGAAGGTAGAGTCTAGGCCGCCAGTTACCAAGCGCCAGCTCTCTAGATGGCAGCGGGAAACACGGACAAGGCACATCATTCAAATCGCTATCCTTGTTGCTCTCGCCTCCATCGTAGGAGTAGTCACTTATGGCTACTATGATACACGAGTTAGACCATGGCATCAACCGATAGTCATGGTGAACGATACAACCTGTGATATGCGCTATTATGTGAAAACGCTTCGTCTTCATGGGGTGGAGCAATATTCCCAAAACCTCCAACAGATGATGACAGCTGCTAAGTCAGCCGTGGGCTCGATCCAAGTTAATGAGTTAATACGCCAGCTTGCCCACAAACTTGGTATCGTGGTCACTCCCGAAGAGATTGAGCAGGAAATCGAAAACACCTTCTCGGGCCAGGAATCTGAGACAGATTTCAAGCAGCGTTATCAAGAAATGTTAAAAAAATTACGCCTTACAGATTTGGATTATAGGGAGATGCAGATAGAACCAGAGCTATTGCGCCTGAAGCTGCGAGAGCATATTGCCAAGGGAGTTCCCAAAATCGCCTTGCAGGTTCATGTTCAAGCTATGTTGCTAGGAACTGAAGAAGAAGCTAAAGAGATAAAAACCAAATTGGATAGCGGTGAGGATTTCGCTCAGCTGGCTGAAGATTCCTCCCAGCACTACGCCTCTAAGGAAGAAGGTGGTGATATGGGTTGGAAGCCTTGTGATGTTATCCGTGAGCTTATTGGTCCAGCCTTCGCTGAAGCTTCTTCCCAGCTTGAGCCTGGCGAGATGGCTGGCCCAATTTATGAGACCACACCTTGGACACAAACAACAGGTGGTTACTGGTTAATTGAAGTAGGGGACAAAAATGAGGAGGAGAAAGTATACCTTAGGGCCATACTTACGGCCAGCAAAGAAAAAGCCGAAGCGATAAGAGCTGAATTGGGAGACAATCCCGATGACGAAGAGTTTGCCCAACTTGCCAAGGGTAATTCATTGGATTCTAGCTCTAGGGAGAATGGGGGCGAGGTAGGTTGGCTGAGCGAGGAGGAAATAAAATCAAGATTTGGTGAAGCTGCTCTCGAGGTTGAAAGCGGCAACTTATCTGAGCCAATTTACCATGCGGAGGTCAGTAAGAGGGGAGGGTATTGGCTGATTAAGGCACAAGATGCACCTGAAGAAAGAGAGATAAGCTCTGAGGATCGCCAGGTGCTAGTTGCTAAAGCTTTTAATGAGTGGTTCAACGAACATCAGCAAGCGGCCTCCCTAGAGAACTACCTGAATGAGGAGAAGATATACTGGGCTTTAGGTCATATCCATGAGTAGTGAAGTGGCAGGTAGCCAGATGAGCATCGGCATCGGGTTAATGGGGCTGGGGAAGGTTGGTGGCAGGGTAGCTAAGGTACTGCAAGATCGGAGCGAGGTTATAGTTCAACAAGCTGGTTGTCCCTCAATCCTGAAAAAGGTGCTGGTACATGACCCGGCCAAAAAACGAGACATAGATTTCCACCTCATCACCACTAGAGTTGAGGACATCATGGGCGACCCAGAAATAGATATCGTGGTTGAGGTCATCGGTGGTGAGCATCCCGCCTGGGAATATATCAAGCAAGCTATCTTCCGAGGTAAGCATGTGGTTACTGCCAATAAAGAGGTAATGGCAAAACATGGCGTTGAGCTTTTAGCTTTGGCTCGGGAACACGAAGTGGACATCCTCTATGAAGCCAGTGTAGGTGGTGGCATTCCATTAATCACCCCTCTCAGGCAAGACCTGGTGGCCAACAAGATTTCCACTATTTATGCCATTATCAATGGAACTACTAACCACATTCTAACCATGATGTCTAAAGAAGGTTTAAGTTTCTCCCCTGCCCTCAGACAAGCTCAGCAGTTAGGCTATGCTGAAGCTAACCCTAGTGATGATATTGAGGGTCGAGATGCAGCTTATAAGTTGGCTATCCTGGCTAGCCTCGCTTTTCACACTATAGTTCGGCCCGAGGATGTCTACTGCGAAGGCATCGCTTTCCTTGATGAGCATGATTTCCGCTATGCCAAAGAGCTAGGCTATGCTATAAAGCTCCTGGCTATTGCTAAAGAGAGAAATGATTCTGTTGAAGTACGGGTTCATCCCGTCTTTATCCCCGCAGAATTCCTCCTGGCTAAAGTGGATGGGGTATATAATGCTGTCCAGGTGGAAGGGGATTTGGTAGGCAAGATGCTTTTTTACGGCGAGGGAGCTGGTGCCTTGCCTACCTCCAGTGCTATTGTGGCTGATATAATCAGTTTAGCCCAAAAGATCAACTTAAAAGTAAAAGGGAGCCCATGGCCTCTTTCCAGCTATTGTAAAACTATTACACCGATTTCGGAGATCGAGACTCGCTACTATATCAGAATGAGTATCGCTGACCATCCTGGGGTTCTTGCCCAGATAGCTAAAGCTTTAGGAGATCATCTTATCAGCATCGCCTCGGTGATTCAAAAGGAATCTGAGGTCAGCACTCAAACTGCGGAGATAGTAATTATGACCTATCCAGCCAAGGAAAAGGCAATGCAACAAGCGCTAAAAGAAATGGAAAAAATTGCGGTAGTCAAGGAGATTGCCAGCTTTATTAGGGTCGAAGCTTAGAGAAATGAACACTCAAGTTAGCGGGCTAATTGTAGTTGGCGAGTTGGTGTGTGATGGTTGCAGCCGAGTCATGAGACACCCCGAGAGATATGGCTACATTTGTGAGGAGGGGAAACATCAATTGCGCCTTTGTGAAAACTGCTGCCGAGCTCGGGGCTATCTCAAAAAGCGAACGAGTAAAAGGGAAGAAGTGGACACCTTCCTTGACTTTCAGGATTAAAGGTTTCACCCCACCTAATCTCTCCCATCGGGGGGATTTGGGCGAAGATGTTGGCAAGATACTATAAGCTACCCGGGGGATAGTTTAAACATGTCTCAACTCGACGGAGGTCGTCTGGTAGCTAAAGCTTTGAAACAAGAAGGGGTGGAGTGCATCTTCACTTTATGTGGTACTCATATCCAAGCTATTCACGATGGCTGTATTGACGAAGGGATCAACATAATTGATGTTCGCCATGAGCAGGCGGCGGCTCACGCCGCCGAGGGTTGGGCTAAAGTCACCGGGAAACCAGGTGTTGCTGTGGCCACTGCTGGGCCAGCTATTACCAATACGGTTAGCGCCCTAGCTAATGCCTTGCGGAACTGGAGCCCGCTGATCCTGATCGGAGGGAGGAGCCCGGTAGCAGAATGGGAGAAAGGCTCTCTACAGGAGCTTGATCATATCGAGATTATGAAGCCAGTCACCAGGTGGGCAAGAACAGTCCTGGAAACAAAGCGCATCCCGGAGTATATCGGCACAGCCTTTAGGTATGCTATTGGGCCTAAAGGGGGCCCTGTCTTCCTGGAGATACCTGTGGATGTTCTCTCATCACGGGTAGATGAAACAGGAGTCATCTTTCCCACCAAGTATCGAACCACTGCCAAGCCACAGGGGGATCCTCACCAAGTGAAGCTTGCTACTCAGTTGATAGCCAATGCCCAGCACCCAGTAGTTATTGCTGGTAGCTCAGTTTGGTGGGCCCAAGCGGCAAAAGAGCTTCAGCAGTTTGGTGAAAGCGCTATCGCCCCTCTGTTCTTAAACGGGATGGCTCGCGGCTCCATCCCCCCCAATCACCCCCTTTTCTTTTCCATTAGTCGCCGCTTTGCCTTAAGCTGTGCTGATGTCATCATGGTGATCGGGGCCCCCTTAGACTTCAGATTGGGGTTTGGTCACCTTTTCCCCAAAGAAGCAAAGGTGATTCAGGTCGATTTCGACCCCTACGATATCGGCCGCAATAGAGCCATTGAGGTGGGTATTACTGGGAATATTCAGGCTATCCTCAAGCAGTTAGCTCAGGAGGCCGAAAATCCCCCCCAAAGAGCGAGGTCAGCTTGGATAGAAAGATTAAGGGAGGAGGAGGAAAGTATTCGCCGGCAAGATCAGCAATTTCTCTCATCTTCGGCAATCCCCATCCATCCGCTTCGACTATGCAAAGAGATAGCAGATTTTCTAAGCAAGGAGGCTACCATAATTGGGGACGGCGGTGACATTGTCGCCTTTGGGGCCAGAGTTTTACCCGTCAACTCACCCGGTCATTGGTTGGATCCAGGGCCAATGGGGTGCTTGGGGGTGGGAACAGGATATGCTATGGCGGCCAAACTCGCCCGGCCAGGTGAACAGGTTCTCCTGCTAAGTGGAGATGGCTCTTTTGGGTTTAATGCCATGGAATTTGATACTATGGTGAGGCATAACCTCCCCATAGTTTGTGTCATCAGCAATGATGGTTGCTGGGGGCAGGTGAAGCGTTATGCCCAACCTTTGGGGCAAGCAGTAGCAGTAGATCTTGCCCCAGCTACTAGATATGATAAGATGGTGCAGGCTCTTGGCGGCTACGGAGAGTTAGTACAAAAGGGTGATGATATCCGTCCCGCCTTGGAAAGGGCTTTTGCTTCCGGTTTACCTGCCTGTATAAATGTGCTCACCGATTCTGCTATGACCTATTGGGACAGTCGGTGAGAAAGGTGAAAGATACATGGGCTTAGGCGTCTTGCACCGCTATGGCGATTTCCTGCCATTAACTTCTGCCACTCCGGTGATTACTTTGGGTGAGGGAGATACCCCTTTGCTCAGCTCGCAAAGGTTGGCCAAAGAGTTAAACTGTGCAGAGTTATATTTCAAGGTGGAAGGATACAATCCCACTGGCTCATTTAAGGATCGTGGCATGGTAGTGGCAGTAGCCAAAGCTTTAGAGGCGGGAAGTACTGCCATTGCTTGCGCCTCTACTGGCAACACTAGCGCTTCAGCAGCCGCCTATGGGGCGCTGGGTGGTCTTAAGAGCATCGTCATTGTTCCCCATCGATACATTGCCTCAGGCAAGTTCGCCCAGGCTATAGCTTATGGTGCCAAGATAACCACTATCGACGGCAACTTTGATCAGGCGCTGGAGATAGTGCGCAGCCTAGTAAGAAAGCATCCTATTACCTTGGTTAATTCGCTTAACCCTCACCGCATTGAGGGGCAAAAGACCGCTGCCTTTGAGATTATAGACTTGCTGGGTGATGCCCCAGATTACTTGTTTATCCCTGTAGGCAATGCGGGGAATATTACTGCCTATTGGAAAGGCTTTGTTCAATATCACCAAATGGGCAAGGCGAAGAAGACCCCCAAAATGATGGGGTTTGAGGCTGAAGGTGCTGCGCCTGTTGCCCGGGGTTATCCTATCGATAAGCCAAGCACAATCGCCACAGCAATACGCATTGGCAACCCGGCTAGCTGGCAGAGTGCTATCGCGGCTCGTGATGAATCGGGAGGCATTATCGATTATGTCAGCGATGCAGAGATTTTGGTCGCCCAAAAGATTTTGGCCACAAAGGAGGGCATCTTTGCCGAGCCAGCCTCGGCTGCCTCTTTAGCCGGCCTCATCAAGCTGGTTCAAAATGCTCAAGACTTCTCTGGGCAAAGGGTGGTATGCGTGATCACCGGGAACGGACTAAAAGATCCTGAAATCCCTATAAAAGGTGCTGAACCTTTCCCTGAACTCCCGGCGAGCTTGAGCGCCGTAGAACAAGCCCTTGACCTTGGAGGGTGATAATGGCTCAAGTGAGCACCACTAGTGTGGGCAAGTTTTACTATCATTTCCCCGCTATAGCAGCTATAGTTACCTCTCACGCCGAGGGCAAAGATAATGCTATGACAGTGGCATGGCACGCCCCTGTTTCATTTAAGCCACCTCTCTACGGGGTAGCCATCGCCCCTCACCGTTTCACCCTCCAACTTATTTTAGAGGGCAAGGAGTTTGGGGTTAATTTTTTGCCCTTTGAGTCAGCAGAGTTGATGGCCTCGGTGGGAGGCAGCGGGGGGAGAAAGACAGATAAGTTCGAAAGATTTCATATCTCCAAGGTGGAGCCGGTCAAGACAAAGGTGCCTCTCTTGGAAGATGCTTATGCCTGCTATGAGTGCAAGCTGGTAAACCACAGACCTTATGGAGACCGCGAGTGGGTAGTGGGGGAGATTGTAGCCGTTCACTTCTCACCGGACGCCTTTACCGCCGAGGGGGTGCTGGATATAACTCGGCTGAACCCCGCTTTTTATCTTGGAGCTGAGCTTTACATTACCACCTCACAAAATACCCGCTACTTAGATCGCAAGGTATATGGCCAGGACTAAATTATCGTAAGCATTCAGCTATGAAGGTCATGTCATTGTGAGCCGAAGGCGAAACAATCTCGGTGGGGAGGACCGAAACATTTTCATCTCTGCATTGTGAGCAGTTGCTCATGAAGGTTTTCGTAACAATGACATGAGGTGGGGCGCCTATCCGCCGACCAAGTTGTTACAGACCCCAATCTGGCTTAACCTTGTGAGAGAGACCATCTTCTTTTATAATGTCGATGTAACTACTAAGATAGCTCAATCGTCGGTGGTTACCAACAGGCAGTGGATAGTGAAGGCTAGAGTATTCTATTTTTCTTCCACCGGCAATACTCGCTTAGGGGCGGAATTAGTGGCCAGGGGTATCTGCCAGGGTGGAGGGTGTTGTGATCTAGTGGATATCACAGATAGTGGGGCAGAAAAGGTTGCCCTAACTTTTAATGATGTTGACTTGGTAGGATTTGCTTGTCCTACTTTTGTGTGGAAGCCCCCTATAAAGGTGACTGATTTTATTCATAACCTTCCTGAGTTAGAAGGCAGATTGGGCTTTCTATTTTGCACTTGTGGCTGGGAGCCGGAGGGGGTAGTAGCGAAGTTAGCTAGTGAGGTGGTTAAAAAGAAGATCATCCTTATTGATAGCTATATAATGTGGGCTGAAGAGAGTATGACAATGATTCGCTGGCGCAGGTTTATCTTGAATAGAGGTAGACCCAATGCTGAAGATAGAGATGGAGCCATCCGATTTGGAGAGAATTTAGTCCACAAATATAAGCAGTATAAGGATGATCCGTCTTTACCCCCTCATCGATCCAAGAGGAAGTTTAGTTGCTTAACCCCGATAAGCATTCTAGGATGCTTGGCTCGCCAGAACCTAATAAAGTACTACTTTAGGAAAAAAGTAAATCTAGAGTTATGTAATCAGTGTGGACTATGTGCTCAACAGTGCCCTGTAGGAGCAATTAAGATGGCAGATTATCCCAAATTTTGCGATAATTGCATCATGTGTTTTCGATGCATAAACTTATGCCCCCAGGATGCTATTGAATCCTGGTTTACTAAAGGGAACCCCAGGTATAAAGGGCCAAAAATCTGAGGAACGGCTACTTTGGTTGACCGAGAGAAGATTGAGCGGGCGGTGACTTCCATCATTGAAGCCATTGGCGAAGATCCTAACCGGGAGGGGCTGGTGGGTACGCCACAGCGCATTGCCGAGATGTATGCCGAACTTTTCAGTGGGTTGGATAAGGATCCCAAGGAGGAGCTAAGTGTTGGTTTTGAAGAAGGGCATCGGGAAATGGTGATCGTGAAGGATATCGCTTTTTATTCCATGTGTGAGCATCATCTCCTTCCCTTCTACGGGCTAGCTCATATAGGCTATATCCCTTCAGGAGATGGGCGGGTTGTTGGTGTCAGTAAGTTGGCCCGGGTAGTAGAGATTATCGCCAGGCGCCCGCAACTTCAGGAAAGAATGACGACACAAATTGCCGATACCATTCTAGAGGCGGTTGGGGCTGATGGTGTAGCGGTGATTATTCAGGCAGAGCACTTGTGTATGACTATGCGCGGAATTAAAAAACCGGGAGCCAATATAGTTACCTCGGCAATGAGAGGCCTCTTCCGTAGAAAAGCTGCCACCAGAAATGAGTTTCTTTGTCTAGTGCAGGGGAGGTAAGTTTCATTCCGGCAATCAGCGATAGTCTACAGTATGTCAGCCCCAAAACCTAATCTACAGCGATCCCATCCTCGGGGCGAGAGCACCCTGGTTTTAAGGTTTATCCCGGCACATCTTAGAATCTGGCGCCACCCCTCGGGGTGCTCACGAGACCACCTCAGACCCAAATTTGACACCTCCCATAGCTGATGCAAAGCTGGAGGAAGACGCGTACCACTTTTATTTTATAGCGGATCTTCCAGCCCCAAAAGCGCGGTAACAGGTTCACTTTATAGCTAGTGTTTCGTAACTATAATA
>DEIJ01000079.1 GCA_002352365.1 Dehalococcoidia bacterium UBA2777 | reverse complement strand
TTGTTGTGCTAAAATTCATTTGTCTTGAATTGCCAAGGGGAGGTGGGCCGGTGCCGGTTTATGAATATCGGTGCAATAATTGCCACCAGGTGGTAGCCCTATATCTGAGAAACTTTGCTGACGTGCCCCAAGTCAGGTGCACCCGTTGCGGTAGCCATAACCTCAGCCGCCTTTTCTCTACTTTTGCTGTTCATAAAACATATAAAGATGTCTACGAAGATATCCTCTCCGATTCTCAATTAGTCCGTGGTATGATGGCCAACGATCCCCGTGCCATGGCCCAATGGTCGAAGAAAATGGAAGGAGCAGGGGGTGGGGAGATAGGTCCTGAGTATGAAGAGATGACAGAGAGGCTGGAGAGGGGGGAGAGGTGGGACAAAGTAGCAGGCGAAATGCAGGATAGGCAGCTACCTCCCCGAGAGCCTGGGCCTCCGGAAACTGAGTGATTGCCTATGCCTATTTATGAGTTCTGCTGTAATTCTTGCCATCAAAAACTAAGCCTTCTGGTAAAAAGCATTGTTGAGCCCTTATCCCCTAGCTGTCCTGCTTGTGGCGGTAAGGATTTAACCCGGCTTATCTCCGGCTTTGCCTTCCATAAGTCGCTAAAGACTACCCACGAGGAAGCTGGTGAACCAACCATGTTTCCTGGGCCGGATTATTACAAAGATCCCCGTAATATCGGCCGCTGGACGGAGAAGAGGTTCAAGGAGATGGGTGTAGAGATACCTGAGAAGGCCCAACAGATGATTCAGGCAGCTCGACAGGGGGAATTACCCGAACCAGTGAAGGACCTCCAGCCGGGGCTTAAAGAGATATAGATAGTGGTAGAGCGTCTTATCGATGCTAACCTTGATCGCATCGGGGAGGGCTTGCGGGTGCTAGAAGATATTGCCCGCTTTGTGCTCAATGATGGCGAGCTTAGCAGACAATTTAAGATCTTGCGTCATAATTTGCAACAGAGCAGTCATTTCGCTCCACAGCGGCTGCTGGTAGCCCGAAATACCGTGGGGGATATGGCTCGAGATATTGAGACACCTGATGAAGGGCAGCGAGCTGATCTTCCCGCCCTGGCCGTAGCCAATTCCCGCCGAGTGCAGCAATCGCTGCGGGTGATGGAAGAATTTGCCAAGCTCCCCCCCACCCCCCCCGCCAGTTCGCTAGAGTTTAAACAAGCCCGCTTCACCCTGTATAAGCTAGAGCAAGATTTAGTGGCCAAGTTAGTCCGTCAAGACAAGGTCGCTCAACTAGCTGGGGTTTGCCTCATTTTAGATATCCAAGCATTACAAGGCCGTGATGAGCAGGAGGTAGCTCGGCAAGCAATTCATGGGGGGGCAAAGGCAATTCAGTTGAGAGATAAGCAAAGTGATAAACGAAAGGTTTTGGATAGAGCTCAAAGGCTTAAAGCGGTATGTGCCGAGGAGGGAGCGTTATTCATTATCAATGACTGGCTAGATTTAGCTTTGGCGGTTGGAGCTGATGGGGTTCACCTCGGCCAACAAGACCTGCCACTAACCCAAGCCCGCCGCCTACTGCCTATAGATAAGCTCATCGGCTGTTCTACAGCCACTTTGGCTGAAGCTCGCCAAGCCCAGTCTGAGGGGGCTGATTATATTGCCGTGGGGTCGCTCTATCCTACTATGTCGAAAGAGAATATCAGGCCGGCTGGGTTGGCGATATTGACCCAGATTAGGCAGGCAGCATCTTGCCCCCTTATCGCCATCGGTGGCATCGATGAAACTAATGTAGTTGAAGTGATCCGGGGTGGAGCGGATGGTGTAGCGGTGATCCACGCCATCTTAGGGGCAGAGGATATAGAAAGTGCCACTCATAGGCTAGCAGCAAAAGTGGCGCAAGCCAAGGGTGGAAAGCCCAATGTCTAACCTTGAAGCAATGGTTCAACGCATCCGGTCGAACTTGGCTGCTAAAGATGCTGCCCGGGAAAAGGCATTAAGGCTTTGTCGGGAGGTGATTCGCTCCAGTGCTAATGCTATTCGGGCGGTGCATCGTGGGGAATTCGACCACTCTCGCTCCCTTCTAGATGCCGCTCACCACTTCCTCGATGAGGTAAATGAGACCCTCGCTCAGCATGATGACCTCCGCTATGCTGGCTTTGTTCATGATGCCCAGAAGGAATATGCCGAAGGTAGCATCACCTTAAAGCTGGTTTTGGGGGAGGCTCTACCTGAGCCTGAGACACTGGGTGTCAGGTATGCTGCCTATCTACACGGGATGGCTGAAGCAGCAGGTGAGCTGCGCCGTCATCTGCTTGATGCTATAAGGAAGGGGGATGCCTCAAGATGTGAAGAACTGTTATCTATTATGGATGAGATCTACAATGTGCTGGTGACTATGGACTTTCCCGATGCGTTAACCTTTGGCTTAAGGCGGACTACTGATATAGTTCGGGGTATCTTAGAAAAGACCCGTAGTGACCTCACCCTAGCCATTAAGCAACAAGATTTAACCGAAAGAATTGACGGGATGATTCACAAGTGGTAAACTTGCCAATTTGGTGGCTTGTCATCTCTAGTTTGGAAAGGGGTTAAGGTATGGATGTTATATATATAGCGGTGATAGCTGGCGTATTAGCCCTGGGTTTTGGCGGATTTTTGGCTGTTTATGTGTTGCAGCGTGAGCCGGGCTCGGAGAGGATGAGGGAGATATCCGCCGCCATCAAAGAGGGTGCCTTAGCCTTCCTGCACCGTGAGTATCAAATATTGGCCATATTTGTGGCCGTGGTGGCCATCATCCTGGCCTGCATTCCCGACCTTGGCTGGCGAGTAGCGGTATCATTTATCTTTGGCGCTTTGTGTTCTATGGGTGCCGGCTATGCTGGGATGAATATGGCCATCAGGACTAATGCCAGAACAGCTCACGCTGCCACCAAGAGCCTAAATGAAGGTTTAAGGGTTTCCTTCCGTGGTGGTGGGGTAATGGGAATGTGCGTCGTGGGCATTGGTATCCTGGGACTGAGCATCATTTACTTTGCCTTCCACAATCTAGGCACTGCAGAATTCATCAAAATTATTCCTGCTTACGGTTTTGGCGCCTCAGGAGTAGCCCTTTTTGCTCGGGTTGGTGGGGGGATCTACACCAAAGGGGCAGATGCTGGGGCCGATTTAGTGGGCAAGGTAGAGAAAGGGATTCCCGAAGATGACCCCCGCAACGCCGCGGTTATCGCCGATTTTGTGGGTGACAATGTTGGTGACGTGGCTGGGATGGGGGCCGACCTATTTGAGTCATATGTAGAGTCAATCATCGCTACCATGACGCTGTGTGCGGTGGCAATAACTGCCAATCTTGCTGCCGACGCCAAGACAGCATGGTATCTGCCGATGATGGTGGCGGTGGGAGGAATCGCTGCTTCGATCATTGGCACATTCCTGGTGAGGGTGGGTGAGAAACCGGAAATGGGGGCATTACTTGGTGCCCTACGCCGTGGTACCTTCTCCGCCTCGATCCTTACCGCAGCCTTTGCTGCCGCGGCGGTTTATTTCCTGGATGCAAGTTGGGGGGTGCTGTGGGCTATTCTCGCCGGGCTAATTGCCGGGGTAATAATCGGAGAGAGTACTAATTATTTTACCTCATATGCCTACTCGCCAACACGGCGTGTCTCAGAGGCCTCGGTAACCGGAACCGGCCCAACAATAATCACCGGATTTGCCAACGGTCTATTTAGTAGTATGATTCCGATTATCTTGGTGGCTGCTGCCATGCTTGTTGCCTATCAATTTGCCGATATCTATGGTGTGGCTATCGCTGGTATCGGTATGTTATCTACCTTGGGAATTACTCTAGCCACCGATGCCTACGGCCCGGTGGCTGATAACTCGGGGGGGATTGTAGAAATGTCCCATCTCCCCCCGGAAATCAGGGAGCGAACTGATGCCCTTGACTCCTTGGGGAACACCACAGCAGCAACGGGGAAAGGTTTCGCCATTGGCTCGGCAGCTCTCACCGCTCTGGCTCTGATGTTATCCTATACCCAGGCAGTGGGGATCGATGTCTCTAAGCTTACTCTACTGGATGCCCCGGTAGTAGCCGGGCTATTCATCGGGGTTATGCTCCCCGGCGTCTTCTGCTCGATGACTCTGGGCTCAGTGGGCAGGACCACCTCGCTGATAGTCAACGAGGTGCGACGCCAATTCCGGGAGATAAAAGGTTTATGGGAAGGCACGGCCAGGCCAGAGTATGGCAGGTGTGTTGATATATGCACCAAGGCGGCATTAAGGGAGATGATTACTCCAGCATTGATGGCAGTAGCTGCTCCGATACTTGTAGGTTTTGTGTTGGGGAAAGAAGGCTTAGCGGGCTTTCTGATTGGGGCAGTGGCTAGCGGATTCTTGCTGGCGATAACATTAGCTAATGCGGGGGGTTCTTGGGATAATGCTAAGAAGTGGATAGAGCGGGGTAATCTTGGGGGGAAAGGCTCGGAGGCACATAAATCGGCTGTGGTTGGTGATACCGTAGGTGACCCAATGAAGGATACCTCAGGGCCTTCCTTGAATATTATGATAAAGTTGATGGCGGTGATATCGCTGGTTCTTGCCCCGGTTCTAATGGGGGCGTCTGGGCTGATTTAATTTGAACGCGGCTGGACATCGGCCGGCAAATCCCCCTTGGCCCCCCTTTTATAAACGGGGATATAGGGGGATTACAAGACCGCGGGCTGCCAGGATGAGTCCAGGAAGTTACGGTATGAACTATAAGTGGGTGAACGCTTACCGCGCGATCATAGGTGTGGTGGCGGGAGTTGCGGTTGTTAGTCACGAAGGAAGGGATTCCATTTGCGCTCAAAGCCAATGGTAGTCTCTGGCCCATGTCCGGGGAATACTTTTGTCTCGTCGGGTAGGATCATGAGCTTAGTATGAATGCTATTCATCAACTGGCTGGAGCTGCAACCGGGGAAATCTGTCCTGCCGATGCTATAGTTAAACAAAGTGTCACCACAGAAAACTGCCCCATGGCCTAAGAGACAGATACCACCCGGGCTGTGACCGGGGGTATGAAGAACAAGGAAATGCAAATCTCCGAGATCGATGCTATCACCACCGCGGAGTAACCTATCTGGCTCAGGAAGGGATTCGAGAGAGGCCCCCATTACCCTGCCAAACACCTGGGCAAGTTTTTCCAGCACTTTGCTATGGGTTTCGGCCTCGTGTATGGCAAACTCGGCCTTAGTTGCCTGCTTAACAGATTGTAAAGCCCCGACGTGATCAATATGGGCATGGGTAGCCACAATCAAAGGGATGGTGAGACCGAGTTGATTTACATTATCCAGAATAACCTTGGCATCGGCACCAGGATCGATGATTATCCCCTGTTTGGTTGTCTGGGAACCTACAATGTAGCAGTTGGATAGGAAAGGACCTAGCTCCAGCCTTCTTACAATCATAACATCACCTCATGTTCATTGTTCGATATTCAGTCTAGTATGTCAAGCGAACCTGTTTTGACAGCGCCAAAGGAAATTGCTAAGTTTATGGTAAACGATCGAAGTGGGTGAGAACTGAGCAGATGTCAACCAGAGTAGATATGGACAAGATTGTCTCCTTGTGCAAGCGGCGTGGCTTTATTTTCCAGAGCAGCGAAATCTATGGTGGCTTAGGTAGTTGCTGGGATTATGGACCACTGGGGGTGGAGCTGAAGCGTAATATTAAAGAAGCCTGGTGGCGTTCGATGGTGCAGGAAAGAGATGACATTGTCGGACTGGATGCCGCCATCCTGATGCATCCACAAACTTGGCAGGCCAGCGGCCACCTTGAAGGATTCATCGACCCCTTAGTAGAGTGCAAATCATGCCATCTCAGATGGCGGGCTGACGAGGGGAGGGGCAAAAATTGCCCCCATTGCGGCGGCGAATTGACCGAGCCCCGCCTATTTAATTTGATGTTCAAGACCTTCATGGGACCAGTAGAGGAGGAGGCAAGTGTGGTTTACCTGCGCCCCGAGACAGCTCAAGGCATCTTTGTCAATTTCTCCAATGTGCTGGCTTGCACCAGGAAGAAGCTACCGTTTGGCATTGCCCAAATAGGCAAGGCTTTCCGCAATGAGATTACCCCAGGTAACTTCATCTTTAGAACTCGAGAATTCGAGCAGATGGAGATGGAATTCTTTGTCAAACCAGGGAGCGATGAGGAGTGGCTCAACTACTGGCTTGAGGAGAGATTCAATTGGTATCTAAGGCTGGGGATAAACCAAGACAATCTTCGCCTCCGCCGCCATAGCCAGGAGGAGTTAGCTCATTACGCCCGAGATTGCTATGACATTGAATATCTCTTCCCTATGGGTTGGGCGGAGCTTGAGGGGATTGCCAATCGAACTGACTTCGACCTGGTGCAGCATTCCCACTACAGTGGCAAAGAGCTGAGTTATTTTGAGGAGGAAAGTGAGCAGCGTATCCTCCCCTACATTATCGAGCCCTCAGCAGGTGTAGACCGCTCTGCTCTTGCCTTCCTCATCGACGCCTATGATGAAGAGTTAGCCGAGGGTGAGACCAGGGTGGTATTGCGGCTTTCCCCTTCTCTTGCCCCAGTTAAAGTTGCTGTTCTACCGCTAAGTCGGAATGAGCGGCTGGTGCCATTGGCTAAAGAAGTCTATACCCAGTTGCGGGGAAGCTTTATGACCCAATACAATGACTCACAGAGTATAGGACGGCGCTATCGGCGTCAAGATGAAATCGGCACTCCATTTTGTGTCACTGTGGACTTTTTATCCCTCGAAGATCACCAAGCCACCATTCGAGAGCGGGATACTATGAAACAAATCCGGGTTCCTATTGAAGTATTAAAGGCGACATTGGCAGCGAAGCTAAGTGGGGAATCCATTGAAGTACTGCCCCCTGGAGGCATGATTTGGAGGGGATAGGGTGAGAATCCTTCATTTTGCCGACCTCCATCTTGGAGTGGAAAACTACAGCCACCTCGATCCGGCTACTGGCCTGTCTAGTTGCTTTGGTGATTTCCTGGCCACCTTAGATGAGGTGGTAGACTTTGCCTTGGCCAATGATATCGATATGGTGTTATTTTGTGGCGATGCCTACAGGAGCCGTGAGCCAAACTGTACTCAGCAACGAGAGTTCGCCAAGCGGATTAAAAGGCTAGCCGCAAGCCACATCCCCACTTTACTCCTGGTCGGCAATCATGACTTGCCCAATGCCATAAGTCGGGCCACTGCAGTGGAAATTTTCGACACCCTGGCGATAGAGAATGTCATTGTGGCTAACCGCCCGGCTATTTATCGAGTTAACACCAAGCACGGTGCGGCTCAAATAGCAGCTCTACCTTGGCTAAGGCGCAGCACACTGCTCTCTCAAGAGGGAACCAAGAATCTTACTTTAGAGGAGATTCAACACAGGCAGGAGGATATGCTAACCCACTTCCTTGCTGCTGAGATAAAAGAACTTGACCCCAAGGAGCTGGCCATCTTGGTGGCTCATGTTTCCCTATCTTGTGCCCGAGCTGGCTCAGAAAAAGCCATGATGATTGGCAGTGATCCTATTCTCCCCTTATCTTGCCTGGCTAATCACCTGTTCAGCTATGTTGCTTTGGGACACATCCACCAAAGTCAAATCCTTTCCTATGACCCCCCGGTAGTCTACTCGGGAAGCTTACAGCGCATTGATTTCAGCGATGAACGAGAGCCTAAAGGCTTCTTCGTGGCCCAAGTAGATAGCGGGAGGGAGACTTGCTTTGACTTTCATCCGGTTAAGGCACGTCGCTTTGTTACCATCCCAGTCGATATTTCTCCTCAGGATGTCAACCCCACCAAGCTAGTGGTAGAGGCCATTGCCCAGCGAGGGGATGAAGTTAGGGATGCTATAGTGCGGGTGCGCATCGCCATCCCAGAGTCTAGTGAGCGGCTTGTTTCGGAGTCGGAGATATGCCAGGCGCTTCAGGAGGCGAAATACGTCACCATCGCTAAGGAGGTAGAGCGAGAGCAGTGCATTAGGCTTTCGAGTTGGCCGAGCAAGGAAATAACCCCTCTCGATGCCCTCAACATGTACCTGAAGACAAAAAAAGGCTCTGCTCAGCGAACCGAGGTGCTGCTAGAGTATGGGGAGAGGCTTATTCAACAACTCCGAGACAACAGCCAAAATGGGGCAAGCTAGATAAACCCCAAAAAGTCGCCAGACTTTTTGGGGACCCCCGATAAATCTAATCTTAAATCACCGGGGCCCCCACCGAAATCGCAAGATTTTCGTGGGGTGGTTTAGCAAGGGAGCAATGCCTCCGCAAAGCCCCTTTGCCCACGCAAGAATTCCTCGATATCCATTGCTCTCCTCCCCTCAAGCTGAAGTCGCAAAATCCCCAACACTCCCTCACCGGTTTGTACCCCCACAGAAACTCCTAGAGATGGTTTTATAGCCAATACCTTACCTGGTTCATGCTCTGACTCTCGAGGCAAGGGGAGTGCAGCAATGATTTTAAGCTGCTTATTCTGCCACCTAGTGTAGCACCCTGGCCAGGGCTGGAAAGCTCGCACCTTCCGCCATAACTCGACAGCCTCAAGATGCCAGTCTATCTCCCCCTCTTCCCTGGTAATAGGCTTAGAATAGCTAGCCAGGTTGTCATCCTGAGGCTGGGGGGTCAATCCCCCGCTCATCCAAAGAGGCAGAGTTTGCCTTAGCAAATCAGCGCCAAGTTGAGCTAGCTTAGCTGAGAGTGTGCCGGTAGTATCTTCGGGGGAGATAGCGATTTGCTGCTGGGCCAGAACAGGGCCAGTATCGAATCCTTTATCCATAAGCATGATAGTCACCCCAGTAGTCTCATCTCCATTCAAGATGGCCGTCGCCACTGGAGAGGAACCGCGATGCTTGGGAAGCAGTGAAGGATGAACATTGAGGCAGCCGAGGGGGGGGATATCGAGAATGCTTTGAGGTAGGAGCTGCCCGAAAGCAGCTACTACGATCACTTCGGGCTTTAGATCGGCTAGTCTGTCTATCTCCCCAGTTTGCCTTAAGGTAGCGGGCTGCCATACAGGCAATCCATACGCCAGTGCCTCCTTCTTCACCGCTGATAAGCCAAGCCCTCGCCCTCGCCCTGCAGGCCTATCCGGTTGAGTATAGACGGCAACTACCTGGTGTTCACTCCCGACAAGAGCTACCAGAGTAGGCACAGCAAACTCAGGCGTGCCCATAAAAACAACTCGCATAACCGATTTAATACTAACAAATCCTCAGCGGGATTTGAAATCTGTTTTACTCCAAGTTATAATCAAAAGGTGTCGGTTGTAGTCGGGAAGCAGCTAACCGGAAGGAGGGAAGATGAAAAGGAGCAAAGTCATTCTCAGTATATTTTTGGCTCTAGTGATAGGCTTAGGTATGGGTAGCTTCCTAGGGCAGACCTCAGTCGCTCAGCCAGCGGGTCAAGATTCACTGCCCCTGGCCACCATAGCATCTGCCAAGACCAGCGAAAATCTTGCCGGCTGGACTACCTATACTAACCAGAAGTATGGCTTTGCCATCAATTATCCTAGCCACTGGAGCGTGACAGACCAAACTGGTCGATTCTGCCTGATGATTGCCTTTGCTGGCCCTAAGCAGGAACAAGGAGCAGTCATGATACAAGTAGCCGAGCTTATTGATCCTGAAGAACTTTATGTGCCTATTGTCACCAAGGATTATACTATGGAGAATCTCACCTCCAAGCAACTTATATATATAAAAAACAAAACCTGCTACTTGATTGCCTGCGTTGCCCCGAGTAATAACTTCAGGGCAATGGATCAGAACTACTTCAAGCCGATGATAGCCAGCTTCATGTTCACCACTTCATAGTAGTAAGTTGGTAGCTGGCTTGATTCTTAGCGGCAGGCCGGCGACCAATAGATAGACCTCGGTGGCATTTTTGGCCAGGAGCTGATTAGCTCTGCCTAAGAGATCGCGATAGATACGGCCCAATTTATTGGGGGGCACAAGTCCCAGACCTACTTCATTGGAGACAATAATGAAGTGAGCATCCAATTTGTTCGTACAATCAATGAGCTTTTTCACCTCAGCTAGCATTTTCTCTTCAGCAATACAATAATCTGTTACCCTATCCCCTTCATAGAGTAATAGATTGGAGATAAGCAGAGCTAGGCAATCAAGGATTATCACCTCAGCGTCGCTAGCCTCCTGGCCTATTCTCTCAGCTACCCCTATAGGTGCTTCTAGAGTACGCCAGGATGATGGCCGATTGCGGCGGTGTTGGGTTATGCGCTGCTCCATCTCTTCATCCTTGGCCTCGCCGGTGGCCACGAAGAGCACTTGGCCCCCCAACTCTCGAGCCAGGTTTTGAGCAAACTGGCTTTTCCCACTACGAGCACCACCAAGAACTAAGATATGCTTCCTAGTCAAGCTTATACCTTCTGGTCTCGACATATACATATGTCCCCAATTTTATCGCCTTGAAGCGACCACTTTCACTTAGCGCTTCTATTATAGCGAAGTTCAACTGAAAATAAACCTCGCCTGACCGTTACTCAGATAGAAGGCCAAGTATAGGCATTATGGCACTGTAATCAGGATATATCATGATTTTAT